>PXSD01000026.1:12261-17665 GCA_003023165.1 Halobacteriales archaeon QS_9_67_15 | reverse complement strand
GGAGGTTCAACTGTCGTTCGGACGGCGCATGGAACTCCAGAGCATGGAGAGACGTTTCGAGGAAGAGCGAGCGATGGTCGCAGACGGAGACAATATAGTCCCGTCGGATATCCGTCTGTTCACGAAATCCGACGAGAAGTCGTCGGAACGCCTTCGAGGTTGTCTTGAAACTGTACTCCGTCCGCTCGAACTCGCTCCCGTTGATCCCGTGATTCCGATCCCGTTCGTAAATTTTGGACGGCTTGAACCCGATCCTCTCGACGTCGCTTCGTACCTGTTCGAGGTCTTCGGGTTCGGCGGAGAACCGGACCTGTCCCGGCCCGCCGTAGGAACCGTCACCGAGGAAGAAACCGAGTATCTTCAACAGGTGATTGAACTTGTCGTCCGTCGAGGAGAGGGGTAATACGCCGCGGTCTTCGAGAACCCGGACAAGTTGAGGGTTCTCGTCTTCGAGGTCGTCTCTCGTCAGTATCGTACACTCCGATGGGTCCTCGTGGTCGATACCCTCGAACGGATGGACTCTGACATCGTCTCCGACAGAGAGGTCGTCTAACTCGGTCATCCCGTCGGAAGTGCGAAACGGATGGTCCGCGGTCGCTTCGATACGATAGCCAGTCGCCGTCTCGACTTCGTACACCGGCTTCTCGTCGGATTTCGTGAACAGACGGATATCCGACGGGACTATACTGTCGCCGTCTGCGACCATCGCTCGCTCTTCCTCGAAACGTCTCTCCATGTTCTGGAGTTCCATGCGCCGTCCGAACGACAGTTGAACCTCCGCGCCACCTGGTAAGCAGTTGATGTCGTAGCCGACGGCTCCTGGCGAGATACAGCCGTTCTCCGCGTCGATGCCCGCGACGCCGCCGACGGGGAACCCGTACCCCTGGTGACCGTCGGGCATGCAGACCGCGTACTTCCGGACGCCGGGGAGGTGCGTGGCGTTTTTCAGCTGCCGGAGCGTCTTGTCGTCGCTGATCTCGTCGAGCAGGTCTTCGCTCGCGAGGACGCGCGCCGGTCGGTTCATCCCCCCTTCCTGAGGGATCTCCCAGACGCAGTCCCGGACCTTCTTTAGGGTGATGCCGTCCGCTTCGTAGGTAGTCATACTCGACTCTCCGCCGGGCGCGCCGGAATAGGTTTCGCTGTGGCCGCGACAGTTGGGCGGAGCGGTCGGCACCGAGCGCCGGTCTCTCATACGGATTATTGTAGCGATTTACCGGTACGCGCCGACCCCGGGGTCAGCGCTATCCGGAAATAATCTACAATAATCCGTATCAGTCCGCCGCCGGTGCTGTCTCCTCACGCGACTCGCGGCGGTCCTCGCTCGCCGTGAGCCGCGCGTCGAGCGAGAGCGGGCCGGCGCCGAGGGTGAAGATCGCCGATATCATGCCGAAGAGCGTGATGTGCGCGAGGACGGGGTCGTCGGGCAGTCCGAACAGCGTCAGCACGAGCATCGTGAACGCGACCGCGGCGGCCCCGCGGGCGTAGTACCCGACGACGAGCAGGAGGCCTACACCGACCTCCGTCAGGCCAGCGCCGAGGACCCACAGTCCGGGGTCGACGGGGACGACACTCGTCAGGTCGTACTTCGCGACGACCTGCACGGCCCGGGACGGGTTCGCGAGCTTCTCGACGAGCCCGAGATACCCGAACGCGACACCGAGACCGACTCTGAGGACGGTGGCGACGTAGCGCTCGTAGGGCTCGATCCGGGCGGCGAATCGCTCGGCGACACCGTGGACGGGGTCGATCCGACCGTAGACGGTCCCGGGCGTGCCGGCGACCTGTCCGAGCATGTGGTCCGCGCTCGGTCGACCGCTCCCGACCAGGATCACCGCGAGGAAGCCCGGGACGTACTCGATGGCGAGGACGAGCTCCGGGTTGAACACGAGTGTCGCGAGATATGTCACGAGGCCGACCGCGGCCACCGCGCGGGTCGCGAGTCCGAACAGCAGCAGGAAGCCGACCGCGACCTGGAAGAGACGCGCCTCGACGGGGACCGCCGGGCTGAAGAAGTACCCTGCGAAGCCCGCTCCGACGAGCGGGAGGCCGAGGCTCAGGCGGAGCATCCACGGGACGTACTCTCGGTACGAGTCGAGCGCCGCGCGGAGCGCGTCGATATCGGGGATCCGCGGTCTCGTAACGAGGAGCGCGGTCAGGAGGCCGACGACACCGAGGGTGGCGCCGCCGACCAGCGCCGCGTTCAGTGGGTCCGAGAGGACTTCGACGGCGAACTCGATCGCGTCCCGTGTCGCGGCGGGCGGGTCCGTGACGTAGTCGACGTGCGCGCTCACTCGCCCGGCGAGCAGCGCCACTGCGAGCGCCCACAGGACACTCCCCAGCACCACTCGACGCTCCAGTTCGCTCATACCTGACTCTAGCCGCCGGGCGAGCATAAACACTACAGCGTCACGAAAAAACAGTTAGAAAGGGCGCTAAACGTCGAAGACGACGTACGCGTGCCAGCCGTCGGCGGTCTCCGAGAGGTCCATCTCGGAGTAGGTGACGGCCTTGAGGTCGCGAGCGTCGACGCGACCGAGCGGGATCCCGCGGGCCGACCCCCTGAGGCGCCACTCGCCACCTGATTCCGTGACGGTGCCTTCGTTGTCGACCGGGAGGACGCCGCGAACGTCCCGTTCGTAGATGAGTTCGTCGAGGTAGTCGAACAGGAGCGCCTCGCGGTTCTCGGCGGTCACCGAGAGGTCGAATCGCTCACCGCCATCGCTCGGGATCTCGTGGCACATCGCCGCCGCCATCCCCTCGGCGACCGCTCCGAAGACCCCGCCGAGCGACGCGGCTTCGGCCTCGACTGCCACGTCTGCCGTGTGTTCGCGGAGGTCGAAGCTCACGCGTCGTCACCGTCCCGTCGGGTCGACTACTGTCCGGCGCGTCGCCGTTCGTAGGGCTGCTCCCGCTGGTGCTCTCTCTCCCGTCACCGTCTTCGAACTCTTCGAGCATGTAGTGACGGACCGCTTCCTCGTCGTCCACCGCCGATTCGTCGAGGTCGGGGTGGATCGCCGCGAACTCCCGGTAGGCCTGCTCGCGGATGTCGCCGGCGGCGTCGCCGGTGATGTCACTCATACGGATTATTGTAGTTTTTTTACCGCCAGTTAGAATGAAATCCCGGTTTCGAGTGTCTGATGAACCGAATACGTCGGCCGCTGTGAAACTATCTACAGTAATCCGTATCAGGTCGTCGACAGTCCGGCTCCCCCACGCACCGAGCCCCTCGACGCCGTCGCGTGCCTGTTCCCGGATGGTCTGGAAGTCGACCAACTGGCCGGAGTACTCCTTCGAGTCGGAGTCGCCGGTCGCCACGCCGCTGGTGACGATAGACTGTATCCCCTCTTCGACAGTCATATCGATGTCGTAGACGCGGTCCTGTGGCACGTGGACGACGTACCCACCCATCACAGGGTTCGGCGCGAGGGGCATGAACAGCGTCATCATGCCGTCGTGGCCGGTCGCGTCCCCGATGGTCGGCGGCGAGTTCGCCGTGACGAACGCGATGGAGTACGACTCCGAGTGCGGGAACTCGACGAGTTTCACCTCTCGGAAGCTCTGTGTGTCGTTCGAGAGCAGGAGGTCCGTCATCTCGTTGAAACTGGTGTAGAGCGAGCCGACGCCGGGGATCCGCGCCATCGCGGTGTCGAACACCCGTTCGAGTTCGTCGCCCGACCGCGTCTCAGCCACGAGTCCGACCACGAAGACCAGCGCGACGAGCGTGAACACCGCGAGCGTCTCCATCAGATACGAGGGCAGGTCCGCACCGATCCCGTAGCGCGCGGTGACGAAGGTGACGGCGGGACGGATCGTCCGCAGCATGAAGTTGACGACGAAAGCGAGTATCATGACGGTGATGAGCAGCGGGATCGTCAGCGCCGCACCCGTGAGTAACACTTGCCTGAGCTTCGTCGAGACAGGGACCCGCGATTCGCCGGAGGTGGGGGCCTGCCCGGACGAGAGCAGTACCATACGCGAGTCTGCGTGCGGTCGGACGAAAGGCTTCCGGGACCGGTAGGTCGGCGGTCACGGGGCAGGGCGGGACGCACGCCGATGGAATTATAGTCGTTTATGTGCTACAGAAGCGGTAGTGAGCGTCAACGTCGAGCGACGAGTCGTCGACCCAGGAGATACCGACTACGTCGAGCAGGCCTGGCAACTCAAAGAGCGCATCCGCGAACGAGATGGCGTGTTGCGACAGCGCCGCGGATTCTTCGAGAACGCGTACAAGCGCTCGACCGTCTATCTCTTCGTCGACCGCGCCGACCGGGGCAAACTCGTGGGGTTCTCCGCCGTCCGCCGCGACGGCTATATCCTCTTTCTCGCCGTCGACAGCGACTACCAGGGGGAAGGATTCGGGGAGGCGCTCGTCGCTCGCGTGGCCGAGGACTACAGTTCGGTCACCTGTCACGTGCGGACGACGAACCGCGACGCGCTCCGATTCTACCAGCACATCGGCTTCACCATCGAGCGCCGCATCGACAACTACTACGAGGACGGCGGCGACGCGTACTACCTCAAACTCGGCGAGGAGGAGGGGCTAGCGGAC
The DNA here is from genome assembly GCA_003023165.1 of Halobacteriales archaeon QS_9_67_15. Lineage (GTDB taxonomy): Archaea > Halobacteriota > Halobacteria > Halobacteriales > Haloarculaceae > Halosimplex. Next base: position 13,116 of record PXSD01000026.1, on the reverse strand, counting down.
CGGCTGTCGAAACTACTAGTCGGTTGACCGGACCGCGCGCCGTGCCGTACATCGTGTTTAGTTAATAGAATTGTGCCAGTGAGCGAAGGCTTGGAGCCATGATTCGGCGGTTTCTGTGTCGACGTGACTGAAACAGTTCGAGAACGACGAGGTTCGGCGTTTGAGTTCGCGGAAGATCCGTTCGACAGCGTTCCGATTTCCGTGGCGACGCATTTGAAATCGGAGCCCTGCTCGGCGGAGTGCAGTTTGGAGATGCTGGGCGCCATCGACGAGAAACACGGCAGTTTCGACGTCGTGTTTCTCGCGGAGTTCCTGGAGGAACATCTCGGTGAGTGCTGTCGTGGTTGTCGCGAACAATCGCACGTGAAGCAGGTGATTCGTCGCCGGATCAGCGGCGGCATACAGCCAGTATTGCTGATCATTGGTCCGAATCCGGTCTCGTCAAGCGCGACGTGATTCGGGCTCTGACCCGCGTCGGGCTGTAGATCGGCTTTCTGCACCCAGTCGTGGATCGCTTTCCGACTGCGCTGGACACCCAGGGTAGCGAGTAATTCGACGGCGTTCGACAGCGACAACCCCGCTAAATGCGATTGAATACCCAGCGCCATCGCCGGCTCGGGTGTCCGTTCGCGCTCCACAAGATCCAAATCGATCCACTCTCTATGACCGCTGAGGCGGGCGATTTCTGGCATAGGCACCGAGAAATTCTCCCGCCTCACTGTTCACGCTCAACTAAACACGACCCTCGTAACCACCAGAAGCTATTAGGGCCAGTCAACCGAGCGTTCAGTCGTGGTTTACGAGACCGGCAATCGCACGATAGACGACGCGGTCGAGCGCGTACTGGCGGGGGGG
>PXSD01000026.1:0-12233 GCA_003023165.1 Halobacteriales archaeon QS_9_67_15 | reverse complement strand
GACGCCGTCCGCGCCGAGTTCGGCGACGGCACGGTCGACGCCTGCTCGATCGTCAATGCCAAAGCGGGCAACTGCGCGGAGGACTGCGGGTTCTGCGCACAGTCGGTGCACTTCGACACCGGCGTCGACAACTACGGCTTCCTCGACCCGGAGTCGATCCTCGAGTCGGCCAAGCGCGCCGAGCGCGACGGTGCACAGCGGTTCGGCATTGTCGTCGCCGAGAAGGGCGTCTCGAAAGAGCGACGCCCGGAGGAGTGGGAGGAAGTCCTCCGGGCGATCCGTCTGGTCCGCGACGAGACCGACGTGGAAGTCGACGCCTCGCTGGGCATCCTCACCGAGGAAGAGGCGGCGATCCTCGCCGACGAGGGGCTCAACCACTACAATCACAATATCGAGACCTCGCCGAACTTCTTCCCGGAGGTCGTCGACTCGCACTCTTTCGAGGACCGGGTCGCGACGCTCGAAGTCGCCGCGGAGGCCGGGATGGACCTCTGTGCCGGGGTCATCCTCGGCATGGGCGAGAGCCCGACCGACCGGGTCGACGCCGCCGTCGCGTTGCAGGACATCGGCGTCTCCTCGCTCCCCGTAAACATCCTCGATCCAGTCGCCGGGACGCCGCTCGGCGAGCAGTTCGACGACGGCGCGGACATCACGACCGAGGAGACCGTCCGGACCATCGCAGTTTATCGGTTACTGCATCCCGAGGCACGCGTCCGCCTGACCGGCGGGCGGGAGGCGAACCTCGACGCCGACGAGCAACACCTGCCCTTCGAGGCGGGCGCCGACGGCATGCTCACCGGCGACTACCTGACGACGGAGGGACAGTCCCCCGCCGCCGACATCGAGACGGTCGAGCGGGCGGGCCTGGAGCCCAACACGGCGGCGAACGACTTCGACCCGTCCGAAGTGAAGGCGCGGGAACGCGAACCGGCGACAGCAAAAGCGGACGGCGAGGCCGACACTGCGGCGGGCGGCGCGACGAGCAACGTTTCGGACTGACAGCGCGGTATGACTCTCACACGACACACAACCCGTGAACGACGTGACGTTCGCAGTGCTCGGAACCGGCGGCATCGGCAGACGAACGCTCGACGTGTCCCGACACAGGAACGGGCTCGCCGGTCGCGGGACGAACACGTTCCGGCTCGACGACGCGACGAGCATGGAGGCCAACGTCAATGGCCCCGCACTGGGCTACCTGAAAGCCGCCGTCCCCCGCAACCGCGCCGACGACTACGGTGTCTACGGCCCCGCCGAGACCATGCCGAGTTTCTGACTGACCTCGACTCCGACGCAGTTCGCTTCGAGCGCTATCGTCGGATAATTCTAAGCGCTCTATCCGCTCGTTCTTGCGCCACGTCGCGAGGCGTAGTCGGCTTGCGAGCCCAAGCTACAGCCTCTCCGTCGGGGTAGCCGTAGTTCGAGTGCGGTCTCCGACCCGTTGCACGATGGCGTCGACCACCGCAGTCCGAGACCAACTACCATGGCACACTTCCCACATCACCTCGGTCAGGACCGACACGAACGGGAGCAGGCACGATACGACCGGCACGACAACCCGCAGGGCGTCTATCGAGGCGGCCAGCGGACAGACCGGCGACAGCATCACCAGACAGGCGGTCAACAGGGAGGTCGTCGACAGCACGATGATCGGGGGGGCATCGCCGACGCGGTCAAAAACGTCGTTCCCGGCATGGGGAGCGACCAACATCAGCGGGGCCAGCGTTATCAACAGGGCCAGCAGCACCGGAACCAGCAACGACAGCAGCGCCATCAGCAAAGTCAGCACTACCAGCAGGGCCAGCAACATCGAAGCCAGCAACGACAGCAGCACAATCAGCAGAACCAGCACCGCCAGCAGACGCGCCACCAGGGCCAGCAGCACCAGCAGCACCAGCAGCACCAGAGCTACCACCAGCGCGGCGGACGAAACAGTCAGCAGCGTCACCAGGGCGGTCACGGCGGCATCGTGGACGCGGTGAAAGACCTCGCTCCCGGCATGGAGAGCGACCATCAGCAGGGTCGCCACCAGCAGGGCCACCACCAGCGGGGGAGCCAGCAGACCCACGGACAGCACCACCAGCAGAGACGACATGGTCTGCAGCAGGGTCAGGGGCAGGCGCGCGGTTCGGTCGGGTTCGGCGAGGGCCAGCAACAGCATCGCCACGCCGGCCAGCGGCGCACTGATCGACACCAGGGGCATCAACCACACAGCGCCCAGCCGTACCAACAGGGGGTCCACCGAGACCAGCACGGCAGTCGACAAAACAGGCACCACGGCCAACGCCGCGATCAGCAGTCTCACCGCCCACACCGCACCTGAGGACGGGGAACTGACCAGACGCCGGGGACGGGTAGCGGCCGGCAGCAGTGAGTCCCGCGGCGAGCCGCGCGCCGCGGGTCAACCGGCTGTCTCGCGTGTCGGCGACCGCCGGGGTGGACCGAAAGGACAAGGGGTCGCCAGGCCACTTCTGCGGGTACGACAGACCGCGGCTTCGACCCCGGGAGGCGACTGCGCGACCGCGAACTCGAGTCCGCCGACGTCGGCGTCGTGGAAGGGATCGGAGGACTGCGTGTCCCATTCGCGGGAGACGCGGAGGTCGTCGACCTGATCGCGGATCTGAGAGTCCCGACTATCGTCGTCGCCCGGTCGGGACTGGGGACGCTCGACCCCTCGGCGCTCACAGCCGAGGCGCTCGAACGACGCGGCTGTCGCGTCCACGGGATCGTACTTAACGAATACGAAGGCGGCTCCGTCGCCGAGCGGACGAATCCCGAGACCCTCGAGGCGATGACTGAGCGACCGGTCTGGACGCTCCCACCGCTGTCGCTCGATAGTCCGTTAGCGCCGGTCGGCGGGCTCAGAGCGCACCTCCCTCCCGGCGTGACCCCGTCTCCGTCGAGAACGGACGAGTGAGCCACCGCTACGGTCGAAACGAAGGGGAACGATGGGGCGAGACGCCCCAGCGTGTGACACTACGGAGCCGACTGGCTCCATCCGAAACGAAGGTGCGTTCCCTAATAAGTATGAGCGATCGTTCAGATGTGAGAGGACTAAAAATACAGCTAACGCTTCGTTTCCCCCAAATCCCTTCGGGTGTGAGGGGGATTTTCTATTTCGATGGGTTATTTCAACTGCGTTACAGCGGGGCTTCAGTCCCCGGTTTCCTCCGGCAGCAACGCTTCGACGTTCGCGTGTGCCGACAGGAGTTCTCGCATCCGTTCGACGGTCTCGGCGTTTCGAGTCCGGCCCGTACTCAGCATGTCTTCGATGCGGTCGACGGTGACCTTCGTGTCGGATTGGACGAGCAAGACGGGGACGTCGGCCTTCGCGGCTTTGCCGACGATCGCGTCCGACGGTCTGAGCCCACCGGTCAGGACGATACACTCGATGCCCGGTGCCTCGAGTGCGGCCACTTGAATCTCCGAGCGGTCGCCGCCGGTCACCATCGCGGCGTTGCGCGTCCGCCTGAAGTGACGCAGCGCGGCGTCGCTGCCCATGGCCCCGACCGCGAAGCGTTCGACGAAGCCGTCCGTCGACGCCTCGGGGTCGAGTAGTTCCGCGCCGAGCGCGTCGGCCAGATCCGCAACTGTCACACCCGCGAGCGCTCGAACCCGCGGGACGATGCCCAGTACGGGGATGTCGCGCGTCTCGAGAAACGGGACGACGTCCGTGTTCAGCGAGTCGAAGTTACCGTCCGCGACGGCGTTGAACAGGACGCCCGCGAGGTTGCCGTCGAACTGCCGAGCGGCCGCGAGCACGCCGTCGACGTCCGCCGGGTTCGTGTACCCGGCGACGAGCACCGTCCGCGCGTCGAGCAGTTCGGTCACGTCCGGGTCCGTCAGGCCGACGATCCCGCCGGTCTCCAGGCGGCCGCCGCCCTCGATTACGACGAGGTCGTACTGGTCGTCGAGGGCGTCGAAGTGCTCGCGGACGCGGTTGCGCACGTCGTCGCCGCGGTCGCCGCGGATCGCCTCCTCGATGAACGCCGACGAGTAGACGACCGGTTCCAACTCCGAGAGTTCGGCGTCGATCCCGAGCATCTCGGTGGCGAGCAGCGGGTCCTCGTCGCGGGTTTTGCCGACGGGGCTCTTCAGTCGGGTCCCCTTGGGCTTGAAGTAGCCCACGTCGAGGCCCTGGTCCTGTGCGAGCTTCGCGAGCGCGATGGCGATGGCTGTCTTGCCGGTGCCGTCTCCGGTGGCCGTAACGAATATGGGTTTCATAGTTCCTCCTGGTCGATGGTGAGTCGCACGTCGACGGCCCGAACGCCGTCCGGCGTGGCGACGAGCGGGTTGATGTCCAGTTCCACGATCGCCGGGAAGTCGGTGACGAGCTGGGAGAGCCGCTGGAGCGTCTCTACGACAGCTCCTTCGCCGACGGGGTCTCGACCGCGTGCGCCGCGTAACAGCGGGGCGGCGTCGATCTCCGACAGCATCTCCTCGGCCGCGGGCTCGCTCACCGGTGCGATGCGGACGGTCGTGTCCTCCAGGATTTCGACGAAGATACCGCCGAGGCCGAAGAGGACCAGCGGGCCGAACTGCGGGTCGCGGTTCGTCCCCGCGATGGTCTCGACGGCGCTGTCCATGTCGAGCATCTCCTGGACCTGCACGCCGAGGATCGTCGCGTCGGGCTGGTAGTTGTGCGCCCGGGTCACGAGGTCCTCGTAGGTGTCGGCGACCTCCCCGGGCGGGACGCCGACGGCGACGCCGCCGATGTCGGACTTGTGCAGGATGTCCGGGCTGACGATCTTCATGACGACCTCGTCGCTCTCACCGGACTGCGTCCGGTTCCCCGAGGGACGGCGTCCCTCGCTGCCGACTCGCTCGGCGGCGTCCACCGCGTCCGAGCGCGAGTCGACGACCTCGGCGGCGGGCGTCGGGATCCCGTAGGCGTCAAGTAGCCCCATGGCTTCGACGCCGAGGCGGTTCGTGTCGCGGCGGTCGGCCGACTCGAGGATCTCGCGGGCGGCCCCGCGGTCCACGTCGAAGGTCTCCGGCTCCGTGTACTCGCGCCGGCTGATGTCGCGGTACTCCCGGAGCGCGTCGAGACTCCGGACGGCGCGGGCCGGGTCGAAGTAGGTCGGGATCCCGGCCGCCGAGAGCGTGTCGTTGGCCGACCGGGTCGAAGAGCCGCCCATCAGCGTCGCTGCCACGGGCGTCTCGTACTCGGCCTGCAAGTCGACGACCGCGTCGGCCAGCGCCTCGTAGGAGAGCGTCGCGGTGGGACAGGCGAGCACTACCGCGGCGCCGACGTTCGGGTCCGCGAGGGCGATGTCGAGGGCCTCCTCGAAGCGTTCGACGGGCGCGTCGCCGATGATGTCGACCGGGTTGTAGACGTTGGCCTCGTCGGGGAGCGCGTCCCGGAAGGCGTCGACGGTCTCGTCGGTGAACGACGCGAGCGAGAGGGTCGAGTCGCCCACCGCGTCGGTCGTCATCACGCCCGGACCGCCGGCGTTGGTGACGATGGCGACCCCGTCCTGTTCGGGCAGCGGCTGTCCCGCGAGGATGCTCCCGAAGTCGAAGAGGTCTTGGACAGTCTCGACGCGGAGGACGCCCGCCTGGTCCAGCGCGGCCTCGTAGGCGGCCTCGGAGCCCGCGATGGCGCCGGTGTGCGAGGCGGCGGCCGACGCTCCGGCCTCCGTCCGCCCTGACTTGACGACGACGATGGGGGTGTCGCGTGACACCTCGCGCGCGGCGCGGACGAACTCCCGGCCGTCGACCACGTCTTCGAGGTAGCCCAAAATCACGTCGGTGTCGGGGTCCTCGCCCCACTCGGCGACGAAGTCGCTCTCGTCGAGGACAGCCTTGTTGCCGAGCGAGACGACGTTGTGGAAGCCGAGGTTGCGGTCGTTGGCCCAGTCGACGACGGCCGTGATGAACGCGCCCGACTGGCTCATGAAAGAGATCGACCCCCTCTGGGCGCTCTCGGGGCCGAACGTCGCGTTCATGCCGACGCCGGTGTTCATGATCCCGAGGCTGTTGGGGCCGGCGAGGTTGAGGTCGTACTCGTCGGCGAGTTCACGGAGCTCCCGCTCGCGCGTCGCGCCCTCGCTCCCCGACTCGCCGAACCCGGCGGTGACGACGACCACGTCGCGGACGCCCGCCTCGCCGGCCTCTTGGAGCGCCTCGATGACGACGGGTGGCGGGACGACGATGACGGCCACGTCGACGTCGGAAACGGCTGTCACACTGTCGTACGATTCCAGACCCAACACCTCGTCTTTCGTAGGGTTGACCGCGACCACGTCCCCCTCGAAGTCGGCGAGGAGGTTCGCCGTGATCGCTCGTCCCACGGAGCCCTCGCGGTCGGTGGCCCCCACGACGGCTATTCTGTCGGGTTCGAACAGCGTTGCTAACTGGCCCATCCACTCCGGGCTTCGGGGCGCCCGCGTTTATAAACTGCCCTGCGCTCTCAGACCGCAGGAGGGCACGGTGTTCAGCAGAGCTATCGCGTGATCCGTCGCCGTCACTCCTCGGCGACGATGGCAGGGGTCGCGTCCGAGAGCGTCTGGATCCGCTCGGGGTCGACGGGGAACACCGCCCGTGGCGTCCCGGCGGCGGCCCAGACGGTCTCGAACTCCCGGAGCGTCTCGTCCAGGTAAACTGGAACGTCCACGTTGTGACAGAACGGCGGGACGCCGCCGATGGCCCACCCGAGCGTGTCTTTCACCGCTTCCGCTTCGGCCATCCGGACCCGGTCCGGGTCGACGCCGCGCAGGTCGGCGAGTCGTCGCTCGCTGACCCTGTTCGCGCCGCTGGTCACGACGACGACGAGGCCGTCCGCGACCATGGCGATGGAACTAGCGATCTGTGCCACGTCACACCCGACCGCCTTGGCCGCGTCTGCTGCGGTTTTCGTCCCCTCGGGGAACTCGTGTACGTCGACGTCGACGCCCAGTTCTTCGGCCTGCTCCGCGAAGGCTGCGGCTCGTAGGTGCATGACCGCGTGTACGGAGCGGGGGTATAAATGCGCTGGCGCCGTCGATCCGGTCGAATGACCAGAGACGAACTCGCGGCGTTCGAGGAGCGCGTGATCGACGCTGTCGCCGCGGACCACGCGGTCGAACCGGGTCGTCTCACCGAACTCGTCCGGGCACACCAGGCGAACGTGCGCGAGCTCCCCGGCGTCGAGGACATCGTCTACGAGTGGCGCAACTACTTCCACCAGGACCCGCTCGTCGGACGGACGCCCACGACCGACAGGCTCGCGCTGCGAGCGACGAGGACGGGGTCGAGGTCGCTCGACTCGACGCCGACGCAGCGCTCGTGCTGACGCGACCCTGACTCCCGGACGGAATCGAACCGCTTTCCCGTTCGCTGAACCGAATCGGTTCGGCCACATGATTCAGTAAATGGACGGATATGATTGTGTAATACGGAAATCGAGTTTTGGCTATCCAAAAAATATCTTTCCAAGTAGGTATCTTTAAGGGTCACGCGGTCGTACAGTAGGGTGAAATGAGCACCCAAAAGCGCGTCCTCCAGGAAGCCGGCACAGTCGACGACAACGAACTTCGCCTCGAGCAGGGGAAGGCGGAACAGATCGTCGACGCTCTGAACACGGACCTGGCGTCGACGTACATGCTCTACCACCAGCTGAAGAAACACCACTGGAACGTCGAGGGAGCGGAGTTCCGCGACCTGCACCTGTTCCTCGGCGACGCGGCGATGGAGGCCGAGGAAGCGGCCGACGTGCTCGCAGAGCGCCTGCAGGCGCTGGGCGGGACGCCGGTGTCGAACCCGGTGAACCAGACCGAGACGGCGACCGTCGAGTTCGAGGGCGACGATGTCTACGACATCCGCACGTCGCTGGAGAACGACCTCGAGATGTACGGCGACATCATCGAGAGTCTCCGCGAGCACGTCGAGCTCGCGACGGACCTGGGCGACCACGCCACCGCGGAACTCCTCCGCGAGATCCTAGTCCAGACCGAAGAAGACGCTCACCACATCGAACACTACCTCGAGGACGACACGCTGGTCACCGACGCGGCGATGAGCCGATAAGGCGCAGCAGCACTACTTTCGCACGTCGACGGTCAGGTCGGTCGCGATCCACCCGTTGTCGTTGTCCGACTCCGTGAACACCGTTCTGGTTTCCGTCGTCGAGTACGCGGAGAGAGCGGGACACTCACGTTCGTCCACCGACCAGTCCGGTTCCGATGACCGCTGGCCACCAGCCGACTCGTCCGTTGCTTCCATACCTGGGTTTAGGCAAACCTAAAGAAATAAGTGTTGCGGTCAGTAGCGAGTGGTGACAACGGGGCCGTGTGTCGGTGCGTCGGCCTCCCGGCCGACGACGTCTTCGACGCCTTCGACGTCGTCGCCTGTGCCGACGTCGACGCCGAACGGGCGGAGGCGACGGCAGACGAACACGGCATCGAAGCGATGGCGCCCGATGCACTGCTCGACGACAAGTCGGTCGAGGCAATCGGCAACCTGACGCCGCCCCACGTCCACGCGGAGGTCATCGCGTCCCCGGGAGACGCGGACCATCGGGAGCGAGCCGCGGAAGGGCGAGGAGATCCCCGTCGAAGTACCGACCCACGAGGCGGGCGTCGTCGATTTCGCGAACGGCGCGACCGCGAATCTGCTGACGAGTTTCGACATCCAAGCGTCGACCCTGCCGTCACCGGCGTTCGAGATCTACGGGACCGATGCGACGCTCGCGCTCCCGGACCCGAACCACTTCGGGGGGCCCGTCAGCGTCCGGAGCGACGGCGACGAGGAGCGGGAGGCCGTCGAGCCGACACACGAGTACACGGCCGGACGCGGCGCCGGCCTCGCGGACCTGGCCTGCGCGGTCCGCGGCGACTGGGACCACCGGACCAGCGGCACCCTCGCGGCGCACGTCCTCGAGACCATGGCCGCAGTTTGGTCGTCGTCCGCCGAGAGCGCGTTCCGGACGATCGACTCCGATCCGGGCCGGCCGACACCGCTGCCGCCCTCGTTCCCGGACGTCGACGTCCGAAGGCGGCGGACGTACTGTGCGGATCGGTGGGTCGTCCGAGTGGGCACGTTTTTTTCGTCGGCCCTCGAAGGTCGGGACATGCCCAACGACTCCGACGAGGACATCGCGCGGCTGGTCGCCGACCTCGTCAGGACGCTCCGTGACCTCGAAGCGGAACTCGAGCCCCGACCGCCCGAAGGGGGGCCTCGGGTCCCCACGCCGAGCGACCTCCGGCGGTTCACGAGCGAGGTGGCCATTCCCGGCTTCATCCTCGTGCTCGAGACGAACATCCGTGCGCTCCGCCTCCTCCAGCGGGCGCTCCGGCTCGCCGACGGTGCCGACCAGGCACGCGCCGAGACCGAACAGCTCCGCGACCGCGCGCGCTCCGCGAGCGAGACGACGCTCTCCCGACTCGACGACGCGCTGGTCGAACTGCAGGACGCTGTCGAGGGACGACCGGACGACGACGAGGCGTCCGAGCTGCTGGACGACGCCCGCGAGCTTCGAGCCGAGATCCAGTCCCGGATCCGGGAGAGCACGCGCAGGGCCGAGGCCGGGACCGAGAACGGCAGTGACGCCGACGAGGCGTCGGAGTCCGATGAGGCGAGCGAACCGGTCGAGGTGGACGTCGACGCGGAACTCGAATCGATCAAGCGCGAACTCGACGAGCTGCCCGGCGCCGACGACAGTGCCGTCGGTGGTTTGGCGAGCGAAGACGGACAGGACCATACCGTCGATGCGGACGATGACAGCGTATCGGACGCGTCTGATTCGGACGGGTCGCCGGAAGGGAGTCCCGGGGACGACGACACCGGGCCCGCGGACGAGTAGCGTCGGGGCGATACCCCGAGAGCGAAATCATAAATATAAAATCATAATGATTTATTATTCACCCCACCGTGGGTACGGATACCTATGACGTCAACCGAGCGCAGCGGGGGACGGCGCGTCGTGCTGACGGTCCGGGAGACGCTCCCGTCGCCGGCGGCGCGTCAGCGAGACAGGCTCCGAGAGCGGCTTCGCGAGCTCGGGACCGACGGGCAGGTCGACGAGTTCGAGGTGATCGACTGCCCGAAGCGGATCCGCTGTGAGCGACCGGTCGACCGGGAGGCCCGAGACCGATACGACGAGTACTCGCGGTGGGCCCGCGACCGTGGCGTGTCCTTGCGACCGTCTTTCGACGTCCGCGAGTGCTACGCCATGGACTCCGGTGAGAAGGGAGACTGGGTCGTGTTCCCCGCGATCACGGTCGCCGTCTACGAAACGGGGGGGCTCGCCGCCGTCTACCCGCACGCGGACGGCGACGACTACCGCTCGGTAGCGGATGGGTTAGCCGCGCTCGCCGAGGCCGACACGAGCGGGTCCGTCGACGACACCGCGTCCGCACCCATCACCACTGCCGACTGACCTACCGGTCACTGCTGACGGCCGACACTCCCCACCCCGACCTGCCACGGTCTCGGCGGCCCGGCCCAGCCCGGCTATCGCCGGCCCCGATCTTTGCGGTCTCCGAAGGACAGTCGAGCGTGCAGTCAGTCGCCGGTCACACCGGATCGAAGCGGTACCCGTCCCAGCCCTGGCTCTCCGGGACCCTGATCCCGACGTCGGGGTCGCGGAGCTCCGCCGCGTACACCGGTTCGACGGGGTCGCCCGTCTCGACCTCGTCGGTGGTGACCTGCCCGATGGCCCGGACGTACTCGTCGGCGAGGCCTTCGGCGGAGAGGTCGAACTCGACGATCGCGAGCGTGTTCGGCGCGCGGACGCCCGGCGGCGTCTTCGTGCTGTGGGTCCACGTGACGACTTCGCCGATGCGGTCGCTCAGGTCCAGCGTCTCCGTCTGTTTCTCGCCGCAGTCGGGACAGAGCGTGTGCCCGGGGTACGTTACGTGTCCGTTCTCGCAGACGTAGGCGTCGAACGACATTATCGTGCCTCCATGACGGTGGTGATGACGCAGTTCCCGAACCCGCCGACGTTACACGCGAGGCCGGTGTCGGCCTCGACCTGCCGCGGCCCCGCCTCGCCGACGAGTTGTTTGTATATCTCGTAGCCCTGTGCGACACCGCTGGCGCCGAGAGGATGGCCCTTCGACTTCAGCCCGCCCGAGGTGTTGATCGGCAGTTCCCCGTCCTTCTCGGTGCGCCCTTCCTCCATCTGTTTCCACGCCTCGCCGTGTTCGGCGAAGCCACAGCCCTCCATCTGCAGGAACTCGAGGATGGTGAACATGTCGTGGAGCTCGGCCACGTCGACGTCTTCGGGGCCGAGCCCCGCCATCTCGTAGGCCCGGTCGGCGGACTCGACGACGCCGCCCATCACCGTCGGGTCGTCGCGCTCGTGAACGACGTGCGTGTCCGTCGCGCCCGCGACGCCCGACACCACCGCGTAGTTGTCGGTGATCGCCTCCGCCTTCTCCTCGGTCGTGAACACGAGTCCGGCGCTGCCGTCAGTGATCGGACAGAAGTCGTACAGCCGGAGCGGGTCGGCGACGATCGGACTGTCGAGGGCCGTCTCGACGTCGATCTCCGTCTGGAACTGCGCGTGGGGGTTGTCAACGCCGTTTCCGTGGTTCTTGACCGCGACCTTCGCGAGGGACTCCCGCGGCGCGTCGAACCGCTCGAGGTAGTGGCGGGCTGTGAGTCCCGCGAACGACGGGAGCGTGAGCCCGTGCTTGTACTCGTCGGGGTGGGTGATCGAGGCGATGATGTCGGTCGACTCGGCGGTCGAGCGATGGGTCATCTTCTCTCCCCCGACGAGCAAGGTCACGTCGCTCGCGCCCGAGGCGACGGACTGCCAGGCTTCGTAGATCCCGGCCCCACCCGACGAAGAGGTCTGGTCAACCCGTTCGCTGTAGGCGGGCATGAGCCCGAGGTCGTGGGCCAACACGTTCATGATCCCCGTCTGGCCCTCGAACTCGCCGCTGGCCATGTTCGAAACGTAGAGGTGCTCGACGTCGTCGGGCTCGACGCCCGCGTCCTCGAGCGCGGCCTCCCCGGCCTGCGCGACCAACTCGCGTATCCACTCCTCGCGCTGGCCAAACGTCGTCATCGACGCACCGATCACTGCGACTGTCATACGTGACCCGTCGAAGGGGGATAATGTGATGGTTACGGTGGGCAGAATTCGACCGCGACGCGCCGGTCAGTAGTGTGCGCGCCCGCTCGCCTTCCATTCCTCGCCGCGGCGGACGGTCTTCGGCCACCGGCGTCGACCGACCGACTTCATCCGACTCGCCAGTTTCCACGCGTCCACCGTCTCCGGTCCGTCGTCCTCGGCGGCGGCCGCGGCC
>PXSD01000057.1:17427-20963 GCA_003023165.1 Halobacteriales archaeon QS_9_67_15 | reverse complement strand
CCTCCCGGTCCCGGCGTACGCGGAGGCCCTTCTTGCAGAGGGGAATGGTCCCGGAGGCGATATCGAGGGCGCTCGCGAGGACCTCTCGTGGGGCGAGGTACACACCGTCGATGAGCGAACCGCGGTCACCGCTGCGGAGATCGCGGACGAAATGGGGTCGCAGGGGCCAATCCTCTCCGGGATGGACGCACTGACCGCTGCGGTCGGGCGCGAGCTCAACGCGCCGGTGGTCTCCGGGGACGGGGACCTCACTCACGAGGAGACGAAACAGGTCGTCGATGTCGAGGAGTATTGACCGTACCCGAGTGGCCCGCGAGCCACTTCGCTCCCCCGAGCAGGTTCGCCTGTAACTGAACTGTCTCACGGGACGGCGGCCGCTCCCCTGCGAGTGTGCTATGTGTTCAACCGAGTGCCGGGTTGTGAAACAAGTCGTCACCGGTTCCGGCGGCTTACCCCGCGGACCGGCGTGATCGGCGCGGTCTATCCGCCGGCTCCTGTCGCCCGCCGGATATATAGTGACAGCGGCACTGTCTAGTTGAGCACCTCCTCGGCTGGCGTCCGTCCATCGAGTGCCTGATTCGGTCGATTTCGGTTGTAGTGGTATCTGTACCGCTGAAGCCACCGCCGAGCGCTCGATTGACTGCCCCGCCAAAACGAGTGAAAGCGGTCGATCCGCATCGAGACGGTCTGAAACCACTTTTCGATGTGGTTTCGCTCGCTGTAGTTGAGTTGACCGCTTAACTCTCTGCGCGCGAGGGCAGTCAGATAGCCGCCAGCATCGACGAGAAACTCTGTCTCGTCGATATTGTGTTTTTCGGTAAGCCGATGGAGGAACGCCGCCGCGGGGTCGGTCCCGCGGCGGCTGTATACGTCGATCTCCAGGAGAAGCTTTGACTCCGTATCGATCGCGGCGTACAGCCATTTCTTGTCACCATCAACCTCGATCTGTTTTTCGTCGACCGCGACCCGCGACGGCGTCGCAGTCGGCGGGTCGCTCTGCGTGTCGGACAACGTGTGCGTCCAATCCCAGATCGCGCCGTGAGACCGGTCAACGCCGAGGAATTCGAACACAGCGACGATTTCTCGCAAAGATAGCCCCATCGAATGGAGCCGGACCCCAAACACCCTGACGGGTGTCGGGGTCCGCTCGTTCTCCCAAATCTCATCACAATCCACGTCCAAGGTTTCTCTGAGCAGGTCTGCGAGTTGCATGGACACTTCTCGCTACGACCTGCTCACTTCTAACTCCCTGAACTAGACAGTGCCGTCGTATCTCGGCATCTTCGACAAGCGCGCCGCATTTCCGCGCGGTGCGCTCGATGGCGTCGTAGTCCGGTAGGTCGGGCAGGTCGAACTGGGAGTTCCAGGGAACGAGCGTCGAGGTACACCGATAGAAGCGGATGTCGTGGTCGCGGTTCCACTGCAGTATCGCCAGCAGGTCGGCGACGTTCTGGCGCGTCAGTTCCGAGGCGTACGCCAACCCCTCGACTCCCACGTCGAGCGACGCATGTCCCGGTTGCACCGCACGGGCTGGTCGCGTTCCCGGAGCGTCCGGTTCATACAGGCGTATCCGAGCACGTCGGTCATAGCGGCTGGAGACCCATATCCGTGTCTGCCGGCGCTGGCGAGACGAGACGTCGATAGAGCGCCGAGAGACACACTGAATACGAACCACACCAAGCACCGACCATGGGACAGGAGACGCTCGACGGGACCGATATCTCCGCACTCCGTCGGCGCTACCGGCGGCTCGTCACAGAGGCGCTCCCGGCGGCCGCCCGGAAGCGCGAGGGCTGGCCGATACGGGAGGACCACTGTTTCGCGAGGGTTGTCCTCGACGCGCTGTTCGAGGACAAATGGTACGACCACGTCGACGGTCGGCCGGCGTACGAACACCTCTCGGCGTCCGAACTCCGCGAGGCGATCGATATCGCCGAACGACTGCTCGCGGAGGGACGACCGCTGGTTGTCGAACTCGACCGGAGGTCCCTGGCGTGGCGCGACGAACGCGACTGACTGCGACGACCCGCGCCGAGTCGGTCGGGCGAGTTACGCCACGTCGTCGAAACCCCACTCGTCGGCCCGTTCCCGGGCTTCGTCGCGGGCCTGCTCGCGGATGGCCTCGATCTTCTCGGCGTCGTCGAGGAACGCTTCGACTGCTCCGGTCTGCCGGTCCGGCGACTCGGCGGCGTCGGGAGTCGCCGTTTCTCCATCGGCCACACCGGGACTCTCGGACAGCCGTCCGGCGGGTGCGGCCTCGCGAGTGCGGTCGGCCAGCTGTTGGTCGCCGGCGAGTCGCTCGGCGGGCATCCCCGGCGGAACGCGAAGCTTTTCGGCGTCGTGAATGCGCGTCAGGTCCGCCGGGGCGACGGCGAACAGTTCTAGTCGGTAAGGGCCCGCGGCGGCCAGGTCAGCGAGTGCCGGCGGCCCGGCCCGCTCCGTGCCGGTGTGGTATGCGACGACCGGGACGCCCTCGCGGAAGGTCACGACGCCGCGCCCGCTCGCGCCGAGCAAGAGCGCGTCCTGTGGCTCGAAGACGGCGTAGCCGGTGAGTTCGCGGTCGAGTGCGTCGACGAGGACCGTCCGCGGGTCGGTGACGACCCGGGAGCGCAGGAGGCGTCCGTCCGGTATCTTCATGGCGACTCCGGGACGACCGCGCTACGGAAGCGGTCGGCGACGGCCTCGGAGTCACCGTCCCGGACGCACAGTGACGAGGCGGCCTCGCGGTAGGCCGCGGCGGCGTCGCTCTCCGGTGCGTGGGCGAGCAGCGGGCGGCCGCCGCGGCGCGCCGCTCGAACCTGCTCGCTCGCGGGAACCGTCGCCAGCGTCGGTCCCTCGAAGTACCGTTCGGCCTTGGGCGCGATCCGGTCGATCGCGTCCTCGTCGCGGACTTTATTGAAGAGCATCCCCGCCGTCCCGGTCCCGTAGGAGGTGGCGTACTCCTGGACCTTCAGCCCGTCCGAGAGCGCGGGGATCGTCGGTTCGAGGACGACCACGATGCGGTCGGCCAGCACCACCGGGAGGACGGCCGCACGACTCGACAGGGTGGCCGCGGAGTCGAGTAGTAGCACGTCGGTGTCGGCGGCGAGCGTGGCGACCACCTCGCGCAGGCGTCGAGGGTCGGCCGCCTCGAAGTCCGCGAGGCTGGTTCCACAGGGGACGACCGACATCCCGTAGCGTTCGTAGACGGCCGCCTCGACCGGTTCGCCACCGTCGACGAGGACATCGTGGAGCGTGGTGTCCACGTCCGCGAGCCCGGCGTGGAAGAGGAGGTTCGCCATCCCCATGTCGGCGTCGACGACCGTCACGTCGTACTCCTCGGCCAGTGCCATCCCCAGTGCGAGCGTGCTCGTGGTCTTGCCGGTTCCCCCTTTCCCGCTGGCGACCGCGAACGCCTCGACCATTATTGTCGAGTGGTCCCCCCTCACTGAAAAACGTTCGCGTCCCCGACAGGTATCGGGCGCTCCGCGGCCGCCCTGACCCGGCCCTCGTCGACCCGGAACAGCGCCGCGTTGGCGACGCGATGCCGGTCGCCA
>PXSD01000057.1:0-17275 GCA_003023165.1 Halobacteriales archaeon QS_9_67_15 | reverse complement strand
CGTGCGCGCCATACGAGCGCGACAACCGCGACGCCCATCAGCAGGACCCACGCGGTGTTGACCAGCCCGGCGACGCCGACGAACCGCTCGGGGCCGGTGAACGCCGGGCGGACGAGCATCGGGACCGCCGCCACGCGCTCGTCAGGTGCGGCCGTCGCGAGCCCCCAGACGTGGTTGACCCCGATGTCGAACGCCGCGTGGAGTCCGACCGGGACCGCCAGCTCGTCCGTCAGCAGGTACGCCAGCCCGAGGACCAGCCCGGCGAGCACCCAGAACCCGAGCGCGAGGAGCGACCCCGCCTGGTCGTAGTGGAGCGCACCGAACAGGACCGAGGAACCGACCCAGCCACCGACGAGCGCCCACCGACGCGAGACCCCCGGGAAGTCGAGCCCCTCCACCGCGTTGCGCATGACGAGCCCCCGGAAGACGACCTCCTCCCAGAGGCCGACCAGCGCGAACTGCGCGACGCCGAGCGCGAGTCCGACGGCCAGCGGAACCCGACTCTCGCCGACCGAGAAGACCGCTTCGACTGTCGCCCAACCGGCGACCAGATCTGTCGCCAACGCGCCGCCCCAGCCAGCGATACCTGCGAAGGCACCTGCTCCGAGCATCGCAATCCAGCGGCGGTCGACGCGGAACCCGTACGCCGCGACTGGTCGCCGGTCGACGTACCGCGCCCACGTGACCAGGACGACCACCGCGGTCACCGCGAAGAGCGCGTTCGAGGCGAACCCGGTGACGATCAGCGGCAGGTCGAGCGGTTGGATCGTCGCGGCGTAGACGACGCCGGGCACGACCAGCGTCACCGCGAGCGCCGCGACGACCCGCCAGAGTGCGCGGACTCGTCCCTCCGAGGCGTTCCAGAACGGGGCTGCGAGCCGTGCGAGCGTCCGCTCGCGTCGAGTCGTCGCCATCGTAGGTGGACCGATGACCGCGACTCACCTATACCGGCGACCAGCGCTTCAGCTCGTGAAGTCGTCGGTCGCGAGCGCCGAACCTGGTAGCGACCGCGAGTGCCGAGTCGAAGGTGACTGTCGCATCCGTCTATAGTAGAATTTGAAAGCGTTTGCACGGTCGATCGCACGACTGCGTGCGATCGTCCGAGCGATGTCTTTCAAATTCTACTATAGTCGAGGACAGCAGGGTCCAGCGCGTTGAGACCGAGTCCGTCGACCAGCGCGTCGGTGCCGAGACCGGCTACGAGTTCCGCCGCGCGGTCGTAGGGCGACGCCGCGGCGGCGTCCGCGCCCGGTCGCTCGACGCCGGCGCCGGCGAAGACTGCGTCGACGAACGCTTCACGTGCGGTCTTGTTCTCGAACAGCCCGTGGAGATACGTCCCGGCCACGCGGTCGGCGGCGAGGCCGGCCTCGGCGTCCGGAAAGAGCCGCGCGAGGTCGGGTGCCAGGTCCGCGACCACCCGCGTCTCGCCCATGTGGATCTCGTACCCCGAGACGGCTCCCGCGGCACCCGCGAGCGGTCCAGCACCGTCGATCCGCCGTGTCGCCTGCTCGACCCGTTTGTCCGTCGAGAAGTGCGTCTCGACCGGTAGCAGACCGATACCTTCGAGGGTATCGATTTCGTCGGTGCTCTCGACGCCGGCGTTGGTGATGCGCTCGCCGAGGAGCTGGTAGCCGCCGCAGAGGCCGACGACCGGGCCGTCGAGCGCGCGGAGTCGGTCGTCGAATCCCGCCGCTTGGAGCGCCCGCAGGTCGTCGACCGTGTTCTTCGTCCCCGCGAGCACCACCGCGTCGACGCCGCGACCGGTCCCAGTGGCGACGGCGTCGGGGTCTGCGAGGTCGGCGTCCAGCGGGACGTAGGCGACGCGGACGCCCGGGACGCGAGCCAGCGGTTCGAGGTCTGTGAAGTTGGAGATACGCGGCAGCCGCGGGACAGCGACCGTTACCGCTCGCTCGTCGGGGACGCCGTCGTCCCCGCCGCGGACGGCTCGCTGGCCCTCCCCGGGGAGCGCGACGCTGTCCTCGGCCGGCAGTCCGGGGTCGTCGTGCGGGACGACGCCGAGAATCGGCACGCCCGTCCGTTCCTCGACCTCCTCGATGGCCGGGTCGAGCAGCGACTCGTCGCCGCGGAACTTCGCGAGGACCGCACCGGCGACGCGCTCGCGAACGTCGTCGGGCAGGAGCGCGACCGTCCCGACGAGGCTGGCGAACGCGCCCCCGCGCTCGATGTCGACCACGAGCAGGATGTCGGCGTCGGCGAAGCGGGCGGTCTCGACGTTCGCCAGGTCGCGCTCCCGGAGGTTCGGCTCGGCGATAGAGCCGGCCCCTTCGGCGACGACGACATCGTGGTCGGCCGCGAGCCGTTCGTGCGCGCGGCGGGCCGTCCCGCGGGCGCGCTCCCAGTGGTCCTCGTAGTACTCCCCGGCGCTGTAGTGGGCGACCGCCTCGCCGTCGAGCACGAGTTGCGACTCGGCGTCGCCGCGCGGTTTGAGCAGGACGGGATTGTGGTCGGTAGTGGGAGCCACGCGGGCGGCCCGCGCCTGAACGTACTGCGACACGCCGACCTCGCCGAACGCGCCCTCGGTGTCGTCGACACCGTCGGCCTTCGGCACCGCGCGGGCGTTGTTGGACATGTTCTGGGCCTTGTAGGGCGCGACGGCGACGCCCGCGTCGGCGAGCAGTCGGCAGAGCCCAGCGGCGACAGTGCTCTTGCCGACGTGGCTCGCGGTGCCGGCGACCAGCAGCGTCCGGGTCATCTCTGCCCCGGAGGTGGGCGACCCAGTCACACGTCTCTTTCGGCGTCGACCTACCGGAATGGGGTGAGGTCCGAACTGGCCGTATCCTCATACTTTTGTCGCCCACCGTGGAAGACAGGCCATGGACGAACGCGACGGCGAAGTGGAACGCCACTACGACGCCCTCGCCGACAGGTGGGAGGAGTTCACCCGGAGCCCGTGGAAGGAGGGGCTTCTCTGGCCCGCAGTTCGCTCGCTGCTGCCGGCGCTAGGGGACGCGCGCGTTCTCGACGTCGGCTGCGGGAACGGCCACTACTCTGCACGGCTCGCGGACCGGGGGGCCGACGTGCTCGGCGTCGACCTGAGCGAGGAGATGGTCCGGCAGGCCCGACGTCAACACGGCGACAGCGCCACGTTCCGGCAGGGCGACGTAACGGAGGGGCTCGACTCCGTCGGCGGCGAGGAATTCGACATCGTCCTCTGCCAGCACGTCCTCTCGCACGTTCCATCGGTCGAGTCCGCTATTGGGGAGTTCGCTCGGGTGCTCCAGCCGGAGGGCACAGTGGTCCTCTCCACACACCACCCGCTGCACGACTACCTCGTGGTCCGGGAGGGGGAGTATCCCGACGCGAGTGGGCTCGACGGGACGGCGGTGGACCCGGCCGTCAAGTACGCGGAGGACGGACCGGACTACCACGCGACCGAGCGGTTCGACATCCACTGGAGCGGGGCGAACAGTGAAAACCCGGGGACGTACTACCGGCGCCCGCTGAGCGCCCTGCTACAGCCGCTGCTGGACGCGGGATTCGACCTCGAGGAGGTCGTCGAACCGGCGCCGGACGAGGCGCTCGGCGACCGACTTCCGGATGCCGATGCGGACCTGGCCGACCGGCCGCCGCGGTCGCTCTGTCTGCGTGCACGGCGATCTGAGTGCTGAATGGGCTATCCGTCGCCGCTCAGTACTCGGTCCCCTTGCGCGCTCGGTGACCCGTCTCGATGGGGTGGGCCTCCTTCCCGACGTGCGAGACGAGGTCGGCGACGTCGGCGACGTAGTCGGGCCGGTCGTGCCCGCCGGTGAGGACCAGCTCCAGGTCGGCGGGCCGG
Organism: Halobacteriales archaeon QS_9_67_15; assembly: GCA_003023165.1. Taxonomy (GTDB): domain Archaea; phylum Halobacteriota; class Halobacteria; order Halobacteriales; family Haloarculaceae; genus Halosimplex. Next base: position 13,479 of record PXSD01000057.1, on the reverse strand, counting down.
GACTCGGCCAGGTCGCGCACGTCGTCGGGGTTGACCAGCCCGCGGTTGGCCGCGTAGAGCACCTCGTCGAGGATCAGCATGTGGACGCCCTCGTCGGCGGGCGCATCGGCCGCGAACGGCGTCGAGAGGTCGGCGTCGCCGGCCGCTTCGACCAGTTCGCGCGCCCGTTCGAGGCCGCCCTTCGCGCGGGCGGCGTGCTCGTCGTCGTCGGTGCCGTCGTGGAAGCGGTGCCAGCCGTAGTGGCCGCTGTTCTCGTAGGTGAACCCCGGTAGGGCGTCGATCGCGTTGTACTCGCCGCGGACGTCCTCCACAGTACTGGTGCCGCCTTTCATGAACTGGAGCATGTGGACGCGGTAGCCGTGGCCGGCGGCGCGCATCCCCATCCCCATCGCGGCGGTGGTCTTGCCCTTGCCGTCCCCCCACCAGACCTGCACGAGGCCGAACTCCTCGGGCGCGGCCGGTTCGATGGCCCGGGGTTCGAGCGGGTCGTCGCCGTGCTCGTCGTCCGCTCGCTCGCCGTCAGCGGTCGCGTCGTCGCTCATACGCCGACCGACGACCCCTGGGATTGTAGCCGCTTCGACACGCCGAATTGGGCAGCCGCTACTCGTCGACCCGCGAGACCGTCGCCCTCCCCTCGGAGACGACGCCGTAGTCGGCCGCTGACACCGACTCCGGGACCGAATCCGTCGTGTCGGCGCGCTCGTAGCGGGCGCGGAGACTCGCCCGGACGGCGTCTCGGACGCAGACGCGCGCCGCGTGACCGACCGGTGTTGCGCTGCCCGCGAACGCCGCGGACTCGCCAGCGGGGTCGGTCCCGACGACAACCGCGTCCGAGGTCGTCCCCGTGAACCCGGTCTCGGCCAGCATCGTCGCCGTCTTCGCCTCGACGGCGGTCCCGAGGAGCGTCGCGAGCGCGCCGTCCGGCAGCGCACGCGTGGTCCCGACCACGAGGTTCACCGTCCCCGGCCGCGGCGGGCCGTCGCCGTCCGGTTCTGCGTCCTCGGCGACCGTCGCACCCACTGACTCACCGTCGGTCGGCAACGCCGCGGGGTTCGACGCGCCCGCCGTGGCGACCACTTCGACCCCGTCGAGACGGGCGCGGCGAGCGTGGCGCTGGGCGACGCCGGTCAGCATGGCCGGTCCCGCACCGTCGAAGCCCGCTCGCTCGCGGCGCTCGGCGACGTACTCGGATAGGTTCGTCCGGTCGAACCCCTCGGGGACAGTGCAGTTGTACGCGGCGTCGGCCGTCTCGTAGCCCCCCGAGAAGCCCGTCGAGAGCCAGCGCGTCCCCGGTCGACGGGCGCGCAGCACGTCGGCAGAGATCTCACTCTCGAACATCGAGCGCCTCCAGGAGTCGGTCGTGCTCCGCGGGGAGTCGCACCGCGACCCGGACGTGCGAGTCGAGCCCCTCGAGGAGCGGCGGGCTCGTACACGTCGAAGCGCTCGTCGGCGTCGAACGCCATCCGGAGTCGTTCGCGCTCGGTCGCCACGCGCTCGCGGGTCGCCGTGACGAACGACTCGCGGTCGAGACAGTGCGCCCCGACCGCGGCCGCGGGCCAGCCCAGCCCCCACGTTATCGCCGCGGTCTCGATCCGGTCGCGCAGGTCACCCGTCGCGACCGCGAACCCGGCGCGCAACCCCGGCAGCCCGAACAGTTTCGTCAGCGAGCGCGCGACCACCACGCCGTCGGTGCCGGCCAGCGACGGCCGGTCGGTGAACCCGAGGAACGCCTCGTCGACGAGCAGCGGCGTCCCCGCCGCTCGACAGCGTTCGGCGCAGGCCCGGAGCGCACCGTCGTCGTACGCGTCGCCGGTCGGGTTGTTCGGGTTGCAGACCACCGCGAGCGCAAACTCGCTGGGGTCGGTACTGAGGAGCGCGTCGTGGGCGACCCTCACTGGGTCGCCGCCCTGCAGTTCGACCTCGCGAGCGTACTCACCGAAGCTCGGTGCAGGGACGAGCACCCGGTCGCCGGGGTCGACCGTGACCGCGACGGTGAGTCGGATCGCCGCGAGTCCGCCGCCCACCGGGACCACCGCGCGGGCGTCGACGCCCGGCTCATTACAGTCGAGATACTCCGCGGCGGCCGTGCGAAACTCGGGATACTCCTCGGGCGGATACGAGCGCGCGCCGGCCAGCGCATCCGCGTACACGTCCGCGACCCCGTCGGGGACTCGCGGGTTCACGTTCGCGCTGAAGTCCAGGACGTCGGGGTCGTCGCTGCTCCCGTGCGTGACCGCGCTCCCGGCGAGCCGCGCGACGGCCTCCCTGTCCATGAAGGGTTCTCGGCCAGTGTCGGCAAGAATCTGTCTCTCTACCGCTCGGATCGGCAGTCACCGCGTCGAGCCGGAGTCAGTCAGACCAGGAGTCGTTCGGCGACTTCGGCGTCCTCCCGGCGGTTGACGTTGACCGCGAGTCTGGCGTCGTCGCGGACGACCGTCCGGTCCGGGCCGTCGCCGACCACGTTGACGCCCGTCGGCGCGACCTCCTCGGCCTCGTGGTCGAACCGCGTGTCGGCGCTCACGCCGAGCGTGCGCTTGAGCAGCGTCGGCGTCGCGACGGTCAGCGACCCGCCCTCGTAGTCGTCGAGGACGCTGTCGACGACCGCGCCGTCGAGCAGCGGCAGGTCCGCGGCGACGGTCAGCACCGGCTCGTCGACCCGGTCGTCCTCGAGCGCCGCCGTGAGGTCCGCGACGTAGCCCTCGCCCGGCGTCTCGACCACCGGACAGATCGGCGTCGAGCCGCGTCCCCTTCCCGCCGCACATCACGAGAGCGTCCATCCGACCACCTCCCCGGGACCGACTGGCGACGCGAGCCCCGCGTGCCAGACGAGGAGTCCGGCGTGGAGCGCGGCCGCTCGCGCGAACTCGTTCGCGGCACCGATCACGTCGCCCGTCAGCCCGTCGAGTCGCCGGCGCGCCCACCACAGGAGCGCGAGCGCGACGGCGACCGCGCTCGCGAGCGCCGCGACCGCGGCGAGCGACGGGAGCGTCAGGACCGCGGCCGGGAGCGCGAGCGCGAACGGGACGAAAAGCCCGCGCGGCGGCGTCTCGTCGGCGACCGCCGCGCCGAAGCCGTCGTGGGCGGGCGAGCCGAGCGTGACCAGCGTCGCCATCGCGAGCTTCGCGGCGACCTCGGCGGCGACGACCAGTCCCGCAGCGGTGAGGAGCGGGAGCGCGGCGAGTCCGACCGCACCCAGCGCCAGCGCGGCGAGGACGAGCGCGAGCGCGAGCGTCCCGCCGACGCCGAGGGCGGTGTCGCCCATCACCTCGCGCCGTCGCTCCGCGTCGCCGTGGACGACGACGGCGTCGCCGAGGTCGGCCACGCCGTCGAAGTGGTTGATCCCCGTCAGTCCGACGACCGCGAGGACGTACACGAGCGCGACCGTCACCGCCGGCGCGGGTGTCGCGAGCGTGACGGCGACGGGGACGGCGACGAGGGCACCGAGGAGCAGGCCCGCGACCGGGAGCGTCCACGGTGCCGTCCGGAACGCCTCCCACGCGCGCTCGGTGCGCCCGACGGGGAGCCGCGAGAGGAACCCCAGCGCGCCCCGCAGTGCGGTCGGTGCCTCCCTCAGCCCCACGTCGCCACCCCCACCGCGAGATACGCCAGCACGCCCGCGAAACCCACGCGTCGAACCGTTCGCTCGGCGTCCGCCGCCGTCGGCAGCGCCGCGTCGCCACCGAGTTCGTAGACGCCCGGCTTCACCAGTCGCACGCCGAGCGCCGCCGCGACGGTCCCCATCGGCCACCCCGAGTTGGGCGAGGGGACGTCGTCGACCCAGCGGCGCGCGCTCACGAGCGACCCCGGCGCGAGACATGCGGCCGCGAGGAGCACGGCACTCGCCCGCGCGGGGAGCCACATCACCGCGTCGTCGAGTCGCGCCGGTGCCCATCCGACGGGCTTCGACCGATAGCCGAGCATCGAGTCCATCGTGTTGACTGCCTTTACCCACGCCGCGCCCGCCACGCCGACCGCGACCGTGAGGACGACGGGCTCGACACCTGCCGCGAGGGACGCCGGAAGTCGCGCCGCGAGAGCCGCGAGGACGGCGAACGCCAACAGCGGCGCGACCAGCCCGTCCGCGAGGTTCTCCGCGACGCTCTCGACCACCGCGCTCCGCACCTCGCCCGGCGAGAGCGCCGACGCGTCCCGGCCCGCGAGCGCGCGCAACTCACCTCTCGCCGCGTCGAGGTCGCGCTCGGTCGCGGCCGTCACGTTGCGAGCGACCGCGAGCAGCCGCCGGAGACTCGTCGTTAGAAATAGCGCGAGCCCACCGGCTATGGCACCTGCCAGCGGCCGCCAGACGCCCGCCACGGCGACCACCGCACCAACCGCGAGCGCTGCACCGAGCGGGAGGACGACCGTCCCGAGTGCGCCGACGAGCCGCGGGCGCGACCACGACCGGTCCAGCGGCGCGACGAGTCGACCGAACCACGCGACCGGGTGGAGCCGCGTCGGCGGCTCCCCCGCGAGGGCGTCCAGCGCGAACGCCAGCCCGACCGCGGCGGTGCTCAGCGAGATCGTATCGCCTCCAGTTCCGCCGGGAGGTCGGCCAGCGACACCTCGGAGAGACAGATCGACCGAGCGCCCGCCGCCGCCGTGCCGCCGTCCGTCTCGGGGTCGTCCCCGACGTGGACCAGCGACTCGACGGGGACACCCAGTCCCGCCGCGGCCGCCCCGAACGCTCGCGGGTCCGGCTTGCGCCACCCGCAGTCCACGCTGGCAACGACGGCGTCGAACCGCCCGGGGTCGAGCGCCGACCGTTCGAGCGTTCGCTCGACCAGTCCGCGCACGCTACAGTTCGAGAGGATGCCCACGGGACCGCGCTCGGCAGCGGCCCCGACGGCCGCCTCGACACCCTCGCGCGTCTGTACGGGGCCGTCGAACGCCGCGCGGACCGCCTGTCGGACGACGCGCTCGTCGGCGGTCACGTCGGCCGTCGCGAGCGCGGCGGCGACGTGCTCCGAGAGCGCCAGCTCCCGACCGGGCTCGACATCGACGTGGGGCCGGCGGTACCGCCGGGTCCAGTCGTCGGGCACCGCCACCCCGCGCTCGCGGAGTTCGCGAGCGGTCGCGTCGGCGGGGTCGGCCGGTCGCTCGACGGCGACGAGCGTCCCGAATAGGTCGAACGAGACTGCCACGCCGACCCCATAGCCGCGACACACCTTGAACGATACGGACTGTTCACCGCCCCGCCGCGCGGACGGTGTCGTCACTCGCTGACGAGCGTCGCGATAAATACGAGACGTGGGCCGAAACGGCCCCGAGCCACGTGGGCCGCGGGCCTCGCACTCGGCTTCGGGCAGGCCTGAGCTGTCGCGGAGGCACGTGGACGGGCGGTGTCAACACTCCTCGCCGTCCGAATCAACCCACTTGGCCCGCCGGATATCGTACTTCCCACAGACCGGGCAGGTGTGATACTGTACGTCGAACTGCGTCTCACAGCCGACGCACACGTAGGGCAATGTCTCCGGTTTCGACAACCCTGAAGCGCGTTTGGCCCGTTCCAAGACGCCCATCGTGACCACCTGATACCAATACCGCATCCAGTAAAAAAAGAGTGGATAGTTTACACCCGCCGAAAACACCTGTTTCGGGAGTCGAAACCCCTCTTGTGTCTGTTCTCGCCAGTGTTCGCTCACTCGCGGTCCGCGTCGCTCCCCTCGGTGACCGGCACGCGGGTCGGCCCCTCGTCGCGGTCGTGTCGACGGCGACGCCTGTCGCCCTCGCCGCCCCCCGGGAGTCGGTCACGGACTTCGCTCGCGAGTGACTCCACGCGGTGTCGAACCGTCGACGCCTCCTCCTCGAATCGCTGGACGTTCCGGTCGACGCGGTACACGCGACTCCGGGGGATCTGTTTCATCAGGTCGTTGCCCTCGTCGTCGGTCCCCGACCGGAGCATCCAGTGGTCGCGTCCGTAGACGACCTCCTCGTTGTCGACGGTCACCTCTTCGGTCTCGCCGTCGGCGGTCTCGTAGACGATCGTCGCCTGGCCGAGTTCGATCTCGTCCATGCGACCGGTTCGGGCCCCAGCGGTTTACGCTCGGCGGCGACCGCGGTCGGCCGGTGGACGGAGCGGTCAGTCCGTGATACCCTGAAAGCGCCTGTTCGTGCATGTGCGGGGCATCGTCAGGCCACGCCGACCCGAGGCCTCGGGGCGGACACTCGCAAGCGCTGATTTCGACCGCTCGATAGTCGACCTGTGGCTTTTCCGGTCGTGACTCCTATCGCGGTCGTGTCGCCGAAGACACCGTCAAAGATCTTCGAACGCGCCGCCGAGGAAGGCGGTCGTCGCTCGAACTCGTCTCGACGAGTTTCATCGCCGGGTTCACCGTCTTCTTCGGTCTCGTCGCGCTCGGTATCGTCGAATCGTTCGTCGAACCGCACTCGGTCAGGTTGCCACAGTTGCGGGCGCGCTCGCGTTTGCGCCCGGCGTCGTCTTCCTCGTCGCCGGGCGGACCGAGCTGTTCAACGAGAACTTCGCCGACCCGACCGCGGCGGCCGTCGAACGCCCCGGCTACTCCGCGGTCCCGTCGCCCCTCCGGCTGTGGATCGTCACCCTCGTGTTCAACGTCCTTGGTGGTTGTCTCCTCGCAGTCGTCTTCGCAGTCGAGGGTGCGCTCCCGCCCGAATCCGTCGAGGTCCCGCGTGTCTCCAGGACCGGCGGGAGTACCGCACGACCGATACACGATAGGTGTAAGGGAGGGGTCGACTGGGAGGCACGCATCGACGCCCCGGAGCACGACGGACGGCTGAACGGCACTCAGCCGCGCGGTGCTCAGGATTGGTCCGTAAAAAACCCTTCTCCCGTTCGAGGCACGTCACGTCCCTCGCCGTTCGACGGGAAGACAAGTCCGCCCTCCCCGATTTGAACGGGGGACAAGTCGATCTACAGTCGACTGCTCTACCAGTCTGAGCTAAGGGCGGGCGTACCTTCAGGTAGCCGCCGTGTCGGACTTAACCGTTTTGACTCGCCGGCACAGTGAGTCGGTCCCCCACGCCCCGTCATCCCCCCGACAGACACGCGTCAGACACTCGGGAAGATTGAAATACCCGGGAGACAATCTGCATGACGAGTCAGATGAGCAAGATAACCTTCCGTGCGGACGACGACCTCATCGAGCAACTCGAGGGGTTCGACGCCTCGAAGAGCGAGATCATGCGGGAGGCCCTGCGGGAGTTCCTCGGCGACGCGTCCGACACGCGTCCGAGCGCTGGCTCTCCGGACCCGGACATCCACGAGTCCAACGACGCTGACTCCATCGACGCCCTCATCGCGGAGCGCGTCGACGCCATCATCGCCGACCGACTGGACGGAGCGTTTACACCGTCCCAGCCGCAGGATATCAACGTAAACATCGCTCTCGATGGCGAAAACGCCGCCGTGAGCGATGGGCAGGCCGACGTGTCTCACAGTACGACGACGGACGCGTCTAACACCGACGCGACGCGTAAGACGGGCGTGAGCGCGGGCGAAAACACGCCCGAAAACGCGGACCAGACGTGCTCTCAATGTGGCGAAAACGTCTCTTCTGACCACGTTTACTGCCCGAACTGCGGTGAGAAGGCGTCCCACCGTGTCTTCTGTGATTGCGGCGACGAACTCCGGTCGGACTGGGGCTTCTGCCCGAGCTGTGGTCGACGGACGCCCGCCGCGGACGTGCTCGACCGGTCGTGAATGCGCCGTAAACGCCGTTTGGGTCACCGTACACGCCGTAAACGACGAAGTGTATGACGCTCGTCGATACTTTTATAATCCCTCGGCCGGTTGTAATGCTTGCGTAAGACGGTCGTCTTACACGGGCCGTGGCGCGGACGTGTGACCCGCGCTATCGCGCGATTACGTCGGACGGGAGGTCAGAGCCACCGTGTAAGACGAACGCGCGGGCCGGTCCGCCGACGCCGTCTTACCCAAAGGGGAACATCAAACATGGAGCGTGTGACACTACGGATTCCGAAGCAGCAGATCGAAGAGGTCGAGCGAATGGTCGAGACGGGGGAGTACCCCAACCGGAGCGAGGCGATCCGGGCGGCCGTCCGCGAGAAACTAAACGAGCAGGACGGGGGCAAGGAGCGCCCGTCGGAGAAGCGCAAGCGCCGTAGCTGGCAACAGAGGGCCTGAACGATGCAGGACATCGTCAAGGAGGCCCTCGAACGCGACGAGCAGGAACAGAAGCAACTGGACGATTCCGAGGCCGACGGGTTCGGTGACCCGCGGATCGTCATCGTCGGCTGTGGTGGCGCCGGGAACAACACCGTCAACCGCCTATACAACATCGGCGTCGAGGGTGCCGACACGGTCGCCATCAACACCGACAAGCAGCACCTCCAGATGATCGAGGCCGATACGAAGATCCTGGTCGGCAAGTCGCTGACCAACGGGCTCGGTGCGGGCGGTGACCCAGAGATGGGGAAGCGCGCCACCGAGATGGCCCAGGGCACTATCGAAGAAGTGCTGGCCGACGCGGACCTCGTCTTCGTGACGGCCGGCATGGGCGGTGGGACGGGGACCGGTGCGGCACCGGTCGTCTCCAGCATCGCCAAAGACCAGGGCGCGATCGTGGTCGGCATGGTCTCGACGCCCTTCAACGTCGAGCGCGCCCGCACGGTCAAGGCCGAGGAGGGCCTCGAGAACCTCCGCAACGAGGCCGACTCGATCATCGTGCTGGACAACAACCGCCTGCTCGACTACGTCCCGAACCTGCCCATCGGCAAGGCGTTCTCGGTGATGGACCAGATCATCGCCGAGACGGTGAAGGGCATCTCGGAAACGATCACCCAGCCCTCGCTCATCAACCTGGACTACGCCGACATGACCGCCATCATGAACCAGGGCGGCGTCGCGGTGATGCTCGTCGGCGAGACCCAGGACAAGAACAAAACCGAGGAAGTGGTGAAAGACGCGATGAACCACCCGCTGCTGGACGTGGACTACCGCGGTGCGACCGGTGGCCTCGTCCACATTACCGGCGGCCCCGACCTCTCGCTGAAGGAGTCTGAGGGCATCGCCCAGAACATCACCGAGCGTCTCGACGCCAGCGCGAACGTCATCTGGGGCGCGCGCATCGAAGAGGAGTACAAGGGCAAGGTGCGGGTCATGGCCATCATGACCGGCGTCAAAAGCGCCCAGGTACTCGGTGCCACCACGCAGAAGCAGGCCAACCAGTCCCGAGAGGCGCTCGACGGCGTGGACGACGCGTCGTTCGACGCCAGCAGGAACGTCGACACCGATTTCGGTAACGAAGCCGGCGGCGGCCGCGGCGGTGCGGGCGGCGGTACCGGCGGCTCCGGCTACGGCCACACGGACGGCGGCCGAGACAACCTCGAGAAGAACAACGGTCTGGACGTCATCCGTCCGGACTGATACGGACGGTGTCCGGGTCGACTCCACCACTGGAGACCCGTCCACAGGGTGCAGGAACTGCTCGACCCACGTTCTCTCTCGTTCTCACCCGTCGAGTGGGAACACCGTCAGACGCGGCACCACTCCGGCGACTCCCGTGTGACGGCGCTGTCCGACACCGCCAGCGACGGCCGTCTCACTCGACACACGGCGTCCGACACTGCAACGGCAGGTGTGTCCGCCCCGCCGGCGGTGCGCGTGTGGAGAACGGTCGGTCGCGTCAGGCCGCTTCCAGCGCGTCCAGCAGGTCGCACTTCCGGCAGACGTCGCGACCGGTGGGCGCGCCGCAGTTGGCGCACTCGCCGTACTCCGCGGGCTCGGCCGCGCCGAACGCCGACGACGCCAGCGACGCCAGTTTCTCGTAGCCGGCCACGACCGAGTGACGCGTCCCGGGGTGGCGTTCCTCCATCCCGAGGAGCAGTTCCTGCACCTCGCCGCGGTAGGCCTCCTCGGCGTGGGGACACTCGGTGATGTGCGCGGGCAGGTCCCGCAGGTGCGCGTACAGCGCCACCTCCTTCTCCGGCACGTCCCGGAGTGGCTTGGCCCGCGGGACGTGGTGGTCCTGCGGCCGGCGGGGACGCTCGGTCGGATCTGCTGGCACGTCTGTCGCGGAGTCGTCAGCCTCACCGTACGGGTCCATCTCGGGAAACGGGCCGAGCGAGGCGTCGTAGTGGCTGGCCATCTGCTGGACGTCGCCCTCGAAGAAATTCATGAGCGCGGTCTGGGCCTCGTCGTCGAGGTTGTGGCCGGTCAGGAGCTTATCCGCACCCAGCTCCTCTGCGTAGCGTTCGAGCACGTCGCGGCGGAAGACGCCGCAGTAGGCGCAGGCGGCCATCCCCTCGGGGTCGTCCTCGACCACGTCGTCCATCCGGACGCCGAACTCCTCGGCGTAGGAGACGACTTCGTGGCGGACGTCGAGGCCCGCAGTGAGTTCCTCGCAGGCCTCCAGCGACTCATCGCGGTACCCCTCGATCCCCTCGTGGATCGTGAGGGCGACGAGTTCGATCCGCGGGTCGTCCTCGAAGGTGTCGTGGAGGACCTGCGTCAGCACGACCGAGTCCTTCCCGCCCGAGAGTCCGACGACCCACGTCTCCGGGTCGTCGGGCGCGGCCGAGCGCGGGACGAGAGTGTCCTCGCGGACGCGGCGGCGGACGCGCGTCTCCACGGAGCGACAGAAGTGGTCGTTACAGAGATGTAGCCCGGAGTAGGCGGCGTGCATGACCGCCTCGTCGCCGCACTTGTCGCAGTCCATCGCGCGGAGCTACCGGACCGAACGGTGTGAGCGTTTCGCTCTGGGGCGACTCGGTTCGTGGACTCCCGCGACCGGTCAGCTGTCGGCGAGGGCCGGGTCCGAGTCACAGGGGACCGTCACGGTCACCGTCGTTCCGTCGTCGACCGCGACCGAGACCTCGCCGTCCATCCAGCGGACCAGCCAGTTGACGAGCCAGAGGCCCAGCCCCGCGCCGTGCTGGGTCGGCGTCTCGACGAACTGCTCGGTCAGGACGCGCCGTTCGACCGCCGGCATCCCCTGACCGTCGTCCGCGACCGTGAACGTCGCCCTCCCGTCGGCGACCGTCGCATCGATCCGAACGGCGGGTTCGGCGGCGTCGTTGTGCGTGACCGCGTTTCGCGCGAGTTCGTCGAGAACGACCAGGAGGACGTCGCCGTTGGGTAGCTCGGCCGGTTCGCCCGTCCGCTCGGTCCGGATGTCCGCCTGTGGGAACTCCTCGGCCAGCGTCGTCACGACCTCCTCGACGACCGCGTCGAGCGAGCGAGACACCGTCTCCTCGGCCCGGGCACCGAGCGAGGTCTCGATAGCTCGCGCGTGGTCGGCCAGGTCGAGCAGCGACTCACCGCGGCGACGGATGCCGTCGGCCTCAGTCGCGGTCTCCTCCTCGTCGGTCCGTTCGACGATCCGGTCCGCGCTGCCGACGACGACGGTCATCGCGTTCCGGAGGTTGTGCCTGAGGACTCTGTTCAGGACAACCACCTCCGTCCGACGCTGGGCGAGCGTCTCGCTCAGTTCGTTGAACTGCCCCTCCAGTTCCGTCCACTCGGTCGCGCCCCTGAGCGCGACCGTCGACCCATACTCGCCGGCGACGAGCGACCCGAAGCCTCGGTGGAGCCGCTCGAGATTCCGGATGAACTCCCGGTAGAGCCACGCACCGAACACCGCGAGCGACAGGAGCACCAGCCCGAACGCGACCGCCTGAGTAACCGTCATCATCAGGAAGTCCGACTCGAAGGCCGCTCGGGTCGTCGTCGTGGAGACGACCCACCCGGTCCCTGCGACCGTTTTGTCGGCGGTGATCACGTCCGTCTGTCCGTCCGGAACCGAGCCGACGCTGTAGACGGTCGAATCGTTCGCGACAATCCGAACGCGCTGGGACGGACCGGAGTTGGCGCGGATGATCGACGACAGGTCCCCCTCGTCGATGTGGAAGGCGGCGTTGAACGTCGCGACCACCTCGTCGTCCTCGTAGAGCGGCGTGCTCACCGTCACGATGAAGTTGTCCGTCTCCGCCTGAACGGGGTCGCTGACGTACGTGTCGCCCGCCATCGCTCGCTGGAAGTACGCCCGGTCGCCGAACTGCCCGCCGACGATGCGGTCCTGTTCGTCGACCGAGAGCCCGTCGGAGTACAGGGCCATCATCGTCCCGTTGGCCGCGATGACCGACGCGCCGCTGAAGTCTGTCGTCCTGACGAACGAGGACAGTCGCTCCACCTGTGAGATAGACCCGTAGTCGGTCAACGATGGCGCTTCGACCCACAGCCGGACCTGGCGTTGCTTCTCCGCGAGGACCGTGTCGAGCTGCGTCGCGACCGACTCCGAGGACCGCGACAGCTCCTCGCGCTCCTGCGTGACGACCGCGTCCCGGTAGAGAAAGAACCCTGTCAGCGTCGTCGCCGACAGGACCAGCGCCACCACTGCCAGCGCCACGGCGAACCGGGCCCGGAGTCGCATCGCCTTTGCTTGTTCGACGGCCGTCTTAAATCTGCGTCCCGAGTCGCAGCTTTGAGAACGGTCGGCGGTCGGTCCCCGTCCGTCTCCGCCTCGTCGAGAAACGGTTTTCCCCCTCCGACGGCTACGCTCGGACGATGACCCACCTCTCTCGCGACGAGGCCGTCGCTCGCGTCGAGGACCTCGTCGCCACCGTCGAGGACGACCGCATGCCCGTCCCCGTCCGCGAGATCTGGGCCTTCGGCGACGTGGTGCTGGGCCTCGACCCCATTGAACGCCTCGACGTATACATCACGAAAGACATCCTCGTCGGCGGCGACGACAGCGACATCGACCCCGACGAGTTAGCCCTCGGCGTTGAGGGCATCGGCGAAACCGTCCGCGCCGACTGGGCCGCCGAACACACCGAACACGTCCGCACCAACGCCAACGGCTACGCCGCACCGGAGCAGTGCCTCGCGGCGCAGCTGGTCGACGACGACGAACCGGTGCACCTGGAAGTGTGCAACGCCAGCTTCGATGCTGTCGTACAGCTGTCCCGAGTAGTCGGTCGCCTCTGTGCCTTCGATCGTTGCGACGGTCTCGACGATGGCCTGACTGACCGGGGTCTCGTCCGACGGTGGCCAGCGGAGCGACGACGCGTTCCAGAAACTCCGCGACGGCGAGTTCGTGTTACCGACGCTGTCCGGTGCCCTCGAGATGCTCGGTGCCGACCCCGACGTGGCCGAGGAAGCCGCCGCGGCCGTCGAAGCGTACCGGGCCACACAGGACGGTGCGAGCGTGCGCGGCGACGTGGTCTGACGCCCTCGTTTCTCACCCCGCCGACGCCCGTCGACTCGCGTTCGCCCTCTCGGTCCGTTCATACTCCCGGATAGGGGAGCTTGAACAGCGTCTGATGGCTATCAGGAAGTGAATAACAACGTAAAAAGAAAGTAAGTGGTACGTAGACGGAGCGTATGAGTCACGCAATACGACACGCCGGCGATGCTGGACAGCGACTCCTCACGGCGACCGTGTCGGACGAGACCCCGGTCAGTCAGGCCATCGTCGAGACCGTCGCAACGATCGAAGGCACAGAGGCGACCGACTACTCGGGACAGCTGTACGACAGCAT
>PXSD01000056.1 GCA_003023165.1 Halobacteriales archaeon QS_9_67_15 | reverse complement strand
GGTCCCTGACGTCCGCGACCCGAACGTCGATGTCGGGAAAGAGCGTCCGGGCCCGCTCGACCAGCGGCTCGCTGACATCGATCCCGGTCGCGTCGAAGCCGCACTCGTCGAGCAGATGCGAAACCGACCGGCACCGCAGCCGATGTCCAGGACCGACGCGCAGTCCCCTGTGAAGTACCGGTCGACCGCCTCACCCTTCTGCGGGAACAGCGTCGGGTCCTGTACCCGGTCGGTGTACAGGTCGACGGCGTCGTCTGTCGCGAACAGACCACCGACCCCGGACTCGTCTGTCGGAGGCCCATCGGAGTGTGTCTCACACGGGGGACGAGCGGCTTAGCTACCGGTTCGGTAACCACAGGCCGTCCGCGTGCTGTCGTCAAGCCGCCGAGTCGCGCAGCGCTGTGCGAGTACAACCGGGATACTACCGAGCAAACGGGGGCCGTCGCGTCGCGCTAACTCGGTCCGATGAACGCGACCGACCGGACGGGGACACTGCCGAACCGTTTCAGGAGTGAGACCGGCAACGGGGCGGTCGTGTCACCAGTCGACGGAGAGCGTGCCGTCGCCGTTCGGGTCGGGCGCGATTTCTTCGTCCGTTCGGCGGTCGACGACGTGGATGACGCCGCGGTCTTTCTTCGCGGGACAGGCCTCGGCGGCGCGCACGTTCTCGTCCAGCTCCGCCTCGTCGATGAAGTACGCCTCAGGTTGCGCAATGCCCGTGGAGATGTTCAGCGTCCAGTTGTCCGAGACCTCGGCGCACTTTCCCGCGCCGAAGCACTTGTTCGCCTCGAAGAGTATCTTGTACGGTTTCTCGTCGACGGGCGGTGCGTCGCGCTCGCCGATCGTGCTCGGATCGACGGGTCCGTCCTCGGCCATACCTACCGTTCGGCGGCGACGGACCTTTCGTCTGTCGCTTCGAGCGACGCGTCGATCCGTGTCGCCCCTCGTGGCACACCCGTGGGCCCGCCGATTTAAGACGCGGGCGGACCCACCTCGAACCATGACGTATCTGGTTCCGTTCGACGGGTCCGCGCTCGCAGAGGCCGCCCTGGAGCGGGCGACCGAGTTCGCGGACCTGACCGACGCAGACGTCGTCGCGCTGGCGGTGGTCCCGCTCGACGAACGGGATTTCGCGGTCGAACGCGGCTGGATCGAGGAGCGAGAGCGCTACGACCCCGACGAGGTGGCGTCGGCGCTCGAGGCGCAGGTAAAAAAAACCTCCCCCGACGCGACGTTCCGCTGTGAGCGCCCGGAGGACGTGAGTTCGGTCGCGTCGGTGACGACCGATGTGGTCCGGACGGTCCGTGTCGTCGCACAGGAGGTCGATGCGACCATCGTCTTCGTCGGGAGCGAGAACGCCGGCCGCGTCTCGACACCGGTCTCGAGCGTCGGCGCACCGGTCTCGGAAGACCCGCGCTACGACGTGCACATCGTCAGGCACGTCGAGGAGACGTAGCGACTGCGAGCGGTCCGGCGCGGACGTCCACGGCGGTCTCAACGGACGACGGTGACAGGGACGGGGGAGCGGCGAACGACCGCCTCGGCGACGCTCCCGAGGAGGATGCGCGTGACCCCCGACCGGCCGTGACTGCCCATGACGATCTGGTCGACGTCGCTGTCCTCCGCGTACTCGACGATGGCGCGGATCGGCTTGCCGACCTCGATCTCCCGTTCGACCGAGAGGTCCGTGTCCGCCGCGAGCCCCTTGATCTCGTCGAACAGTTCCTCGGCGGCGGCCTTTTCGTTCTCGTACCACTCCTCGGAGAACGCCGGGATCGTCGCCTGAGCGCTGTAGCCCGCTTCCGCGGGGTTGACGACGTGCAAGAGGACGACCGTCGCGTCACCGAACTCCTCGGCGACGAACTCGAAGGCCCTGTGTGCCTGCTCTGACCCGTCGACCGGGGTCAGAATGCGCTTGCCCATGTCTCACATACGAGCCGCTCGACGCTTCAATCTTCGCCGCAAGTGTGTCGACATCCGGCCGACCAGCCGCCGAGCGGACCGCTGGCCGACCAGCCGCCGAACGGACCGCTGATCGAACACTGTCGTTCCGGGCTGCGACCGGCAAGGCTTACGACGGTGCCTCGATTACCGGACTGCATGTTCGACCCGTCGGCGGTCGCGGGACCGCTCGTCACGACGGTTTCGCCACTGCTGCAGTCGACCGGAGCCGTCGTCGCCGCGGTGGCGGTCCCCGCGCTCACGTGGGCGGTGCTCGTCGCGTGGGTCGGCCAGGACGCGCTGGCCCGTGCGGTCGACCACCCCCTCCGCTGGGCGGGGGCCGTCGCGGTCGTCCCGCCGCTGCTGGTCGCGTACGTCGTCTATCGCGGCGAGCGGACGCGACCGCAGTCGGACCGCGAACGGCTGACGCTCACGGTGTTGCTCGCGCTCCTGAGCGCGATGCTGGCCGGGACGGTGTTCGCGCCGCCGGACGTGTTCGCACAGCCGCGGAACACCGTCGGTGCGTTGCTGGTGACGCTCCCGCTGTTCTACCTGTTGGTCTATCGCCAGAGCGAACAGCCCCCGACAGAAGAGTCCGCGTCGTGATGCCGTCAGTCGTCGTCGACTTCCGAGCGGAGGCTGGCCACGTCCGCGACGCGCTCGGCGTGAGCGTTGTGCTGGTGGATCGATTCGTCGTTCGACTGCTCCATGCGCACGACGGCTTCGTCGCTCAGGTCGGGGAACTCGGAGACGACGCCCTCGGCCATCGCGCGGACGCAGTCCTCGACGAACTTCGCGTTGAGGTGGGACTGGTAGGTCATGTGGTCCTCGTCGGGGCGTTTGGCGAGGTTGTAGATGCGCGCGCTCATCGAGTCCCGCGCGATCTCGATGAGCTCTACGAGGTCGACGCCCGGGTCGCCTTCGTCTTCGACGGTGAGCGTCGCGTGCCCGCGCTGGGAGTGGCCCGGCTGTGGCACTTCTTCGAGGAACTCCTCGATCGTCCGGTCGTCGACGCCCTGGTCTCGCAGCTTCTCCCGGGCGCGCGCTGCGGACATCCCCTGCGAGCAGGGACAGACAGTCATGCCGGTGACGGTCGCACCGATCTCTTCGCGGGTGCCGTCCTCGGTGGCGGTCGCGGAGGCGATCACGTCCGCGGTCGACTGTGTCGGGAGGTCGCTCTCGGGCGTCTGCTCGCGGGTGACGAACTCGGCCTCCATGCGGACCTCGGCCTGTTCGGTGTAGTCGTGTTTCTCGAGAAGGCGTTCGGCGGCGTTGCCGCAGATATCCTCGACGCGGTAGTTGGTCTGGCTGACGGCCGACTCGAGCGTCTCGTCGACGACCTCCATGTTGCGGCTCATATCCGCGCCCTTCCGCCAGGAGGGGAGGTCGACGAACACCTCGAACTCGGCCATCAGGACGTAGGGTCGTTTGCCCTCGCGTGCGACCTCGACGAGCTTCTCGACGCCGGTGACGCCGACGCGGTTGAGGCCGACGGTCACGTCCGGGCTCGACGCCTGGACGTCCGGCAGTTGCGGTGTCATTGCGCCCGGCTTAGAACCTTCCGCGAATAGTGTTTTCGAAAGGGTGAGTACTCGCCACGCTCGCCGGCGACCGACGACACCGCCAGAACCGACAGAACGAGGGCCGTCGGGACGGGTCGGCCGACCGCTACACGCCGAGGTCGCGAAACAGCGCCTCGAAGTCCTCGTCCGCGAGGTCGCCGGTGGCCGACGCGAGCGCCGCTCGGAGTTCCGTCCGCCGGGTTTCGAGCCGCTGGAACTCGTCGCTGTTTTCGAGTTCCGCCTGGCTCTTCGCGGACTCGAGCGCGGCGTGGGTCCGCGACACGCGGTAGAACTCCCGGAGCTTGCGCTCGTACTCCGCATAGCGGAGCAATCGGTCGACGGTCTCCCGCAACTGCGCTTCGGAGACCGGCTTGACGAGGTAGTCGTCGAACTCCATGTCGACGATGTCGAAGTCGGCGTCGACGGCGGTCACCATCGCGACCCGCGCGTCGAGCCCGCCCTCGCGGATCGACTCGAGCACTTCGTCCCCGACGAGGTCGGGCATCCGCCTGTCGAGCAGGACGACATCGACGGTCGCGTCGAGTTCCGCGAGCGCGTTCTCACCGCTGAACGCGGTCCTGACCGCGTAGTCGGCGTCAAGGTACTCGGCGTACGTCTCCGCAATCGCAGGCTCGTCGTCGACAACCAGTACGACCGACTGCTCGGACATAGCCATGCGAACGAGCCAACATGGGTCGACTGCCCGCAAAAAGCTTCCGTCGGTCTCGGCGGCAGACGGAGCCGCGACGTCCCTGTTACGTGTCGTCGCCGTCGACGAGCGCCTCGTAGTGTGCACCGGTCTGTTTCAGCGTCTCCGTCGAGTAGAGCCGTTCGTGGTCGTAGGGCAGGTGTTCGCCCGCCAGCTCGTCTACCTTCTCGTCGACCGCCGCCTGCTCGCGCCCGTGGATCATCGTGAACAGGTTGTACCCCCAGTCCTGCTCGGGCCGGCGGGGCCTGTGATAACAGAGCGTGACGTACGGGAGTCGCCCGACCGAGACCCCCCGGTCGTCCAGTTCCTCGTTCGGGACGTCCCACACGACCATGCAGTTGGCGTCGAACCCGGTGACGAGGTGGTTGACGACACAGCCGATCCGCTTGATACAGCCGTCCTCGCGGAGCCGTTCGACGCTATCGAGTACGTCGGTCACGGGCGCGCCGACCGCCTCGGCCACGTCTCCGTACGGGGTCGCGGTGAGCGGGAACCCCTCCTGGGTCTCGAGCAGAACGCGCCGGTCCAGCGGCGTCAGGTCGGCGGCGGCGCGCTCGCTGATCCGCGTCGCCGACACGTCCGTCTCGGCGAGGCTCTCGCGGGCGAAGCGGTCGGTGTTGACGACCGGGAACTCCAGGTCGATGTAGAAGTCGGTGAGCATCGGGAGGACCAGGACCGTACAGCCCGTCCGCTCCTCGATCTCGGCGACGATCTCGTCGCGCCGCTCTTTCGACGCGGCGGTCACGACGAACCACATGTTCCACTCGTGGTCGCGCGCGTAGTTGTGATTTACCTGGTCGTAGCCGTTGATCACGGCGGCGATCGCCTCGAAGCGGTCGTCGGGTGCTTTGACTGCCGCGAGCGTCGAACTACCGATGACCGGTGGGTTGAGGACGGGGCCGAACCGTCGGACAATCCCCTCGTCGTGGAGTCGCTGGACTCGCTCCAGCGCTTCGGTCTCGTCGACGCCCACGTCGGCGGCGACGGTCTCGAACGGTCGCTCCGCCACCGGGAAGCCGCTCTGCCACCCGTCGATCAGCGTGGCGTCCACGGCGTCCACCTGCGCCCGCCAATCGGCCGTCTCCTGTCTCATTCGACGGTGCTTAGGAGTAGTCCCGTGTGACTCTTTCGGAACCAGCTAGCGCCGTCCGTCCCGTGACGGGTCGCCCTCCTCGCCGGTCATGTTGTCGATCACGTACGGTTCGCGGGACTGGAGCGCCCTCCCGGCCAGGCCCCGGTCGGTGCGCATTCGGCGACTCCCGTCCGGCGGCGCGTCCGCGGAGACGGCGTACGGGACCAGCCAGTCGCCCTCCCGGAAGAGGACGCTACACATGTGGAACTCGAGTATATCGGCCGCCGCGGCCACGGTCTGTTCGCTCGCTGCTTCGAGCGGACCGCGACCGGCAGATTCGCGTGCGTCGCGCAAGCGGGTCGCTTTAGAGTCAGTAGTCCGAACGGCTTCGTATGGCTCGAGCGACCCAAGAGTTCGGAGACTGGCCGCTGAAGCGGCTGATGACCGAGGTCGTCGGCTCGGGACACAAGTCCGCCGACGACATGATGCGCGACCAGGCCCGCGAGGCCTTCCAGCGAATCCTCGCCGGGGAACCGGACCACACGACATTGGGGGCGTTCTGGCTCGCCAACCGCTGGAAGCGCAACAACGCCGAGGAACTGGCCGCCTACGTCGACGTGATGCGCGAAGAGAGCGTCCGGACGGCCGAACCCGAGGCCGACCCCGTCGACTGCGGGGCCAACTACGACGGCAAAGGGCGCTCGGCCGTCCTCGGGGTCGCCGCCGGGGTCGTCGCCGCGGCCGCGGGCACGCCCGTAGTAGTTCATAGCGGCGACCGAACCCCGACACAGAAACAAGACGCGTACAAACACGTCCTCGACGAGCTCGGTGTCCGGACGGATCTCCAGCCGAGCGCGAGCGCGGACATGGTCGACGAGGTCGGGTTCGGCTTCTACTACCAGCCCAACTTCAATCCCGGCGTCGACGCGCTGTTCGACCGCCGCGACAACATGGGTGTCCGGACGTTCGTCAACACCGTCGAGACGCTGGCGAATCCCGCGAACGCGGACGTCCACCTCGGTTCGTTCTACCACCTCGCGTTCGCGACGAGGATGACCGACACGCTCCAGGCGGCGGAGAGTCAGTCGGTGTCGCGGACGCTGTTCTTCCAGGGGATGGAGGGGTACGACGACATCCGACCGGGATCGACGATCGTCGCGGAGTGGGGGTCAGTGCGAAGCACCGACGAATCATCGAGTAGCGCGGAGCGAAGCTCCGCGGACCATTCGAGCGGGCCGCGAGACGACGCTGGCGACGACGAACTCGACGACTTCGAGATCGAGACCGGCGACTACGGGATGGACTTCGAGAGCGAGGACCTCGGCGTCGAGGATGTCGCGGCCGAATCCGCCGCGATCACCGAAGCGGTGCTGACGGGCGAGCGCGACGACCAGTTTGCGGACGCCGTCGCACTCAACGCCGCCCTGCGGATCTATGCCCGGGAGGACGCCGACTCGCTGGACGAGGGGCTCGAAACCGCTCGCGACGTCATCGATAGCGGCGAAGCCAAAGAGACGCTCGACGCAGTGCGGGACTTCTGATACTGCCGGCTGTAACTTCGTGAAGATATTCGCCGCCCCGGGACGGCGAAATTCGGGACAGACGTACAGCCGGCAGTATGAGCAGCCCCTGACTCGCGATCACACCGTCTCGCGCCGGGCTGGCGTGGGTACGTCGTGCGAGGACCACCAGCGTTTTCTCGGCGGCGAGCGACCGTTCGTTTATGAGCGACGAACTGACTGCGACCCTCTACACCTCCGAGGGCGACATCGAAGTGCGACTGTTCGAAGAGAAGGTCCCGAACACCGTCGAGGTGTTCGTCGACCACGCGACCGAGTCCGACTACGAATCCGCCGAGGTCGGCCCAGGGGAGGGCGCCTGGGAAGACCCAGAGACCGGTGAGAAACGCGTCGACCCGCTGTACGATGACATCGAGTTCCACCGTGTCATCGAGGACTTCATGCTCCAAACTGGTGACCCGACGGGCACCGGCCGCGGCGGCCCGGGCTACACCTTCGACGACGAGTTCCACCCCGACCTCCGCCACGACGAACCCGGCACGCTGTCGATGGCCAATCGCGGCCCCGACACCAACGGCTCGCAGTTCTTCATCACCCTCCCCACCTCGACGACAAACACGCTGTCTTCGGAGCGGTCACCGACGGCATGGACGTGGTCGACACGATAGGGAACACCGAGACCGACCCGAGTGACCGACCGATCGACACTATTCTGCTCGAATCCGTCGAGATTCACCGATAATATCGGACGTTCACCGTCGATAGTTCCCTGGGGTTTTACTATCGCGAGATGAGAACGGCTACAGGTAGCCCCTTCAACCCCTTCGATTCTCTGTTATAATACTAGGGGGTTTGATATAATCTAAAATAATTTTCGACCGCCGTAGTATAGCGATTTGGGGAGGAACATGCGGCAGGTTTCACCGTAATTTAAGTAGTACGGTTGGCTATGCCACAGTATGTCTCGCGACACCGACGGTTCGGACACTAGCCGACGACGATTCCTCAAAGCAACTGGTGTGGCCACACTGACTTCGATGGTCGCCGGGTGTGGTTCCGATGGTGGAGAAACTGACACGGAAGCGAGTGGCGAAGATGGTGGCGGTGACGGAATGGACGGTGACAGTGACGGTGACGGTGATGGTGACGGTGACGGAATGGACGGTGACGGGGGCGGAGAAACAGACACCGACAGCGAAACGATCACGATAAACGGGTATCCGTACGGGGTCAACGAGACGATGATCGGCGAGGCCCAGGCGGTAATGGAGGAGGCTGGATACGGCGACGACGAACGGTTCGAGCTGGACTGGCTCCAGTACACCAGCCCGACGTGGTCGGAGATGGGGAGTACGATCGCCTCCCGACTGGAGTCGGCGTACATCGACATGAACCAGAGCGAAGCCGCGTTCTCGCCGCTGCTGGAGACCACCCGCAACGGCAATCACATGGCCTACACGCTCGGGTGGATCGCCGACTACCCCGGTCCGCAGAACTTCATCCAGCTCCTCGACCCGGACAACACTGTCTACGTCGAGAACGAGAACGCGAACGGTGCGCGACTCTTCTGGTCCGAAGACGCGAACGCCGACGAGGAGGTCCGCCAGTTCATGACCGAGCAGTTCGACCGCATCGAGAACAACCCCCAGGACACCGAGGAGGCCGCCCAGATCCGTGGCGAGGCCGCGGTGAACATGGAAGAGGGCATGTGGCAGGAAGCGGCACTCCTCCCGCTGTACCAGTCGGTCGGGGAGGACATGTGGTACGATTACGTCGACTTCAACCCACCCGGTCCGATGGGTTCGTCCCGTGCGAAGGCGAACAACAGTGTGGCCGGGATCGAGGGCAAGGACCGGCTGTCGGCGACATCGTCGACGTTCAGTAGCCTCGACCCGATCGCATCCGGGAACACGGCCAGTGGCGGGAAGATCATGGACATGTTCGACGCCCTGACCAACTACCGGAACGGAACCACAGAGGTCGAGAACCTCCTGGCGACGGAGTACGAACTCAGCGAGGACTTCCGGACCTACACGTTCACGCTCAAGGAGGGCGTCACGTTTCACGACGGCTCCGACTTGACCGCCGCCGACTTCGAGTACTCGATCAAGCGCCTGATGGCGTCGTCGAACTCGACGAACGCCCGGTTCCCGGTGAGCGTCATGGGGATCGAACACGAGACCGACGGCGACGGAAACGTCGTCCTCGACTCCATCGGCGTCGAGGCGACGGACGACTACACGCTCGAAATCACCACGGGCGATCCGTTCGGCTTCTCGCTGTCCGTACTCGCCTACGGGGCGTTCTCCGCGGTGCCGGAAGGCATCGTCGGCGACATCGAGGGGTACGACGGCGAGATGGAGTGGGAGGAGTTCTCCCAGAACCCGGTCGGCTGTGGCCCCTTCGAGTTCGTCAACTGGGAGTCCGGCAACGGTGGCGAGTTCGTGATGGACACCTTCGACGACTACCACGGCGAGGGTGCCAGCTTCGACGGCATCGACTACGCGATCCTCAGCGAAACGCAGGCGACGTACAACCGCTTCCTCAACCAGAACGCGGACGTCGGCGGCGTGCCGACCTCGCAGTACCAGGCCGACAGCGTGTCCGTCGAGGAGACGGACGATATCGGCCGCGAACTGGGGACCTACGACCTCGAGAACGGGGAGACGGTTAACTACACCAAGGTGCCCGAACTCGGGACGTTCTACATCGGCTTCAACATGGAAGAGACTCCGAAGGCAGTCCGCCAGGCGATGGCGTACGTCATCAACCGTCAGGAGTTCATGACGAACGTCTTCAAGGACCGCTACGAGCCGGCCTTCCACCTGACGCCGCCGCAGATCTTCCCGGGCGGGGTCGAAGCGTACGACCAGCACGTCCAGGGCCAGTAGGACCGCCGCACCACTCGTTTCCAGCGGCGTCTTCAGATGACCCCCGGTACGAAGACGACAGGCTGTTTACTACGCGGTTCGCATAGAGAGATAACTACCCGATCAACGGAGACTACGCCATGAACAAACTCCTGTATCTCGCGAAACGGCTCGTCCTCGGGGTGCCAGTGGTACTGTTCGGTCTCACGATGACGTTCCTGATCCTCTACCTCTCGCCGTTCGATCCGATGACGGCGATCCTCGGCCGCGACGCCGACCCGGAGACGGCTCGGCAGGTAGCAGTCGCGCTCGGCATCCGGTATCCCGACGGGACGCCCGTACCGCTGTGGATTCAGTACAAGAACTTCCTCGTCGACACGATCACGTTCAACTTCGGCCAGTCGTGGGTCGTCACGCGCGGGCAGTCGGTGGGTACACTCGTCTGGGAGCGGATGCCCGCGACGGTCTGGCTCGGCTTCTGGTCGGTCGTCATCGCACTCCTGGTGGGCATCCCGCTCGGGCTGTACGCCGGACTCCGCTCGAACACGTGGGGCGACTACACCGCCTCGTTCGGCGGCATCGTCTGGCGTGCCATGCCCAACTTCTGGTTGGCAGTCATGCTCGCCGGGCTTCTCTCGGCCGGCGGTGCCCTGTCGTTCTACAGGGGGTTCCTCATACCGACCGAAGTCATCGGAACGTCGAACGCCCTCAAGAACATGCTCGGTAGCGTCGCGCTCGGCGGGATATCGGTCCCGGTGCCCAACTTCTACAACTGGGCGGTCGCGTTCAAGTGGATCCTTCCCGCCGCGCTGGTGCTCGGGTCGTCATCGATGGGGAACGAAGTCCGTATCGGCCGAACCGCTGTCCTCGAAAGCATCAACGCCCCGTACATCGAAACGGCGAAGGCCAAGGGCCTCTCCACCAAGACGATCATCGGGAAGCACGTCGCCAGAAACGCCATGATACCACTTCTCCCGGTAATAATGGGCGAGTTCTACCTGCTCATCGGCGGGTCGCTACTCGTCGAGCTCGTCTTCGGGATCAGAGGGATGGGGAACCTCTATCTCTCGGCCATCTTCGCCTCGGACGTACCGATAATCGGGGCGCTCACCTACGTGTTCATCCTGATACTCGTCTTCTTTAACATCGCACAGGACATCGCGTACACGGTCATCGACCCGCGGATCGGTCTCGAGGGGGGCACCGAGTAAGACGATGTGTGCGACTGTCACCGACACGACGGACGAACGCGACCTTCGAGACGAAACGACGCTTCGTGACCGCGTACTGGCGAACCCGATGCCCGCCCTGACGTGGAGTGCGGTCGCGCTCGGACTGCTCGCGCTGGAGTTCGGTGCGTTCCTCGCGGGCGTCTTGCTGGTGCTCGATTCGGCGCTCGTCGGCGTCAGCGCGCTCGTCGAGGTGACTGTCGGCCTCTTCTCCCAGGCTGGTGCAAAAACCGTTCTCGGGTTTCAGCAGTCGGCGAGCGGCGTGCTCGACGGCTTCCGGAGTACTGCAAACAGTCTCCCGACACTGCTCTCCCGCGAAACCATCCCGAATCAGGGGTACCAGACGAGCGCCGACGGGGCGTGGGAGAACACCTTCATGGGACTCGAACCCGGTATCGCGTGGGCAATCCGCGCGACGCTCGTGTACGTGTACGCGGGCGCCATCGCGTACTGGGCGTTTCGCGGCTGGGACGTCTTCCGGACGCACTACCGAAACGCCGACTGGAGCCCCCGCGACGACGTGGTCGACAGACTTCGTGACCACCGCTGGGCGCAGTTCGGTATTATCGTCGTTTTGGTGTTCACGACGATGGCGCTGTTCGCCCCGGCGTTGGGTCCGACGACCGTCGGACAGAACATCGAGTCGCCGTACAGCCACGAGATCCAGTACTTCGACTCCGAGAGCGGAGAGGTCGAGACCGCCTTCGTCGGCGACGCGAACTTCAACTCCAAATCCAAGGGCAACGGTAACCAGAACGTCGGGCCGATGTCCTACGACGACTTCGGTCGCTTCCACCCGTTCGGGACGCTGACAAACGGGCGTGACCTGTTCACGTTCATCGCGATGGGAGCGCGTATTTCGTTGACGGTCTCGGCGCTCTCGATAATATTCGCCGGGCTGATCGCGATCATCATGTCGCTCGCCTCGGCGTACTACAAGGGGATCGTCGACCTCGCGACGATCCTCGCGGCGGACGGAATAACGTCGATTCCACAACTACTGTTGCTGTTGATGGTCGCGATGGCGTTCCAGGGACACTGGCTCGCCGGCGTGTTCAACGGCGGGTTCCTGCTCGCGCTCGTATTCGGGGCCACGAGCTGGCCCGGACTGTGGCGGGCAGTCCGTGGTCCCGCACTGCAGGTCTCCGAAGAGGAGTGGATCGACGCGGCACGCAGCTTCGGCCAGCGACCGAGTGTCACGATGCGAAAACACATGCTTCCCTACGTCCTTCCGTACTTGCTCATCTACGGCTCGATGTCGGTCGGTAGTATCGTGATCGCACTGTCCGCGCTCTCGTTCATCGGGAGCGGACTGGGGATCAACCCACCGACCCCCGCCTGGGGCCGGGCCATCTCGATGGGGCGCGAGTACGTCTCCACCCAGTCGTGGCACATCGCGTTCATCCCGGGGACGATGATCGTCGTCCTCGTCACCGGGCTGAACGCCTTCGGTGACGGGATTCGCGACGCTATCGACCCCGAGAGCGAGGGCGGCGCTGAAGAGGAAGCGGCCGCAGGGGGGACCGCAGGATGAGTTCCCCGCGTTCTGAGGCGCGTCACAGAGACGCGCCGGCCGGCCGAGAAGGCGAGGAACCGGTCCTCTCCGTCCAGAACCTCCGGACCGTCTTCCGGACGGACCGGGAGACGATCCGGGCGGTCGACGGAATCGACATCGACCTCTACGAAGGCGAGACGGTTGGCCTCGTGGGCGAGTCCGGCTCGGGCAAGAGCGTCACCGCTCGCTCCATCATGGGGCTGATCGAAGACCCCGGTGAGGTCCTGGCGGGTTCGTCGATCGAGTTCAAAGGCGAAGAGATCACCGGCTACAACACTACAGAGTACCAGAACATGCGAGGGAGCGGGATCGGCATGGTGTTCCAGGACCCGCTGTCCTCGCTGAACCCGGTGTTCACGGTCGGCAACCAGATCCGAGAGGCGCTCAAGGTCAACCGCGGGATCACCGGTGAAGCCGCCCGCGAGGAGGCGATCGACCTGCTCGAAGCGGTCCAGATCCCGGATGCCTCGCGCCGACTAGGGGAGTACCCGCACGAGTTCTCCGGTGGCATGCGCCAACGGGCGGTCATCGCGATGATGCTGGCCTGCGAGCCGGAAGTGTTG
>PXSD01000055.1:27385-34055 GCA_003023165.1 Halobacteriales archaeon QS_9_67_15 | reverse complement strand
GCGCTCGGCAAGTATCTCGCCCAGTCGTTCGGCCGCCGCCGCTTCCTCGTCGGTGACTCGTCCGCCGCCGATGACGCTGACTCGCATAGTCGTGGCCGACGCATGGAGGCATTGAAGTCGCCCCGACCCGGCAGAAAGCTTATTTACTCGGAATCTGAGTAACTAATCGGTGTTCCACACTGACGAAGCCGCCGCACTCCTCGACCGACAGACCCGGGACGGGCTGGTGGTACCGGACTACGAGGGGTACTGCGTCGCGAACGTTCCGGGGACCGCGGCCGACGCGCTCGGCGTCGACATCGGTCGGTCGCTGCCGTCCGAGGCGATGGCGTCCGTCGAGTCCGACATCTCACACGTAGTCGTCGTTCTCCTCGATGGGCTGGGATGGCATCGATTCCACCGCGACGGCGAGGACCACCGACTGCTCGCACGTCTCGCCGACCGGGGGACGGTGACGCCGCTGACGGCTGTCACGCCCAGTTCGACGGCGTCCGCGATCACGACGATGCACACGGCGGCGGTGCCGGCCGAGCACGGCCGGTTCTCGAAGCCGTGCCGTTCGACGACCTGTCGGGGTCGGTCGTCGCCGTCGACGCGGCGGTCGTCCAGTCGGCCGACACGCTGGGGACCGCCTACGCCGACGCGACGTTCGAAGGCGCGACGCAGGTTCCCGTCGACGACGTCGTCCACGGGGCGACCGCACTCCGCGAGCGGCTGGAGTCTGTCGACGGACCGTCATACACCTACTGCTACGTCTCTGACCTCGACAGCGCCAGTCACGACTACGGGACCGACTCCGCCGCGTACCACGACGCGCTCGCGACCGCCACGAGGGCGCTCTCGCGGGCGCTGTACGACGACCTCGACCCGGCGACCGCCGACGAAACGCTCCTCGTGGTTACCGCCGACCACGGGTTCGTGGACTTCGAGCCGGGGCCCGAGGGGTGTCTCGACGTCTTCAGTATCGATGCGGTCACCGAGTCGCTCGCCCGGACCTCGTCCGGCGACCCCGTCCGCCCGTGGGGTGACTACCGGTTCCTCCACCTCGCGGTCCGCGACGGTGCGGTCGACCGGGCATGTCGAGCGCTCGAAGCCCACGGCGCGACGGTTCTCACTCGCGAAGGAGCTCGCGACTGTGGCTGCTTCGGTCCGGAGGCTGGCCCCGTATTCGACCGTCGCTGTGGGGACCTCGTCTGTACGCATCCAGACCTGAAGCTCGTCTATCCGAGTGCCGAGTCGATCGTCCCGAAGACCGGGATGCACGGCGGACCGACGCCCCGCGAGATGGTCGTCCCGTTCGCGGCGGCGCGGCTCTCGAACTTGCAGTAGCGACGACGAAAGAACGAAATCGAGCGGTGGCTGGTTTACCCGGTCTGGTCGAACCAGCCTTCGACGCGAGAGACGGGTGCACCCGTGATCTCGGCGACTTCAGCCGCGTCGCTGGCTGCGAGGTCCGCCACGGTCTCGATACCGGCGTCTGCCAGACGGTCGGCGTAGGTCGGACCGATGCCGTCGACGGTGTCGACGCCGGGGCTGTCCGAGGACTCCTCGGTGGGCTCCTCCTCGGCAGACCCTTCGGCGGACACTTCCTCGACGGCAGCTTCCGCCGCTTCGGTCACGTCGTCGGGCGCGTCTTCGGTTTCGACCGACGCCTCGTCCGGGGCGCGGTCGGCGTACCACTCGCAGACCTCGGGCCAGACCTCCTCGTGGGACGACGAGGACACCGAGAGCCCGATGTGACCGGTCGAGAACTCGATGGTCGTCACGTCGTCGGAGCCGACGACCTCGTTGAACGGCTTCGAGGCGTCGGCCGGGATGAGGTGGTCGTACTCGCCCACGATCTGGAGGACGGGCATGTCGATGTTCTCGACGTTGACGTGCTCGCCGTCGAGGTACATCTCGTTGTGGTAGAGCTTGTTCTCCTGGTAGAGGTCGGTGAGGAACTGGTCGTAGGCCTCGCCGGCGACGTCGATGCCCTCGGAGAGCCACCGCTCCATGCGACCGAAGTTCTCGACGAAGTCCTCGTTCTCGAGGTTCTCGTAGAACCGGACGTACTTCGAGACGTAGTTGTCGACCGGGTCCATCAGCGCGAACCCGACGTCGAGGAACTCCGCGGGCACGTTCCCGAACGTGTCGGTGACCTCCTCGGGGTCGTAGTACTCGTCGGAACCCCACTCTTCGAGGATCCCGCCGGTGCCCTGGAAGCAGAGCCCCGCGGCCATCAGGCCCAGCGCATTGACCTTCTCGGGGTGGAGCGCGGCGTACATGGCCGACATCGTGCCGCCCATGCAGTAGCCGAGGACGTTGATCTTCTCCTGCCCGGACCGCTCGCGGACTTCGTCGACGCAGTTCTCGATGTAGCGGTTGACGTAGTCGTCGAGCGTGAGGTGCTGGTCCATCCGCGACGGTTCGTTCCAGTCGATGAGGTAGACGTCGTGACCCGCTTCGAGCAGGCGGCGCACGACCGACCGCTCCGCCTGGAGGTCGAGGATGTACGGCTTGTTGATCAGCGCGTACACGATGAGGATCGGCACGTCGTGGGTCTCCTCCGGCTCGATGCCGGCCTCCTCGGGCCTGTAGTGGAGGAGTTCGAGCTTGTTCTCCGTGTAGACGACTTCGCTGGGCGTCCCGCCGACCTCGACCGTCTCGAGGGTCTCCATCGCGTCGGGGAGTTCCGTGTTGCTCTCGGTCGCTTGGGTCATCGTCTCCAGCGCGCTCCGCTGGGCGTCCAGCGCCATCGAGATGGGGTTGAACGGACTGCCGCGTTCGCTCGCCATGGTCACTCCTCCAGGTGGTCGATGATCCGGTCGAGTTTCTCCTCGACGTCCTGCTGGCGGCGCTCGAGCTCGACGAGTCGCTCGCCGACCTCGTCGATGTCATCACGGGTCGAAAAGCCCATCTGGGAGAGCGTCTCCTGGCTCACGTCGTCGGCCTCGCGGCGCATCTCCATCATGCTCTCGACGAGCTGGCCGTTCGCGGCGGCGAAGGCGCTGGTCGACATGACCTCCTTGAACGCCTCGTTGGCCGACTGGAGCCAGATGTCGCGGTACTCCGCGGGCTCGACGTCTTCGCCCTGCGCGGCGTCGGTCGTCCGCTCGAACATCTGCTCGGCGGCGTCCATCCAGACCTCGTAGGCGCGGTTGTAGCCTTGGATGCCCTCGGCCATCGCGTCCTCCTCGGGGACCGAGTCCTCGACGGCCTCGGCCCACGACTCGACGAACGCGGCCTGTGCTTTCATGTTTTGTTCGAGGGAGTCGGCGACCGCGTCGTTCATCTCCTCGACCATCTCTGTCCACTGCTCCTGCATCTCGTTGGTGTTGCTCATGGGTAGTCCTCGGGTGTGCTGAAAGAAAAACCGTGTTGTCTACGCGTCGACGGCCGCGGCGGCCTGCTCCTGCACGTCGGTGACCTGCTCCTGCAGGTCCCCGAGCTGCTCGCCCCACTGCTCGGCCACGTCGACCGACTGGGACTCGAGCTCCTCGTGGGCCTCGACCAGCATCTCGACCTGCTCGTCGACCGCTTCGACGTAGTCGGCCGTCAGCTCGTCGTAGGCGTCGATGCCCTGCTCGTACTCCGCGGCGACGGTCTCGAAGACCTCCGCGTGGTTTTCGAGCAGGAAGTCGAACTGCTCGTCGACGGCCGCGCGGACCTCGTCGACGCTCCCGGCAGCGCCGGGGACCGAAGACTCGACGATGTCCAAGTAGCTGTGGAGCACCGTCTGGGACAGCTCGACGCCGCGGCGCTGGGCTGACTCCTGGCTGTCGAAGCCGTTGACGACGGCCTCGTTGACCGTCTGCTGGAAGTCCAGCGTCTGCTCGAATGCTCGCTGGCTCTGCTCGATCGTCGCGCGCTGCATCTCGAACGCCGTGGTGATGTGGGTCGTGTATGCCATGTGTATCACTCTCGATTCCGCTTGACCGGAATAACGACGGTCTGGACGATGTCCCCCTCTTCGATGTCGAGCGCCTCGCGCTCGGCGTCGGGGATGGAGATTCGGCCACCGGACTGTACGCGGGTCTTGAACGTCGCCGTCTGGCTCATCGCACCGAGCTGGTTCATGTCTAGCCCGCCTGCGCCCGCTTGCATCATCTGATTCAGGAACTGCCGTTGCTGTTCCATCGCCTGCTCGCTGGCCTCTTGCCAGCCGCTCAGCATCGGCGGCCACGTCGAACCGTCGTTCTCG
Source organism: Halobacteriales archaeon QS_9_67_15 (assembly GCA_003023165.1). GTDB lineage: Archaea > Halobacteriota > Halobacteria > Halobacteriales > Haloarculaceae > Halosimplex. The sequence continues at coordinate 29,872 of PXSD01000055.1, read as the reverse complement.
TCGGTCATCGGGTACCTACACATAGCCCCCTCGAGTACATAAGAGTTGCGCTGAAAGCCACCTAATACCATTCGGTACCACTCTATGGCTCGACCCATGCCTCAGTAGTGCAAATTTACCTACGTGGGAACGGAAGGCGTAACCGGACCGTGCGGGAGTTCGACGGCGCGCGTCCCGGAGCGATGTGAGTAAGTCGCGTCGGATCGCGTCGAACAAAACCGGTAACACGCAGCAACCGTCGGGCAGTGTTCAGCGGACGAGCGAGCCGACTCCGACGTTCTCTCTACGCGAAAACCGCTGCTATAGTAGAATTTGAAAGCGTTTGCACGGTCGCTCGCACGTGATCATGCGGTTGTCCGAGCGATGTCTTTGAAATTCTATTATAGTACTGTCGTCGTATCCCGGAAAGACGGCGGATAGAAGCCGTCTCGGCCGGTTCCGTGTCATCACGTACCACTATGTTTTAATACTCCCAATCCCAAGTACGGCGTATCGATGAGTTCTGAACCGCACCGAAGCGCGCTGCTTGACACGTGGACGGAGACGTCCTCGCACATGTTCAACAGCGTGGTCGCGGCCAACCGGGCAGCGTTCGCCGCGTTCGGCGTCGCGCAGTCCGACGACGACAGGGTAGACACGGTCGACCGCATCGAAGCGAACGAGGACCTGCCGGAGTGGCACGTCGAGCTGACAGAGCACGACCAGAGTCGCCTCGGCGTCGGCGACAGCGTCGAGTTCACGAAGACCATCTCCGACCAGGACGTGCAGTCGTTCGCGGCCGCGAGCGGTGACACCAACCCGCTCCACCTCGACGACGACTTCGCGAGCAAGACCCGCTTCAGGGGTCGCATCGCCCACGGGACTCTCGTCGGCGGCCTCATTAGCGCGGCGCTCGCGCGGCTGCCCGGACTGACGATCTACCTCTCTCAGGATCTCGAGTTCCACAACCCGGTCCGGCTGGGCGACCGGCTCACCGCCGAGTGTGAGATCGTCGAGGACTTGGGCGACGACCAGTATCGCCTCACCACCCGCGTCGTCGACGACGGCAACACGATCATCGACGGCGAAGCCGTCGTCCTCGTCGACGAACTCCCGACAGACGACTGAGACGCGTCTGCTCCGACCTTCCTCGCTACGCTCGCCCCCGCGAGAGCCGCCGTCCCGCTGGGGGGACAGCTGTTCCCGTTCAGAGCGCGCTGAGAGGGTCGAGCGGCGTCGTCACTGGCCGTCTTCCGGCCGCTGGCGGTCGTAGACGCCGTCCGATTCGAGCCGAGCGCGCTTCCGGACCACCGACGGCGTCCGGCACCGTCCCGGAGCACCGGTGACCTGCGGGACGGTACAGTTGTTGCAACTGGCGCACAGCGCCCGCGAGTCGTCGCCTCCCCGTCGGTCGCCGAGCAGTCGGGCGCCGAGCCGCGGTTCGGCGTAGAACGGCCGTCCCATCCCGACCAGGTCACAGGCCGGTTCGTCGCCGTCGCCGCCCAGCAGTTCGTCACACGCCTCGCGCTCCCGGACGCCGCCCTCGCAGAGGACGGGTACGTCGACCCGCCGCCGGACTCGCCGACAGAGGTCGGCGTTCCACCCCGGTTCCCGCGGGAATCGGCGACTCTGGAGCCGGTTCAGCGCGGCCACGGTCTTCGCACGCAGCGGTCCGCCGAACGCCGCGGCGTACCCGTCCTGCATGTCCTCGGCCGCCCACGCGCGGTCGGGGTAGGCCCCGCGGACGACGCTCATGTCCCAGAACGTCGAGACCTCGACCGGCACGACGGCGTCGTAGCCGACCGCGTCGAGGCGTTCGCAGATCCCGACCGCGTCCTCGCGGGAGAGCCGTCGCCGGACCGCCCGCGGCGCGGCGGTCTCGGCGGGTACCTTCGTCAGGAGCGGCACGTCTCCGGCGCGGTCGCGGACGGCGTCGTGGACCGCTTCCAGAAATCTGACACCGCCACTCCCCGGTGGTTCGTTCGGTCCCGTTCCGAACTCGTCGTCGCGGCGATTGTAAAACGGGGACAGGAACTGCTGGACGACGCCCATGTTCGCGCCGGACAGGTGGATACCGTCGTAGCCCGCGTCGGCGGCGTACCCCGCGGCGCGGCCGAACTGCTCGGCGAGGGCGAACACCTCGTCGGTACTCATCACCGCGGGTTCGAGGTCGACCAGTCCGAGGCGGTCGAGCGCGCGGAGTTGCCAGGGCGGTCGCGAGACGGCCGGTTCCTCGTGGTCCGGGTCGCGGGCTCGCTGCTCGGCGTGCCAGACGGCCATGCTCCGCAGACCACCGTGGGCCAACTGGACGAAGATGCGGCCTCCGTGGTCGTGGACGGCGTCGGTCAGTCGGCCACAGCGGGCGACGAACTCGGGGTCGTGGAATCGAGTCATGTTCGGCGCCGCGCAGCCCCCGTCGGCGGTGACGATGCTGGCACCTTGGAAGACCAGTCCGACGCCCGATGCCGCGGTGGGTTCGAGCTCCTCGAGGAAGGTGTCGACGGCGTC
>PXSD01000055.1:22247-27349 GCA_003023165.1 Halobacteriales archaeon QS_9_67_15 | reverse complement strand
CGGGGCCGTCGAGCGTCGCCATACCGGGTCTAGCCGACTCCGGCGGGTAAGTGTTTGCAGGGGCGTACCGGCGGATCCACCGACAGCCGGGTCGTGACGTCGACGGCCCGGCAGAGAGCCGGTAGACTGCGCTTATCCTCGCTGTTGCTGTCGGCTACCCCGACGTCGGACGCTCGAACCGTCGTACATCTATTTACCGGCGATCGGCATCGGTCCGGACGAGGACTATGACAGAGACCATCATGCTGTCGCTCGAGGGGAGCGGGGGTTCGGGAGCACGGACAGAGCGGGGAGACCGCGCGACCGAGCACGCCCTCGACCGCGCGCAGCGGGCGAACGGGACCGTCTACGTCCTGTTCCTCGTAGACACGAGCCGATACGGCGAACCGGCGCTCAGCAGCGGCGAGCTCCTCGTCGACGACATCGAAGACGAGGGCCGCAGTCGGCTCGCGGACGTCGCGAAACGCGGCCGACGACGGGGCGTCTCGGTCACGACGCGGTGTCGCCACGGACGGCCCGCCGAAGAACTGCCCACTTACGCGGTGCAGATCGACGCCGACACGGTCGTCCACGGCGGCCGACGCCTGCCGGGGCGCGTCCGGACCGAACTCGGAGGCGTCGCCGGCACCGTCGTCTCACCGGGCGTGCTCGCCGGACGCTGACTCCCGCCGCGGTCGCGCCGGACGCCGGTTACTGCCGTCGAGGCCGCACCGTCCATGAGACACTTTGTCCGCCGGGCCGACTGTCCGGTAGCGCGTCGCAGTCGCCGGCACGTTCGGGCCAGTTCACGACGGTCACCGCGCGCTGTTCAGGAAGGCGCTCGAGCGGGGCGACGAGGGGGTCCTCGTCGCGCTGACCAGCGACGAGTTCGCCCGCGGCAAGCGCGAGCGCCCCGTCCCCGACGTCTCCGAGCGTCGCGAGCGAGTGCGTGCGGAGCTCGAATCGCTCGACGAGCGGGGGCGCGACGTGGCGGTCCGGGAACTACACGACGAACACGGGGATCTCTCCGCGGGCACGGGCGAGGGAGGCGGCGGGGTCGACGGGGACGACGGCTCGTCCTGACTGCTCCGCGGACGACGGTGACTGGGAACGACGACCGCTCGACGACGCCTTTCGCAACGCTCCCGAGGACGCGCTCGTGCCCGTCCGAGAGGTCGCGGTCGCCATCTCGACGGCGTGGTCGAGCGCCCGGTCGCTCTCGGCCGAGCCGTCGGTCGCAACGGCGAACTTCGTACGCGTACGCACGAGCCCTCCTGGCCTTACTCCGGGCGGGGCCGGACTACGACCTCGCCGACTACTCGTCGCCGGCCTCGTCCGCGCGAACCGTCAACACCGGCATCTCGGCCGTCCGGACGACCTTCTCGGTGATACTCCCCAGGAGGTACCGCTCCAGTCCGGTCCGGCCGTGCGTGCCCATCACGACCAGGTCGATCCCGTTGTCCGCGGCGTAGTCGAGGATCGCTCGGTGAGGTGACCCAGTTGCGACCGTCCCCGTGGCGTCGACGCCGGCGTCCCGCGCCCGAGTCGCCGCCGCGTCGACGGCGTCCTCGCCCATCTGCTCGAACGACTCGACCAGGTCGACGGTTCCGGCCTCGGACCCGACCGCCGCGGTGTCGACGACGTACAGCGAGTGGACCGTCGCGTCGAACGCCGCCGCCAGGTCCACGGCCTCGTCGAGTGCCGCGCTCGCGCCGTCGCTGCCGTCCGTCGGAACGAGAATCTGGTCGTACATACTCGACGTATCGGCCTCGAAATATAAACTGGTGGCGGCGATCCCCGGCGTCAGAGAACGGGACCGGTCACTTTTCCACGTCGAGCAACGCCACCCGTTCGCGGACCACGTCGGCGAGCGTCCCGTCGACCGCGTCGAGTTCCGCGTCACCGACGTCGAAGTACTCGCGCACTCGCTCGGGGTCGGACGCTCCGAGCGTCTCCGCGGGGCCGAGGGTCCCGCCGCGCTCGATATTCCGAACGGCCGCCGCCCCGCGCCGTTCTGCGTCGTCGGTCTCGCTGGACTCCTCGCCGGCCACCGCGTCGACCAGGACCACCGTCGGGCACTCGCCCTCGCTGACGCCGACGTCGAGCGCGCGGTCGATCTGCCGCGTCCCGGCGGCGTACAGCAGTATCTCGACGCTTCGCTCGCGGGCGACGTTCTCGCCGCGCGCTATCGCGCGGTCGGCGAGTCCGACCGCCCGTTCGAGGTGCGCGCGGTCGACGACCAGACGGGCGTCGAACGCCTGCACCGTGACGCCGTGTTCGTCACCGACCGCACCGAGTCGCGCGACGAACGCGTCCAGGTCGTCGACGGTCGCGACCCCCTCGATCAGTTCCATCGGCGCTCACCCCACCTCATCAGAAATCACCGAGACTCGACTGGTCCTCCTCGTCGTCCGGGTCCGTCCCGTCGGGGTCGCCACCGTCCCCGTCATCGTCCGGCCGGGCGTCTACGTCCGGCTCCACGTCGTCCATCGAGGGGTCGCGGTGCCCGGCGTTCTCGAGGACCGCCTCCGCGGTGCGTTCGCGGCCGCGGAGCGCGCCGAGCACGACGGACTTGTCGGCGTCGCGCAGGGCCGCGCGGTCCTCGATCCCGGCCCGGTACAGTCTCCGCGCGCGCTTGCGGCCGACTCCGCGGACGCCTGCGAGGTCCGTGAGTTCCTCGCGGACGCCGTGTTCGGCGCGGACGCGTGCCTCGCGGATAGCGGGAGCGAGTCCGAGACCCAGTTCGCCCGCGAGCGACTCGGCGGCACCGAGCAGCCACTGTGCGGTCTCGACCTTCCCGCGAACGTCGCCGGGGCCGACGCCGTAGCGGTCGGTGATCTCGTTCTCGTCGACCTCGCTGGCCCAGTCTTCGAGGAGTCGGGCGGTCTTCAGCGCCGAGAGCCAGTCCTCGAACGTCGGGTCGAACTCGCTCGGCGTCGACCCGAGGAACTCCTCCTCGCGCTCGAAGGCGAGCATCTGGTACTCCTCCTCGTCGCCCGAGCGCAGGTAGAGTTCGTACATGTCCGGCGTGCGCGCGACGAGGTGGTAGAGCCCCAGCGCCGTGGGGTCCGGTCGTTCGGCGTCCTCGCCCTCGTCGGCGTCGTCGGCCAGCTCCCCCGCCGTCGTGAATCCGGGCGGTTCCGTCTCGGGAGCGGGTTCCTCGGACTCCGAGCGCGCGCGGCCGTCGCCGCGCTGCCAGTCGCGCAGGCCGTCGATGATCTCCGCGGCGCTCATCGGGTCGAGGTAGAGCCGCGAGACGGTGTGGCCGAGCGACGTGGCCGTCAGGTCGTCGCCGTCGCTGTCTCGCGGTTCGCTCGGGTCACGGGTCGCTTCGCTCCCCGTTCCCGTCGAGGCCTCTCGATGGTCGGCCTCGCTCCGCTCACCGCTCGACCCGTTCGAGGCGCTCCGCGCCTCGCGTTCGAGAAAGTCGTTCCGTTCGAGGTACTCGATCATGTCGTCCATGACCCGCTCTAACTGGTATCGGTCGGCGTTTTGACTCGCGTGAAGCGTCTGTTCGAGGAACTCCAGCAGGCCCTCGCGGGAGTTGGCGAACCCGGAGGCGACGGTGGCGAGGATGTGCGTCCGGAGCGCGGGTTCGGCCGCGAGCTTCGAGTCGATCTCCTCCGGTTCGGCCCAGACGTACCGCTCGAACAGCTCGTCGAGTTCGTCGTGACTGCTGGCGAGCAGGAGCGCCTCGCCGTACGGGTCGCGGCCGGGGCGACCGGCGCGGCCCATCATCTGGTGGACTTCGAGCACCGAGAGCGGCTGCATCCCGCCGGCGGTGCCGTCGTAGCGCCGCCAGTCGCGGACGACGACCCGCCGCGAGGGCGTGTTCACACCGGCCGCGAGCGTGGGCGTGGCGGAAACCACCTTGATCAGCCGGTCGCGGAAGGCGTCCTCGACGAGCGAGCGATGGTCGTTCGCACAGCCGGCGTGGTGGAACGCCGCGCCGCTCTCGACGGCGTCGGCGAGGTCGTCGCTCGTCTCCGTGTCGCTCACGTCGCGGATCTCGTTGGCGATCTCGGCGAGTTGCCGGCGCTCGTCGGGCGTGAGGTGGGGGTCGACGGTCGACGCGAGCCGTCCGGCGGCGGCCTCGGCGTTGCGACGGGAGTTGACGAACACCAGCGTCGAGCCGTCGTCCGCCAGCGTGTCGCGGACGATCGCCGCGGTCGGCTTCTCCGAGTTCCCAACGGGGAGTTCGTGCTGGGACCCGTCTTCGAGGTGGAGCGCCTGTCCGTAGTGGACGCCCTTCTTCAGTTCGATGGGCCGCCAGTCCGAGTCGACGAGCGCGGCGTCGAGCCAGTCGGCGAGCGCCTCGGCGTTGCCGATGGTCGCCGAGAGCGCGACGGTCTGCAGGTCGGGGTTGAGCTGGCGGAGTTTGGCGAGCGTGACCTCCAGCGTCGGGCCGCGGTTCGGGTCGTCGACGAGGTGGACCTCGTCCGAGACGACGCAGGTCAGCTCGTCCAGCCACGGCGCGTCGTTCCTGACCAGCGAGTCGACCTTCTCGCTCGTTGCGACGACGACGTCCTTCGTCGCGAGCCAGCCGCCCTCGGACTCGTAGTTACCGGTCGAGACGCCGACATCGAGCCCGTACTGCTCGAACTGCTCGAACTCCTCGCGCTTCTCGCTCGCGAGCGCGCGCAACGGGACGATGTAGAGGGCCTTCCCACCGCGCCCGCTCGCGGCTTCGCCGCGCTCGGTGTCCGGGGCGCTTCGCGCCCCGCGTTCGACGGAGGATAGCATTGCGAGCGTGGCGACCAGGGTCTTGCCGCTTGCCGTCGGGACGCTGGCGACGAGGTTCTCGCCCTCGGTGATGCCGGCGTCGACGGCTTCGGCCTGTGGCGGGTACAGCGACTCGATGCCGTCGGCCTGCAGGTGCTCGGGCAACCAGTCGGGTACGCCCGGGATGTCCGCGACGTCCATTACCGACGCCTTGCGCCCTCCGCGATTTAAATTCTCGCAACCATCTTTTTCCCGGTCGGGTGTCCTCGGTCGCCTCCCTCACGGTTCCCTCCGGTCACCGTTCGCATCGAGGCCTCCCTCTGGTCGGCCTCGCACGCCCTGCGGGCACCCGACCGGCAAAAACATGGGTGAAAAAGGCGCGGCCTCACTTCGTTCGGCCG
>PXSD01000055.1:10690-22198 GCA_003023165.1 Halobacteriales archaeon QS_9_67_15 | reverse complement strand
GGGATGGTCCGGAACCGCGCGCGCCGAAAGTCCGACAGTGACGCGGGAGCTTCGCGACCGCAACGCTCCGCTTCCGATATCAAAAACCGCCGTCAGAACAGTTAATTGGAATTAATTGGACGAAATCCGGGCTCGTGGCCTCCCTCGCTTATACTCATCCGGTGTCTCGGGTCGAGTGCAATGTTCGAACTCGCGACCGCCACGACGCTCGTGACAGACACCGCGACCACGCTCGTTCAGGTCGGCCCGCCCGGCGGGCTCCCCGGACCAGTGCCGGAGTTCGTCGGCGGCCTGCTCGACACCATCGGCTCGGTCGTCGACGGCACCGTCGACGGACTGGGCGAAGCAGTACGAAGCGCAACGCCCGGGAGCGGCGCAGAGACGCCACCCGCGGGGGGCGGTGACGCTGCCGGGAGCGCAGGCAGTTCGTCCGGGTCCTAATACTGCCGGCTGTACGTCTGTCAGTTCGTGAGTCCCTCGGCGATTCTTCGGACGTTCGCGGCCTCCTCATTGGCGACCGCGGCGTCCCCCCACCAGAAGTCGAACCCGCGGATCTCGCGGGCGACGGCGAGCGCCCGGTAACACCGCCGACGCTCACCGGAGACTTCATCGCCGAACCCCTCGAAAAGCGCGGCGCGCAACTGAGCGGCCTCCTCGGGGCGATGGCGAGTCAGCAGGTACGCGGTGTTGACTGCCGCTAGAGCCAGGTCGCCGACGGCCGCCCGTTCGAGGTCGAACACGCCGACCAGCCGACCGTCGGCGTCGACGTGGACGTTCGCCGGCCGGTAGTCGTGAACGACGAGCGCGGGGTCCGGTTCGGCCGGGACCGCGTGGCGCGTCTCGTCGATCACGGCCCGCACGTCGTCGGCGAGGTCCGCCAGCGCGTCCGACGGTTTCGAGAGGAGGACCTCAACGTACCAGTCGACGTAGTCGCGCCAGGAGTCTTCGGAAGCGACGAGCGGTGGCGTTCGGTCGGGATCACGCCGGAGGCGACCGTATCCGCCCAGTGAGGGGACTGACGCGAACGCGCGCAGCGCGGCACCCATCTCTCGGGCGAGCACGGGCGTCACCGCCGCTCCCGCTGGCGATGATCCGGGGAGCGCTGTCATGACGACGAACGCCGGTCCGTCGGCGGGGTCGAGCGCCGCGTCGACCACTTGCGGGACCGGCAGGTCGGTGTCGGCGAGCAGTCGATACACCTCGATCTCGGCGGCGAGCAACTCTCGCCCGGAGAACGTGTTGTACTTGACGACGTACCCGTCCGCGTCTGTCTCGACGCGGTAGACCGCGTTCGTTCCAGCATCGACCCGTTGGACCGCTGCGACGCGCTCGTCTGGGACCGCATCGGCGACCGCACGACGGGCATCGCTGCGGCCGACGGAGGGGTCAGTCATCGGTCGAATTGAGTCGCGCCGACGCAAAAAAAGAGCGACCATCAGTCGGTGGTGGACCGAGTCAGACCGAAACGCTTCGCGTCGCGTTCTCGGTCTTCCGGATTCGTCGGCGTCCCGCCATCCCTATGCCGGTCGCCAGCCAACGGTTGGTATGCGAATCGAGTACGACCGGGACACCTGTATCGGGATGTTCCAGTGCGTCGCAGAGTGGGACGCCTTCGAGCGCGACAGCGACGCGGGGAAAGCCGTTCTCGCCGACAGCGAGGAACGAACGGAGGGCACCTTCGTCCGCGAAGTCCCCGACGACGCCGAACTCGACGCGAAGTTCGCCGCGCGGGCCTGCCCCGTCGACGCCATCGCAGTCTACGATGACGACGGCGAACAGGTCGTCTGAGCCACGGCCCGACCGCCCGGTTCGCCGCCGTATTCTCCGCTAGCATCTGCGAGTGGTAACACACATCACGATTCAACAGTGGCGACGTTTGTCTTCTCGAGGTGGTCGTAACCCCCCAACACACACTAATACCTCTACCTATCTATCCAATTGAAGACAAAACCTTTTCAACACGGTGTTCCATAGAATCGACAACCCAGTTGATCACGATGCCCGAGATGGAAACTGCTCAGTTCGAGACCGACCTGAGTCTCTTCAAGTACGACAACCTGGAACAGTTGCCGCCGGCCTATCGCGATATGGACGAGGCCGAGCGGACCGACCGTATCGAGGCCGCACTCACCGAGCTCGGCGACGACGTGGTCATCCTCGGCCACAACTACCAGCGCCGCGAGATCGTCGACCACGCCGATTTCGTCGGCGACTCCTACCAGCTCAGCAAGGAGGCCGCCAACGCCGACGCCGATTACGTCATTTTCGGCGGTGTGACGTTCATGGCCGAGTCCGCGGACATCATCACCGACGACAGTCAGTCGGTGATCCTCCCGAGCATGGAGGCCTCCTGTCCGATGGCCGGCATGGCCGAGGCCCTGCAGGTCGACGCCGCGTGGGCGGAGATCACGAACGCGGCCCCGGACGAGGAGATCGTCCCGATCACCTACATGAACAGCTACGCCGACCTGAAGGCCTTCTGCGCGGAGCAGGGCGGACTGGTCTGTACCTCCTCGAACGCCCACGAGGCCTTCGAGTACGCCTTCGAGACGGGCGACAAAGTCCTCTTCCTCCCCGACAAGCACCTCGGCGAGAACACCGCCTACCGGCTCGGCATGGAAGACGAGCTCGCCGAGTGGGACCCCTGGGACCCCGAGGGCGAAGAGGCCGCGGAGGTCGTCGAGAACGATATCGTGCTCTGGGACGGCTACTGTCAGGTCCACGAGCGCTTCAGCGAGTCTCACGTCGAGGACCTGCGGGAGCGCCGCCCGGACGCGAGCGTCGTCGTCCACCCCGAGTGCCGCCGCGAGGTCGTCGAGGCCGCCGACGTAGTCGGGTCGACCGCGACCATCTGCGAGACGGTCGAGAACGCCGACCCCGGCGAGGCGTGGGCCATCGGCACGGAGATCCACCTCGCGAACCACCTCGACCGCTGGCACCCCGAGGTGGAGGTGCTCCCGCTCTGTGGCGACGCCTGCATGGACTGCAACGCCATGCGCCAGATCGACCCCAACTACCTGACGTGGGTGCTCGAGGAGCTGGTCGCGGGCCGCGAGCGCAACGTCATCGAGGTCCCACCGGAGGAGAAGGAACTCGCGCAGGTCGCGCTCGACCGGATGCTGGAGATCTAACCATGACGGGCGAGGAGACACCTGAACTCGAAGACGACGACTACCGGACCACGGACGTGCTGGTCGTGGGCTCCGGTATCGCCGGGCTCGCGGCCGCCCTCGGGGCGGCGCGCGAGCTCGAACAGCGCGAGGGCTCTGCGGTGACGCTCGCGACGAAGGCCACCCGGCCGGAGGGTGCCTCGTCGTGGTGGGCACAGGGCGGCATCGCCGTCTCGCGGGACGACCCCGCGCAGTTCAAAGAAGACATCCTGGCCGCCAGCGCCGACACGTCCGACCCCGAGGCGGTCGACGTGCTCGTCGAGGAGGCCAACGACGCGGTCAGGGACGTCCTCGTCGACACGCTCGGCGTCGAGTTCGACACGACCGGCGCGGGCGATACCACGGGCGACGGCAACGGCGGGGGCGACGACTTCGACTTCACGCGCGAGGCCGCACACGACGAACCGCGTATCCTCCACGTCGACGCCGCGACGGGGAAACATATCCACGTGCCGTTCCTCAACTACCTCGACGACCACGACGGCGTCGAGGTCCTCGACGACACCGCGGCGCTCGACCTCGTCAGCCACGAGGGGCGGGTCAACGGTGCGCTCCTCGAACGCGACGGCGAGGTCACGCCGACGTTCGCCGGTGCGACGGTCCTCGCGACCGGCGGCATCGGCGACCTCTACCCCCGCTCGACCAACCCCAACGGTTCGACCGGCGACGGCATCGCGATGGCCGCGCTCGCAGGCGCGAACGTGGCGGACATGGAGTACGTCCAGTTCCACCCGACCGTGTTTGTCGGAGGGGACGGCGATACCGACGAACCCTTCCTCGTCAGCGAGGCCGTCCGCGGCGAGGGCGGGGTCCTCCGCAACGCCGACGGCGAGCGGTTCATGCCCGACTACCACGAGGACGCCGAACTCGCGCCCCGCGACGTGGTCTCGCGAGCGGTCCAGACGGAGCGTGAGGCGACCGGCGGCGTCACGCTGGACGTCTCCGGACTGGACTTCGCCGCGGCGTTCCCCAGTCTCGCCGAGAAGTGCAAGGAGCGCGGCGTCGGCTGGACCGAGGGGATCCCCGTCGGTCCCGCCGAGCACTTCCTCTGTGGCGGCGTCGACGTCGACACCCACGGTCGAACGTCGCTCGACCGGCTCTACGCCGTCGGCGAGTGTTCTTGCACCGGCGTCCACGGCGCGAACCGGCTGGCCTCGACCTCGCTGCTGGAGGGGCTCGTCTGGGGCCTCCGCGCTGGTGAAGACGCAGCAGGTTCCGACCCCGAAGTCGTCGAAGCACCCGAGTTGCTGGACCGCGACCCCGCACTTCCGGACAACTTCGCCCGCGAGAAGTTCGTCCGCCTGCGCCGCGTGATGGACGAGTGCGTCGGCATCCGCCGCCACCCCGACGACCTCGGGCGGGCGCAGGCGGTCCTCCGCCGACTCAAGGGCGAGGTCGACGCCTACGTCCGGACGCGGACCTCGCGGTCGCTGTACGAACTCCGCCACGCCTCGGTGACGGCCCTGCTCGTCACGCGGGCCGCCGCCGAGAACGAGGAGTCCGTCGGCACGCACAACGTCGTCGAAGAGCCCGCAACGACGCGGGCGGACTGAGCGGGTTCGACGTGAAATGATCCCCGACGCAAAGATCGAGCAGTGGCTCCGCGAAGACGTGGGCCACCACGACGTGACGAACCAGGTCCCCGGCGAGACGACGGGCCGCCTCGTCGCCGAGGAACGCGGCGTCGTCGCCGGCCTGGAGGCCGCTCATGCCGTCTTCGAGTACCTCGGCGTGACCGTCACCGACAGTGCGTTGCCGGGCGACCGGATCGACGCCGGCGACGCGGTGTTGTCGGTCGAAGGGGCCGCTCGCGACGTGCTGCGCGGCGAGCGCGTCGCCGTGAACATCACCGGCCACGCCTCGGGCATCGCGACGAGGACGCGGCGGGCTGTCGACGCTGCTCGCGAGGTCGACCAACAGGAGAGTTCGGACGAACCGGGCGGTGGAGCCGCGAGACGCGAGAGCGATGGCGTTCGCGTGGCGGGCACGCGCAAGACCACACCCGGCCTGCGAGGCGTCGAGAAGCGGGCTATCGTCGCCGGCGGCGGCGACACCCACCGACTCGACCTCTCGCACATGGTAATGGTCAAGGACAACCACGTCGCCGAGATGGGGCTCGAGCCGGCGGTCGAACAGTTCCGCGAGCGGGCCTCCTTCGCGACGAAGATCGAAGTCGAGGTCGAGCGGCCGGCCGACGCGCCCCGCGCGGCCGAGGCGGGCGCGGACATCGTTCTGCTGGACAACATGCGTCCCGCGGAGACGAGGGAGGCGGTCGGACTGCTCCGTGAGACCGCCGCGGAACTCGGTCGCGAGGTGTTGGCCGAAGCCTCGGGCGGGATCACCGTCGAGGACGTGCCGGCGTACGCCGCGACCGGCGTCGACGTGATATCGATGGGGTCGCTCACCCACTCCGCGCCGACACTCGACTACTCGTTCCGAACTGGGTAGGAGGAGTTGCTGCCTTCGTGACTGGCGCGACGGTTTCGGACCGCGACGACAGCGTGAAAGCCCCGAACCCGTCGACTCGGGAGACTCGCTGCGCCCTTCGCTCGCAGTGCTCGCTCCAGTGCTTGTGTCGTCTGCCTTCGTCGACGGGTCCGCCCCTTTCACGCCGTTCACGGTCGCAGAGGGTACGGAACCATCACTCACACCTTCCCCACAGAGACCCTATCGTTTAACCTGCCGCGCTGACACGATCCCCTATGGCAGAGACGATGGACGAGGGCGTGGTCTCGCCGGACCTGATCGGCGGGGCCGCCGCCCTGATGACGTTCGGTGCGCTCGCGTACGTGACAGTCCTCCTCTTCGAACAGCTGGCGGTCGGCATCGTTGTCGGCGCGCTCTCGGGTGTCGGGACGTTCTTCGTCGTCCCCTACACGATCCGGCGCGGAATGGACGACTACGTCCGCGACGACCACCAGAACCTCGCGCGGAGCTTCCACCCCGGCGCGGCGGGGTACGCGCTGTCCTCCAGTGGGATCGTCGTCCTCGCGCTGTTGTTCGCCTTCGAGGACCCGCTCCTGCCAGTCGTCGTCGCGCTGGCGCTCGCGATGACGGAGTACGTGATCCTGTCGCGGGTGCTCCCGCGCGCGGGCGGAGCGCCGACAGAGGAGTCCGAAGCGGCGTGGTCGAGCGACACGTGGAAGTAGGAGTGGGGGCCGAAAACCGACCACTCATACGGATTGCTGTAGTTCGGTACCCCCGCTCCGGACGGCGTCCTGGTTTTGAGCGCCCGAAGAATCCGGACAGGTCGGCTGGCTCGAAACCATCTACAGCGATCCGTATCATACGGATTACTGTCGCGATGTACCGGTACGCGCCGACCCTGGGGCCGGCGCTGTCCGGAAATAATTTACAGTAATTCGTATCAGTCGTCGATCGTGCGCGCGAGCATCACTTCGTCGACCAGTTCGCCGTCGATCTCGTAGTGGTCCTCGCGGATCGTCTCGATCTCCCAGCCGTTGCGTTCGAGGAAGTCGATGGCGGCGTCGTTGGTCGCGGGGTGACTGTTGTACACTTTCCGACAGCCGCGGGAGGCGGCCCACTGGACGCCGCGCTGGAGGAGATGACTGCCGATGCCGTGGCGTCGGTACTCCTCGAGGACGCCGACGGTGCACTCGGCGGTGCCGCGGAGGGAGACCTGCTCCTGGGCCTCGACGTGCGCCCAGCCGACCACCTCGTCGGCGACGGTCGCGACGAAGACCACCCGACATTCCGTGGGTGTCCGGCGGACGAGCGTCTCCTCGTAGGCGAGTTCCTCGGCGACCGTCTCGGCGGTGACGTAGCTGAGGCCCTCCGTGACCGCGTGGATGACGCCGAGGACGCCCGAGAAGTCCGCCGTTCGCGCGGGGCGGATCTCGTAGACGACGCCCGCCTCCTCGAACTCCTCGGTTTCGCCCCGCTGGAGGCTCGGGCGGAGCCGGCCCTCGGTGTCCTCTTCCAGCAGGTCGTCGCGCTTGAGGATCGAGACGTGATGCTGGAACGATTCGGGGTCGACGCCGACCGACTCCGCGACGACGGACGGCTCGACCGGCCCGTGGCGCTCGACGAACCGGTAGACCTGCTTGCGACCGCCGGAGAGGTCGACCTCGTCGGGGACCGACATTAAACGATCTTAACCGAGCCAACAGTAAGTAGATGGTGGCCACATATGCACCAGCGACCGGTGCGACGGTAGCTGGGACCCCCGCGCGGCGTACGGCCACTCCGTCGACATTGACCCGGAATCGGGCGACGGCCCCGTCCCGGACACCCTCTATCACGGCACCGCACCGCGCAACCGCGACGCCATCCTCGCGGCGGGACCCGAGCGCCAGTACGACTGGGCGAGCCGCGAGCGCGCCGCGTCGGCGCTCGCCACGCCGACGATCCAGTCGTCTTCACCGTCGACGCCGCCGCGATGATCGCCGACGGCCACGAGCTCACCCGTCGCAGCCGTACACGTACACGACCGAGCGAGTCCCACCCGATTACCGCTCCGTCTACGGTGACGACTGACCGAGCGCGGATCTTATGACAGTCTCGAATTACGAGTAGAATACCATAATCTTGTAGACTATTCCCTCAAATTTAGTACCTGTTCTGGCTCGCGGACGCCCTCTAGCGGCACGTATCCGTCAAGAGAGCTCGAGCGCTTCGGAACCGTCCCGGACCCGGTCCTTAGGAACGACTCAGTCCTTCCGCTCGTATTTCGGCCTCGTTCGTCTCGTCCGCCCGGTCCTCGCCGGAGGCTGAACGATGGTTCCGGAGTGGAGACCGACAGACTCGAGTTACCCTACTCTACGCATAATGAAATAGATACTGTTGTTTTGTGGGTAGGTGTGCGGACGGGTCGACCGCGGACGGAGACCGGTCGGACTTTTGCCGGTCGGTGGGCAACGACCACGCATGAAGCCATCCGTACTCGTCGCCGGAGAGGCGCTGATAGACTTTTTGCCGGAATCGGAGTCGTCGCTCGCGGCCGCCGCGGCGTTCAGTCGAAACCCGGGCGGCGCACCGGCGAACGTCGCCGTGCGCCTCGCGCAGCTGGACCGAACGCCGTGGTTCTGGACGCGGGTCGGGGCCGACCCGTTCGGGGACTTCCTCGTCGACGCGCTTACCGAGCGCGGGCTCCCCGACCGGTTCGTCGAGCGCGACGCCGAGGCGAAGACGACGCTCGCGTTCGTCAGCGACGACCCCGAGGCGCTCCCGCGGTTCACGTTCTACCGTCACGAGACAGCTGACACGCGCTTCCAGCCGGGGCGAGTGCCCGACGACGTGCTGGCGAGCGTCGACTGGGTCGTCCTCGGGAGCGTCCTTCTGGCGTGCTCACCCTCGCACGAGGCCATGCACGACCTCGTCGAACGCGCGGCCGACCAGGACTGCACCGTCGTCTTCGACCTGAACGCGCGACAGGAGCTCTGGTCGGAGGCCGACTTCGAGCGACAGGTCCGCCGGATCCTCCCGTCAATCGACGTCATGAAGACCTCGTTGGAGGAACTCCCGCACGCCGGTGTCACCGGCGACGGACCGATGGACCTCGCGGGAGAGCTGCACGAGCTGGGTCCGCATACGGTGTTCCTGACGCATGGGGAGCGCGGGTCAGCCGCGTCGGCGACCGAGACCGCTCCGTGGGCGGCCGGAGGCGCGACACACGACGGCTACGCGGTCGACGCCGTCGACACGACCGGTGCGGGGGACGCCTTCACTGCGGGCATTGTCGACGCGCTCGCGGACGGGACGACCGACCTGGACGAGGTGCTCGCGCGCGCGGACGCCGTTGCCGCGGCGTCAACGATGCGCGCCGGCGGGATGGCCGAACTCCCGGACCTGGACGCGGTACTGTAGCGGCGGAGGGGTCGCAGGGCGGTGTCAGGGCCAGATGCTCTGCATGTCCCAGACGTCCATCGACTCGAGTCGGGCGGCGCCGCGCTCGGCGGACAGGGCGACGCCGATGCTGTCGCTCCGACTCGGGTAGACGCGCGTCGTGAGCGTCTGGCGACCGTTGGCGAACACCTCGACGATGCTCTTGTCGACGAACACCCGCAGCTCGAGCGGTTCGTCCTCGCCGAGCGAGAACGGGCCGATTTCCGGGGGGCGCCCGCGTGCGTCGGGGTTCTCGCTGGAGTCGCCGAGGTCGATACCGAGCGACCCCGACCCGTCCCAGTAGGAGACCGTGGTCTCCTCGTTCCCGTCGGGCGAGCGGAGAACCGAGAGACCGACTTCCTCGGCGTCTCCGACGGCGATCGTGGCCCGCAGTTCGACGCTCGCGCCGCCGATGTCTGGGACGACCCACTCCCCGTTGGCCGGGACGGCGTGGCCATCGATGTGGCGGTGGTTCGTCCGCAGCGCGGTCAGTTCCGCGACCGGTTCGGCGCGGAGGCTGTCGCCGTCGAGCGAGAGCGCGCGCGGGAGCGAGACCACGCCCGCCCACCCCTCACCGGGTCGCTTTTGCCAGTCGTGGCGGCCCTCGACCACGTTGAAGAAGGCGATCCGGCGGCCGTCGTCGGCGTGGAGGATCGACGGAGCGTGGAGGTTGCCGTTGTCGACAGGTCCGAAGTTCAACCGCCCGTGCGAGCGGATGTCGAAGTCGGTCCCGCCGTAGTAGTCGCCGACGTAGTATTGGGGTCCACGCGAATGGCTGAAAAAGAGGAGGACGTGTTTGCCGTCGAGCTCGAAGAAGTTGGGGACGGCGCCGTCCTCGTCGGGGTCCGTGTGGAAGCCGCCCTTGACCATCGTGCCGCGGTAGTCCCAGTCGGTGAGGTTCCCGGAGTCGAAGAGGAACTCCGCCGTCCGGCCGTCGCGCTTCCAGCCCGACAGCGAGTGGTAAGTGTCGCCCTCCCGCCAGAGACAGGGGTCGAAGACCTCGTATGGCGCGTCCTCGTCGATGGGGATGACCGGGTTCTCCTCGGAGCGCTCGAAGTCGGTGAGATACGGGGCGTCGGCGGCGGCGACGCAGTTGCCGACTTCGGTGCCGAAGTACATCACGATGACACGGTCGTCCTCGGCGAGCGCCTGTCCGCTGAAACACCCGGCTTCGGGGCCGTCGTCGGGCGACAGCGCGACCGGGAGGTCGGTCCAGTGAACCAGGTCCTCGCTGACGGCGTGGCCCCAGTGCATGGCCTCCTCCCAGGTGCGGTCCTCGCTCACGTCGGGCGGCCAGAACTGATAAAAGAGGTGATAGCGCCCGTCCCAGTACACCGCGCCGTTCGGGTCGTGGAGGATCCCCCCCGGCGGCACGAAGTGGTAGTCCGGTCGGTACGGGTCGGTCCGGAACTCGCGGCGCCGCGCCGCGTAGCCGTCGAGTTCCGGCGACTCCCGCACACCTACCGGTAGCTCCCCGTCGAGGCTCATACCGATCGGTGACCACTGACGGACTTAAAAGTATAGTTCGGCGACGGACTCGCCGCGGTCGGTCGGCGGTCGACCGGTTACGCGAGGGCTTTCCTGTCTTCCTTGACGAAGGTGACCGGGCAGTCGGCCTCGAGGAGGACCGTCTGGGCGGTCGAACCGAACAGCGCCTTCCCGCTCGGCGAACGCTTGCGGCCGCCGATGACAACCAGGTCCGCGCCGACGTCGTCGGCCACGTCGAGGATCGCGTCGCTCTCGGTGCCGACCGCGCCACGGACCGATACGTCGACGCCGTCGGCGTCGAGTCGCTCGGCCACGTCGCTGGCCACACTGTGTCGGCGCGCGAGTTCGTCCGACGCGTCTGCGCCGCCGGTCGGGAGGTTCAGTCGCTCGGTGAGGTCGTCGTACTCGGTTCCGTCGAAGACGTGGAGTACGATAGCCTGCCCGTCGTCGTCGAGCGAGTCGGTCGCGGCGGACGCGAGTTTGTCGAGTCGCCGTTCGTCGTTCCTGCTGACAGCGATGACTGCTGTTTCTGTCATAGTATCTCCTTCTATGCGACCTGACGGAATAAGTGTTGTGAAAATATTCACTCGATTCCGAAATAAAATTTGTTCGCACTACTCGGCGGTCCACACTGTCGTCAGGGGAGGGAGAATCGAGCGCTGGCGTGGCAATGACGACGGGCCTACTCATACGGATCGTGAAGAAAGATTTTAATACCAAAACGAGCGCAATCGAAACACATGGCCGACTATTCGTCGAGCGACGACTCCGGAGTCGGTGGACCGCACGAGCGGTCGCGCTGGACGCGCGAGCAGGCCGCGGGCCTCCGTCGACAGGGGAAGACGGTCGCCCCGATCGTGTATCCGCCGGTGGACGTACCGAACGACGACGTGCACGTCTGGGACACGTGGCTCCTCCGGGACCGCCACGGGCGGGTCGCCGAGGTCGACGGCTGGCGGGTCGCCTTCTCGCTGACCGCCTCGGCCGACCTGCTCCCGGGGACCCG
>PXSD01000055.1:0-10679 GCA_003023165.1 Halobacteriales archaeon QS_9_67_15 | reverse complement strand
GTCGACCCCGACACCGACATCGCGGAGGACCAGTCCGTCGAGGTCGTGTTCGACCGCGGACAGATGCACCTGTTCGACGACGCGGACCTCTACCTCTACTACACCGCCGCCGGCGACGCCGACGCCGAGGAACTGCAGTACAGCCAGCGGATCGCCGGCGCGACCGGGGTCGACGTCGAGGCGAGCGACGACGGTGTCCGCCTCGACGGGTCGTGGGACCACGAGGTCCTCCTCGAACCGGACGGAAAGTGGTACGAGACGGAGCGCCAGTCCCGCGCGATGACCTACACCTTCCGGGACCCGTGGTTCTACCAGGACCCCGAGACGGGCGAGACGTTTCTTCTGTTCGAGGGGAACGTCCCCGTTCCCGAGGGGAGCGACGCCTGCGACGGCGACGACGCCCTCCAGGTGTACAACGGCTGTGTCGGGGTCGCCGCGTCGCCCTCGGGCGACCCGATGGACTGGGAGCTCCGGCCCTCGATCCTCGACGGCGTCGGCGTTAACCAGGAACTCGAACGCCCGCACGTCCTCCACCGCGATGGGCGGTACTACCTGTTCGTCTCCAGCCACGACCACACGTTCGCGCCGGGACTCGACGGCTACGACGGTCTGTACGGCTTCGTGGCCGACTCCCTGTCCGGCCCGTACCGCCCGCTCAACGGGACCGGACTCGTCGTCACCAACCCCGCGAACGCGCCGTTCCAGACCTACTCGTGGATGGTCCTTCCTCACAACGAAGAGGTCCTCGTCCAGAGTTTCTTCAACTTCTACGATTTCGCCGGCGAGTCGGTCGACCTGATCGGCGAACTCCCCGACGCCGAACAGCTGCAGCGGTTCGGCGGCACGCTCGGCCCGACCCTCAGGCTCGAACTCGACGGCGACCGGACGCGCGTCCTGGGAACGCTCGACGCCTGGCACCTCCCGCTGGCCGACGAGGACCTCCCCGAGCTCGCCCCGTACGAACCCGGACGCACCCTCGCGTTCGAAGGCGGCAATGGCAGTTACGGCACGGATCTGAACGGGACGGACGGCTGAGCGCGACCCGGTTTTCGGGCGGCTCCGACGCGGTCAGGTCGCCGCCGAATCACGGCTCGAACTGCGGTTTTCGCCGGAGGGAGACGAAACGACGGACCCGTTCGGTCCGAGCGGTGTCGGCGCGCTCCCGAGCGTCGCCACTCGCGTGGTGACGGAAACAGGGAGGAGAGTGACGGAGCTATAGTAGAATTTGAAAGACATCGCTCGGACGACCGCATGACTACGTGCGATCGACCGTGCAAACGCTTTCAAATTCTACTATAGCCGGGGAGAATCACTCGTGTGCGAGCGGCGGCAGCGAGAATCCGCACGCGGACTCGCGGTGATCAGTCGACTTGCGCGCTGTCCTCGCCGCTCTCCGTCGTCGCCGCGGTCCCCTTGACGACGCCGTGGGAGAGCGCGTCACCGGTGTCGGCGTCGAACAGGTGCATCTGTCCGCGGTCGAACACGACCTCGACGGACTGGTCCTCCGCGATGTCGGTGTCGGGGTCGACGCTCATCAACAGCCCCTCGCGCTGTTCGGCCTCGCCCATGCCGGTGTCATCGTGCGCCGTCAGCGGCTTCAGGTAGACGAATATCTGGTCTCCCATCGGCTCTAACACGTCGGTCTCGACGCCGATCGGGTCGCTCGGGTCCAGAGCGTCCTCGCTGTTCTCGGTGAGGTAGATGTCCTCGGGACGGATGCCCATCTCGACCCGGTCGCCGGTCCCTACCCCGTCGACCGCGGCGATGTCGAAGTCGACGTCGAACCCGCCGGTCTCCAGCCGGCCCTCGCCGACGGTCGACATGGCGAAGTTCATGCTCGGCGAGCCGATGAACCCGGCGACGAAGCGGTTGTTCGGCTGGTTGTAACACTCGAGCGGCGAGGCGATCTGCTGGAGTTCGCCCGTGTTGAGAACGGCGATCCGGTCGGAGAGGGTCATCGCTTCGGCCTGGTTGTGCGTGACGTAGATGATCGTCGTGTCCAGCTGTTTGTGGAGGCGCTGGAGCTCCGTCCGCATGTTCACCCGCAGTTTGGCGTCGAGGTTGGCCAGCGGCTCGTCCATGAGGAACACGTCCGGTTCGCGGACGATAGAGCGAGCGATGGCGACCCGCTGGCGCTGGCCGCCGGACATCTCGTCGGGCATCCGGTTGAGCATCCCATCGAGTTCGACGAAGCGCGCGGCCTCCTCGACGCGCTCGTCGACCTCCTCCTTGGGATAGTCACGGAGCCGGAGCCCGAAGGAGATGTTGTCGTACACGTCCATGTGCGGGAACAGCGCGATGTTCTGGAACACCATCGCGATCCCCCGGTCTTTGGGCGGGAGGTTCGTCACCTCGCGGTCGCCGATCAGGATCTCACCGGAGGTGGGCTTGGTGAGACCCGCGATCGTCTCGAGAGTCGTCGACTTCCCGCAGCCCGACGGACCGACGAGCGTGATGAACTCCCCGTCCTTGAGGTCCAGGTTCATGTTGTTGACTGCCGTTACGTCGTCGTACGTTTTCGTGACGTCCGTGAGTTTGACTCGTGCCATCTGTGGTCACTCCTTGAGTGCTCCCTGCGTAAGCCCGCTGATGATCTTCTCCTGTGCGACGACGACGAGGATGGCGACCGGGATGATCGCCACCAGGCTCGCCGCCGCCTGGAGGTCGTACCGCGTCGTGTACCGCGTCTGGAACGCGAGGACACCGTTGACGATCGGTGCCCAGTCCGAGGCCCTGTCGCCGGTCATCAGGAACGAGAAGAAGAACTCGACGTAGGTCGTGATGAACGTCAGGATACCGGCGGTCGCAACGCCCGGCGCCGACAGCGGAACGATCACCCGGAACAGCGCGCCGAACCGCGTCGTCCCCTCGATCCGAGCGGCGTCCTCCAGTCCGTCCGGGATCTGCGAGTAGAACGTCGTCAGAATGAAGATCGCCAGCGGCATGGCGAAGGCGCTGATCGGAGCGATGACGGCGCCCGGCGTCCGGTAGAGTTCCACCGGCAACGTGAAGACCCCGAGCATCGGCACCTGCTGGTTGAACGCGCGAAAGAGCGGGATGAACAGCGTCGCCGGCGGGAAGAAGCTGAGCACCAGCAGCGAGAACAGCAGCGGCATCTTCCCGCGGAAATCCAGTCGCCCGAAGGCGTAGCCCGCGAGACTCGCGACCAGCAACACGATGACCGTCACCGAAGTCGCGTAGAAGAGACTGTTGAACATGAAGCGGGCGAACGGCACCTGCTGGAAGATCACGATGAACGCCGACAGGTCGATCTGGTTCGGAATCAGCGGGATGTTGCTCTGTCCCGGCTCGGCCATTGCGACTGCGAACAGCCAGTACAGCGGGAACAGCGTCGTCGTCAGCAGGACGCCGCCCATGAACACGAGCATCACCGCGTAGGCCTTCTCGGGGTTGCGTATCCAGTCATCTGCCCACTGCTTGATCGGCGATTTCGACTCCTCGTCGTCCCGGTCGTCGAACGTTTCCGCGTCTTCGTGTGTTTGTGCGTCGATACTCATGCGAGGTCCAGGTCCTGGTTACTCATTTTGATGAACACGAGGTACACCGAGATGAACAGTCCTACGACGACGGCGATCAGCACGCTCGCGGCCGCCGCAGAGCCGTACAGTGCGGACGATCCGAACATGAACTGCGTCACCAGACACGTCATCGACGGGACCGTAGTGCACCCGACGCCGGTCGACTCGATGATGCCGTAGACGCGCAGCGCGCCCATCGTCCGGAACAGCATCGCGACCATCAACACCGGGAACACCAGCGGGAACGTGATGTACCGGAACCGCTGCCAGCGCGACGCGCCCATCACGTCGGCCACGTTGTACAGGTCTTGGTTGACGCTCTCCAGTCCCGCCAGGATCAGCAGCGCCATGAACGCCGAGGTCTTCCAGACGTCGGCCACCGTCACGATGACGAACCCGTCGAAGGTCGTGTTGAGCGGCAGACTCGAGAAGAGCCCGATGCTCTGGAGCGGGTCGGTCAACAGCCCGTAGCCCGGCCGGAACATCAGGAAGAAGATCATCCCCTGGATGACGATGGGAATTGCCCACGGGATGATAATGAGCACGCGGACCGCGCGACGACCGCGATACTCCGCCTTCATCAGCATCGCGTAGAGGAAGCCCAGGATGGTCTCCCCGACGACGCTGAGTATCGCGAACAGGAGCGTCATGAACAGCGCCTGTTCGAGCAGCGGGACTTGGAATGACGGGTCCAAGAACGTCGCGGGCGCGAGCGCGTTCGTGTCCGTCAGCAACCGAACGTAGTTTTCGAGGCCGGCGAACCCACCGAGCCGCCCCGTGCCGACCACCTGGTCGGCGAAAAACGACATCCTGAACGCCGAGCCCAGCGGCCAGAACGCCATCAGTAACAGGATGAGAAAGCCCGGTGTTAGCAACAGGTACGCGTAGGCCTGTTCGCTCAGGTTCTCGGTCCACGTCCCGGCCCGCGCGATGAGACCACCACTCTCACCTGTGTGCCCCTGCTCAGTCGCCATGAGCAGCGATCCCTCCACACGCGGGTGCCTGTAGTTGTCGAACGACCATGACAGAAGGCTCTAAATCCAACCACTTCAATCTAGCGGAGGCTTCGGCCGTTCTGACGGCCTCATCAGCGGCTTCCCTTAGACCGCTGACAGCGTGACGGCGTCGGGGTGAACGCTCACATCGGCGGCGGCTGCGCGTACCGCCGAGCCGCAGTGGTCTACCCGCCGGCCTGGTCTTCGATGGCGCTGATCTGCTCCTCCATCGCGCTGGCCGCGTCCGCGGCGGACTTCTCCTTCCGGAGCGCCGCGTTGACCTCGCTCGAGATGATGTCTCGCTCGTTCGGCCAGACCGAGGTGGTCGGCCGCGGGATCAGCCGCTCGCCCGTATAGGAGATCGCCTCGTAGAACGGGCCGTAGGTCTCGTGTTGCTCGACGTAGTTGAACACGTCGGTCTTGCCGGGCAGGTACCCAGTCGTATCGAGCTGGTGCTGGTACACCTCGTCGCTGAACCAGGCTTTGAGGACCTCCTTGGCCGCCTCCTTGTTGTCGCTGTGGGGGTTCATCGAGAGGATCCACCCGCCCTGGGCGGCCGCGGAGCCGTTCGGTCCCGTCGGCAGCGGCATCACGCCGAGTTCCGCGTCGGTCCCTTCGAAAGCGCCGCTCGACTTGCCGATAGCGTAGGTCCAGTTGCGCAGGGCAACCGAGTTCGCCTCGTCGGCGAACTGGGTGAGCGTGTCGGGTTCGATCCAGCCGGCGACCTCCTGCGGGGAGACGCCCTCAACGTCCATCGGGGACTCGCCCTCGCCGTGGATCAGGTCGCGGGCCAGTTCGATCCCGTCGACGGCCTCCTCCTCGCCGATCGTGACCGGGCGGTCGCCGATCGGGCCGAAGAGGTTCTCCTTGCCGCCGAAGAAGGACCCGCCCATGCTCGTGAGGAACTCGTTGAAGGTACAGCAGGACAGGCCGACGTAGTCGTTACCCTGCCAGAGGTGGCCGTAGTCCACGCTCGCCTCCGCGTGGGCCTCGGCGACGATCTTCGAGAACTCCGACCATGTCGGCGGATCTGTCTGCCACGTCGCGAAGTCGTCGTCGGTGTAGCCCACGTTTCGCAGCAGATCCTTGCGGTACTCGATGAGCGGGAAATCCGGGAACGCCGGGACCGAGTAGAGGTCGCCGGTTTCGGGGTGCTGCCCGGTGTTGACCATCGACTGGACGCCGTTGTCCCTGACGTTCTGGATGAACTCGTCGTCCATCTCCTCTTCCAGGTTGACAAGGTCGCCGCGGACGATGAACGGGATCGTCCACCCATTGTCCGTCATGACGAGGTCGGGGTCTCGGGCCTCCGAGTCCAGCGCGATCTTCAGCTTCTGCTGTTTGCCACCGGTCGCCTGCGGCCCCGTCGTATGCTCGATGTTGACCGAATCAGGGACGCCAGCGTCGTGGAACACCTGATTGTCGAAGTTTTCCTTGTGGTTCTGTCCCGAAAAGATCGTCACCGTGCCGCCGAGCCCGTCCCCGGTCGTGCCCATCGGCGTGCCGCCGTCGCCACCGTCGCCGCTGTCACCGTCGCCGC
This sequence comes from Halobacteriales archaeon QS_9_67_15, assembly GCA_003023165.1. Taxonomy (GTDB): domain Archaea; phylum Halobacteriota; class Halobacteria; order Halobacteriales; family Haloarculaceae; genus Halosimplex. Next base: position 4,605 of record PXSD01000055.1, on the reverse strand, counting down.
TGTCACCGTCACCGCCACCATCACTGTCACCGTCACCGCCGTCGCCACCGCTACACCCGGCGAGTCCCGCTGCGCCCGTGGCACCGATCGCCTTGACCATGCGACGCCGCGTGATACTGCTCTTGCCGCGCCTCTCCGATTCACGTGAGTCACTATCGACCATGCAAGTCTCACGTATCCCTAATGATATATAAAAGTGAGGGAAGATCGGGGTCTCGATGGGGTGGACGGTCGGCGGCCCCAGCACCGGAGTAGACCGACGGACGTGCTTGCGACCAGCGTCAGACGGCGGACGCGACACCCTCAGGCGGTCGGGAACGTGTAGATGGCCGTCTCGCAGTCGGGGCAGCGGGAGACCGGTTGCGGGTCCCCCTTCTGGCCGCCACAGCAGTCGGCCGTCGACGACTCGACGAGCGCGGTCCCACAGACCGGGCAGTCGTCCAGAAACGCTCTGAGCGCGTTGGCCGCGGTCGCGCGCGCCGCCGCGTCGAACTTCACGTCGGCGGCCGTCAGCGCGCGGACCGCCGCGACCTCCGCCACGACGACCGGGCGCGAGAGCAGCGCTTCGTCCTCGTCCATCACGGATCCGCCGCTCCCCAGCTGGACGACCTGGTCGCCGTCGACCTCGTGGACCGTCGTTTCGGGCGTTCCCGGCGCGGCCGTCGCCGCCGCCGCGGCGAGTTCCTCCCCGGACGCGTCGAGGAGTGCGTCGACCTCCTCGTCCCACGCGGTCTCGAACGACTCGGAGAGGGAGAGTTCCGGGCCCTCGGCGGCGAGGACGCCGCCCTCTATTAGCGTCTCCAAGACGACCTCCGGGTCCGACCCGTCCTCACCCGCGAGCGTCCCCGCGCCGACGGCCGCCGTGGCGACCGCCAGCGAGACGGAGACGGTCCCGACGGCGACCGCAGCGACACCGAGTAACACACCGTTCAGCGCGGTACACGGCCAGCACCGGTTCGCTCCGGTGTACTCCGGCCGCCTGACCGCGTCGACCAGTCGCGACGGCACCGCTTGTGAAGAGTTGGCATCCATACCACGTCGTTTCGGTTTCCCCGTCAAAAGGTTTGCTGGTGTGGTGACGGGTGACACCAGTCACTCGATGCTGGTGATCGACATCTGGATGGCACGGATGTCTTCGAGGACCGCGCCGTACCCGCCGACGGTGTACTCCTCGCCGTCCACGCGGATCTCCAGGGCGGCCTGGATGAACTGCTGTGCGAACGTCACGTCGCGGTCCTCGTAGATGTCGGTGTAGAGCACGTCGACGACCTCGCCTTCGATATCGACCGCTTCCCTGCTCTGCGTGTCGACTCCCTCGACGCGGACGAAGACGCTCTCGTCGTCCATCCGGAGCGACTCGACGTCCCGGATGAGTTCCCGGATGCTCACGTAGGTCGTCGTCACGCCGAGCGACTCCGAGTAGAGGGTGTCCCACGGCTCCCACAGCTGGATCTGGAAGTACCAGTGGAAGATCGACGTGAGCGTGTTGTCGTCGGCGACGAGTCCGTACTCGCCGTCCCACTCGTTGTCCACGGCCAGGACTCCGGCCGAGCCGTCGACGAGGGCGATGAAGTGCATCGTCGACTCACACCGGCGGACCTCCGACGCGACCTCCGGGAAGAGACGCGGGATGTCCTCGTCGGTGTCGTCCGTGCCGTTCTGGACGGCGACCCGGACTACTACGCCGCGGTCGACGGCGTCCCGGAGTGTGTCTGCCAGGTCGAGCAGTTCCGTCAGCGTGGCGCAGAGGTGGACGGCGTGTTCCGCGGCGTCGATCCGGACCGTCGCTTCTCTGACGGTCGCCGCCTGGGTCTGGAAGACGCTGATGTCCGTGTGTTCGACCCGTGGCTGTTCCCAGAGCGACTCCAGCTGGTCTGCGGCGTCGTCGAGCTCCGTCGACCACTCGCGCAGCTCCTCGACCGCCGGCGTGACGTTGGCAATGCGCGCGCGGAGTGAGTCATCCTCGTAGGTCTCGATGTACCCCTCGCGTTCGAGGTCCCTGAGCACGTCGTAGAGTCGCGACCGCGGCACCGAACACACGTCGGCCAGTTCCGCCACCGACGCGTCCCGCAATCGAAGTACCCCCAGATACGCCTCCGCCTCGTAGCCGGAGAAACCGGCGTCGGCGAGCGCCGCTTCGAGGTCGTCGAAGTCGTCCATACCTCAAGGGAGGTGCCACAGGGGATAAATCCGTCTCCCCGCGACGGTCTGTGACTCGACAGGTCGCGGCGCAACGCCCGGCCGCCCCGGGTTCGTTCGAGTATAGCGAACGCTTATGGGTGTTCGGGCCGATCGCCCGGTATGCCAGCCGACCGGGTCAGCGCGACGGTGACGTCGATTGCAGTGCTGGAATCGCTTCGTCGACAGGGGACTGCCGGGGTGACGGCGGTCGCGGACGATATCGGCGGCTCGAAGGCGAACGTTCACAAGCACCTCGCGACGCTCGAGGACGCCCACTTCGTACGGTCGCAGGACGGCGAGTACCAGCTCGCACACCGGTTTTTGGAGTTCGAGCTGAGCGCGAAACGCCACGAGCCGGTCTATCGAGCGGGTGTGGACAACCTGGCGAAACTCGCCGACGTGACCGGTTCGACCACGGTCCTCGTCGTGCAGGAAGGCCAGGAAGCCGTCTACCTGCACACGGTCGTCCCGGTCGGACGGGTCGAGACGTCGGCGTTCGAAGGCAAGCGAGCACCGCTCCCCGACGCGCCCGGTGGGCTCGCGATCCTTTCATCGTACCCGCCGGGGACGCGTCGCTCGCTCGTCGAGGCGACCGTCGACGACCCGGACCGCGTGACGGAGGTCCTCGGCCGACTGGACACCGCGCAGCGAGAGTCTGTCATCGTCACCGGGTCCGACGACGACAGCGGCCTCGAGGAGGTCATCGCACCCGTGACGACCGACGACGGCGACCCCGTCGGCGCAGTCGGCCTCCGGAACCCGACAACTGACAACGAAGGCCCGCGTATCGAGACGCACCTCCGGAAACTCGTCCGCAACACCGCGGGCACGATCTCGAACCGGATCGCCCTCACCGAGTGACCAGTTCGTTCGCTCACTTCGAACGCCCGGCGGTCGCCCTCGTTGGGCTGCCAAGTATATAAATAATCTGCAAGATCCGGCGAACGAGTACGAACTGTCGGGCCGAGCGACCACAACTGCGCTTCGACGTGACGACCAGTCCGAAGAGAGCGCCGGCAGGGAGGATTCGGAGCCTCGCTCGCTCGGTCAAGCCGATAGTCGACGGACCCTGACAGACTTCACCGTGTACGAAACGCGTCGTCGGTCCCCAGATGACCGGCCCACCATGTAGGCGAACTGAAGTCAGTATCTGGAACTCGCCCGACGAGTTTCCCGGCCTGGGTGAGAGCTTTGTGATATATGCACAGCTCTATCCCACTTCTTGAGCACGTGGAGTCACCAGGACCCACAGATCATTACAGCACTATTGTTGTAATGACAGAGAGAGGATAGCGACGACCGAGGTCAAGCGGCAGGTGGTCGGGGACGTCGGCATCAACTCCTCGCGAGCCCGAATGAGGCCCTCGTCCTGGCCGACGAGACCGCGAACCGGAACTCGTCGCGGCCGACTTCCTGGCACAGGCGGAACACGGTACCAACGCTCGCCCGAGCAGTCGGCGCGGTACATCGCGGGACTGCCCGTCAACGAGTTCGTCGAACACCACACATACTAGGAGGCCCCTGCGGCGGGTGCTCGTTCGCTCGAGCCGTGGCCGACCAGATAGCCCGAGATCGAACAACTCGAGGGCCACGCCAAGTCGTTCATCCGCGCCCTGTTCGTCCGCGCCCCGGAGAACGGTCTCGAGGCGACGAGGAGACGGACCACCGCCTCCCGGACGAGCGAGCCCGTCCGGCGACACAGATTGGAGGATGCTGGAAGCGCGTGGACTCTCCCCCACCGTCGCGACAACCGTCACCAGCGGCTTCATCATTGTCGCGTGGCAGCTCCCCGTGCGAGATCCGGGTCGAGAGGGGCCCGAGCAGGCCAGGGAGTTCACGGACACGGCTCGCTCCGACCCGGTCGCTCTGCACTCTCTCACCGAAACACGGCCAGTAGATTCGATTTGTTGCTACTGAGGTAACAACATACGTTCGAGTTACTCGTGTCAGAAACACAGCTAACGGGCTGCTTCCGAGCCGAGCCGTGAGACACCAATGGTTGAACGAACCGGTCACTGCCGGCCGACCCGATCGGCGTGAACGATGCCACGTCGACTGACGGAAAAGAAGGGGAAAATATAATACGTAAATAATATAAATATACCCGATAGCATTTCAGCCGCAGCGCCGTCCGAAGCAGTTCACACCGGCCGACAGCCCGTCTCAGGGGTCGGACGAAAAATCGGCCGACCGGGAGTCGAGTGAACGGCTCGGAGCTCGATAGACGACTTCACATTTTTACATCGTAGCTCTGGTGATATGTCGGCTCTACCGCGACCCGGCCGTTCGCGTATCGGGAACACGTATGCTCTGATGTAGTTACACGAATAACTATAATCTTATAGTAACATATTATCATAGTAGTTCAAATATGTCAACTTCCGATCTAATGACCGAGGACTCGCGCTCGACATGACGGGGCCC
>PXSD01000025.1 GCA_003023165.1 Halobacteriales archaeon QS_9_67_15 | reverse complement strand
CGCGAGGCGGCGAGGCCGCCTCGAACGGGACGAGCGCGGAGCAAAGCTCCGCGAGCAGTCGAACGGGCGAAGCCCGTGAGACGACGGCGGAGCCGTCCCCCAGCCCGCGAGAAGACGGCGACGCCACGGAGGGCGAGCCGTTCCTGACCGTTGAGGGCGCGAACGCCTACCCGCCCGAGCGAAACGTGGTCACGGTCGACGCCGGCGCGATCTCGTTCGTCTCCGACGGGGCCGACGTGATGCGCCCGGGCATCGTCGAGGCCGACGACTCGATCGCGGCGGGTGACCTCGTCGCCATCAACGAGGAGGGCCACGGGAAGTTCCTCGCCGTCGGCCGCGCGAAGACCGACGGCGACGACATGGTCGGCGACTCCGGCAAGGTCGTCGAGTCGGTCCACCACGTCGGCGACGACCTGTTCGAGTTCTCGGTCTGACTTCCGACTCTCACCGCCCCCTTTCCCCGAACACTGAGTGGTCGGCGCTCGAAGGACGGACGATGAGCGACCTTGCTAGCGCGTACGGCGACCGAATGCGGGCTGTCATGGAGGACCTGATCGCTTTCGAGTCGACCGCCGGGAACGAGGCACCGGCACAGGAGTACGTCGAGGCGCTCCTGACCGACCTCGGGTTCGAGACGTATCGCTGGACCGCCGACGCGGACGCACTGGCCGACCACCCGTCGTTCGAGCCCGCCGCCGACCTCGCCCTCGAAGACCGCCCGAGCGTCGCCGGCGTCTTCGAGTTCGGCGACCCCGACGCGGGGCGAACGCTCGTCCTGAACGGTCACGTCGACGTGGTCCCCGCCGGCGACACAGGGTGGACCGGCAACCCGTTCGAACCGCGCTGGCAGGGTGACCGACTCCTCGGTCGCGGTGCGGTGGACATGAAGAGTCAGCTCGTCGCCTGCGTCTTCGCCGCGCGACAGCTCGCAGATGCCGTCGAGACCGGTGACCGCGAACTCGACGGGAGACTCGTCGTCGAGAGCGTCGCCGGCGAGGAGGACGGCGGACTCGGCGCGGCGAGCGCGGCGCTGTCGAACCCCTATCCCTTCGAGCGCGACGCCGCCGTCGTCGCCGAACCGACGGACCTGCAGGTCGTGACGGAGACGGAAGGCTGTCTGATGGCCCGGGTCGGGATCGAGGGGACACAGGCCCACGCCGCCCGACGGTGGGAAGGCGAGTCCGTCCTCCCGGCGTTCGAGCGAGTTCGGGCGGCCTTCGAGGCCTTGGAACGCGAGCGCGCCGAGTCGGTCTCGCACCCGCTGTACGACCGCTTCGACGTGCCGTGGCCCATCGTGATCGGAAGGGTATCGGCGGGCACGTGGGCGTCGAACGTCCCCGGGACGCTCACCGCCGAGCTGCGCGTGGGCGTCGCTCCCGGCGAGTCACTTGACGCCGTCGAACGGGCCTGCCGAGAGACGCTTGAGGCGGTCGCCGCGGACCCGGCGTGGACCGTCGACCCGCCCACCTTCGAGCGGTTCGGCGCCCAGTTCGCGTCGGCGGAGACCGACCCCGGCGAACCGGTGGTGAGAGCTCTGCAAGAGGCGATGACGGCGTCGGGTCTCTCGGGGACCGCGCCGGTCGGTGAGACCTACGGGAGCGACGCGCGCCACTACATCGAAGCGGGGATCCCGACCGCCGTCTTCGGTCCCGGTCGCATCGAAGGCGCTCACTTCCCCGACGAGTCTGTCCACTGGCCCGACGTGCTGGCTGCCGGCGAGGTGTTCGCCGAGACCGCACGGCGATACCTAAAATAGTCTCGTTCGGCGACCGCGAGGACCGTTTCCTCCGGTCCTCACTCGCCGGCGTTCTCGTCGTCCTCGTAGTCGTCGGCGTATCGCTCCATCGCCATCTCGTAGCCCTCGGCGGCGAGTTCGTAGGTCCCGTGGAGGTCCGCGACGGGCGTCTCCGTCGCGTCGACCCGCAGGTCGTCGTAGTACGGTGCCATCTCGCGGTCTTCGGTCGTCCGGACGAGCAGGGCCGCGCTCTGGACATGTAGGTCCTCGCGCTTGTCGCCGCCCAGTTCGTGACCCGCGGCGAGGGCATCGGTCAACCGTTCGGCCAGCGGTGCGTCGGGGTCGCTCTCGGGGTCGCCCGGCGACGGTCCCGCGGTGGCCTCGTAGGCCGTCGCGGTCGCCTCGACCACGTCCTCGCCGGTCAGGAGGTTGCCGGCGACGGTGTAGTTGTCGCCGATGACGTGCCCGAACCAGGGCTTGCACTCCTCGCCGGAGAAGGCGAACTCGCCGTCGACGTCGACGCCGTGGAGCTGACGCTGGGCGCGCCCGCCGTCGGCGTTCAACAGGGCCTCGAGCGCGTCCTCGACGGCCAGCCCGTCGTCGAGATACTCGATGCCCTTCCGTCCGAGATCGACGTTGACGAGGCTCTGAGTCGCCACCGCGCCGTGTTCGCTGGCGAACGGACAGAGCGTCCCGACGCCGGCGAGCCGCGTCGTCACCGCGACGCCGAACCGCGTCTGCTCGTCACCGGCGCCGTCCGTGTACGACTCCCGAACGCAGATACTGAACGTCACGACCGCAACCTCGGCTGCGAGGGCCGTCAGTGTTGGGCTCGTCGCTCCGGGGTCGCTCGACGAGACTGCGAACCGGTCGCTCCATTCATGTGCCTCTCCGTGTGTTACACTTTTATTCTTCCCACCGGACAGGTCAATCGTTTGGGGGAACGAAGCCGGGTGCGAGCGGCTACGGGGTGTTCTCGTGACCGACAGTGTCGAGACGTTCGCTCCGTCCGGAGCGCGGGTCGATCGATGCCACTGGTCGCGAGCGCCCGTTCCGATTCATTTACTTATCTCGTAGAAAGATGAAAGATTAAGACAGTCGCCCCCATTTACACCTGTGGCTACACGGGGGATACGTTTGAGGGAACAGACACGAGGAGCGGCGAGTGGAAACGACACCGAAGACGAACCGTCGACGGCGGTGGGCTGTGGTGAGTGCGGTGGCCGCGTCAGGAAAGCCGAGACGGAGGCGGTCTGCGAGGACTGCGGGCTCGTGCTGTCGGAGGACGCTATCGAACGCGGTCCGGAGTGGCGCTCGCTCGACGAGGACGCCGACAGGCGACGGACGGGGGCACCGCTGACGGCCTCGCGTCACGACAGGGGGTTGTCCACCGAGATCGGCTTCGGTACCGGCTCCGAAGTGTCCGGGAAACGCCAGCGCCAGCTCGTCCGGATGCGCCGCCAGCACAACCGGGCGCGACTGGAGTCGAAGGCCGAGCGGAACAAACTCTACGCGCACACGGAGATCCGGCGACTGGTCTCGGTGATGTCGCTGCCGACGTCTGTCCGCGACCAATCGTGTTCGCTGTTCTCGTCGGCCCAGTCGGAGGACCTGCTCTGTGGTCGGTCGCTCGAAGGGTTCGCCGCCGCCGCCGTCTACGCGACCTGTCGGACCCAGTCGATCGCGCGGACGATGGACGAGGTCGTCGACGTGGCGCGTGCGAGCAAGGAGGAACTCAAGACCGCCTACGACGCGCTGAACAGGGACCTGGGGCTGCCCGTCGGGCCGATCAGTCCGACGGAGTACCTCCCCCGATACGCGTCGGACCTCGGCGTCGCGGCCGAGGTCGAGAGCCGTGCTCGCGAGTACGCCGTCGTGCTCGTCGAGTCCGGTCGCGTGGCCGGCAAGAACCCCAGCGGGGTCGCCGCGGCCTGTCTCTACAAGGCCGCCGACGAGGCCGGCGTCCCGATCAAGCAGCGTGACGCCGCTGACCTGGCCGCCGTCTCTCGAATGACGGTTAGCTCGACTGTCCGGGACATCGAGACGGTCGAATGACCGCTGTCACCTCGCCCGAACGCTCTTAGCTGTAACATTCGACCCCGGATTTGAAGTACCGGAGCGAGCCACTCCGGCGTGTGACATTCGTCATCGGACGGGGGAAAGCGGTGCAGGCCGACGACGACGCGCCGGCGGGACACCTCGGGACCTACCGCGCCAGAGACGGCTCCAGCGGTGCCCCACTGTATCTCGACCTCGACAGCCCCCACGCCGCACTGATCGTCGGCAAGCGCGGGTACGGGAAGTCCTACACGCTGGGGGTCGTCGCGGAATCGCTCTCGCGGGCGCAGGGGGTCGCACCCGTCATCGTCGACCCGATGGGCGTCTTCCCGACGCTCGACCGGCCCTCGGAGGGAGCTCCCGTCCCCGCGGAAGTGATCAGTAACCCGGAGATACCGCCGACGACGCTCGACCCGCGGTCCTGGTGTGCGTTGCTCGACCTCCCGCCCGAGAGCGGTGCCGGCGGGCTCGTCTGGCAGGCCGCACAGGACGAGTCGACGCTCGCCGACATGCGTGGCAACGTCGAGGCGACGGCGGCACCCGGCGTCGACAAGCGCGCGGCGATCAACCACCTCGACCTCGCCGAGTCGTGGGGTGTTTTCTCGCCGAACGGGCTCGACGTACAGGACCTCGGCGGCGGCGAAGTGACCGTCGTCGACCTCTCGGGGCTCGACTCCGCGCCGATGAACGCCGTCGTCCGCGGGATCGGCGAGGCGCTCTACCGCGCTCGGGTCACCGAGGCGATCGAGCGGCTCCCGTGGTACTTGGTCGACGAGGCTCACCCCTTCTTCCAGGGCGTCGGCGAGACGGCGCTCGAGACGATCCTCACCCGCGGTCGCGCGCCCGGGGTCAGCCTCGTGCTGGCGACCCAGCGCCCGAGTGCTGTCTCCGACGTGGCGGTGTCTCAATCGGACATCGTCGTCTCTCACAGACTCACTTCGGAGGCGGACCTCGACGCGCTTGAGGCCACGCAGCCGACGTACGTGCAGACCTCGCTCGCGGAGCGCCTCCCCACCAGCCCCGGCGAAGTGGTCGTCATCGACGACGCGACGGAGACGGTCCACGCCGCCGACGTCCGCACGAGGGAGACGCCACACGGCGGGGACAGCCCCACCGCCAGCGACCTGACCGACTCCGTGCGACGATGAGTCCGCGTGGACCGACGCACTCGTCACGCGTCCACGTGATGCGCAGTGTCTGACGTAAAATACAAACGGACAGCGACCGGGAAAGAATGTATGGGACTCATGAGCAAAATCCTCGGGGAATCGGGCGGGAGCCGCCACAAGGACGACTACGTCGAGATCGACAGCGGGAACGTCGACACCACGGCCGCCGGCGTCTCGATGGAGGTCCGCATCGCGAAGATCGGCGACAAACAGGACGTCATCGACATCAAAGACGCCGTCTACGACGGCGACGTCGTCATCGCCGACATCACGCGGCACACGACCCAGGACCGGACGATGGAACACATCACGGACGAGCTCAAGCAGGTCGCGAACGAGGTCGGCGGCGACATCGCTCAGAAGGGCGACGACCAGCTCATCATCACGCCCCACGGCGTCGCCATCAACCGAGACCCGCTCGGCCAGTAGGGCCGCTACTCCCACGAGCGAGAGACCGAAACCCACAGCCGACGGACACCCACGACCGAGTTCGCCGGGACCGCCCGACGACGGGGGACGCCGGGCGGAACTGCTGGCGACTGTTCCTGTCGCGAACCGGTCACGTCACCGGAAAACATTTATCCGGGCCGCCGGATGCCGACTGTGACCGCCTCGTTCGAGGTGGTGTCTGACAGGAACTGTGGCCGGCCCTACCCATGACACAGTTCCGACATTTCCGGCCCGGATACGTGCTGAGTCGCCTCCCGGGGAGCGATGTACGAGACTACGTCACACGCGTACTGAGGGCTGTCGTGCGAGCAACGGCTTCTGAGAACGGCGACGGAGAGTCAGACTTCGTCGGCTTCGTCGGGACTGTCCTCGACGGAGCGTTTCATCGAGTCGCGACGGCTCTTGGCGTCGCGCCCGGTGGCTTCGAGCAGGAAGTCGTTTTTCGCGTCGACCGCGTCGGCGGCCTTTCTTGCCGCTGTACTCGACCGCGCCCGCCGTGATGCGCTGGAACACCGGATTCTCCGGGTCTTCGACCACGTGCAGGTCGCTCCCCTTGTACTCCTCTGTCGCAGAGACGCGTCCGAAGTAGTCCTCGATCGTCTCCTCCATGTCTTCGATACGCTCGTCGAGGTGCTCTCCCCGGCGCATCTTGTACTCCCGCATGGCCGACCCTTTGCGAGCACCGTTCTTACCTTTTTCGAGCGCCGCACGAGCGCCCGCTCGCGATACCGGGCCGCGGCCGACGCGCGTCACTCCGACACGCTGGAGGCCCCACCAGACAGAACAAACCGCCCGCTACTCCTCGGCGGCGGCCTCGTCCTCGCGCTGGAGGAGCGTCCCGCGGTGACACTCCGGACAGAAGTCGCCCGCGCGAAGCGACGAGGAGTCCGCTTCGGTCGTGAAGCCACACTCCGAGCACTTGAACATCCCCTCGGGGACGGAAACCGACGGCCCGTCCTCGCCGTCGAGCGACGGCCCGGAGATGCCGGAGTCGGCGGGTTCGTCGCGCTTGGTCTCGTCCGGCCAGTCGCCCACCGCGTCGCTCCCGATCGTCGGCGTCTCCGTTTCGGGCCACTCGCCCTTCGACCGACCGCTGTCAGCGTCGGCAGTCCCGTCGTCGCCCGCTCCGGCCTGCGCCGAGTGGTCGGACGCCGCACCGCTCTGGGCCGCTGCCGGTCCGGGTCCGTCCTCGTCCGCGTCGTCGCTCTCGACCGGGGCGTCGCTCGGCGTCTCGTCCGCGTCTCCGCCGCCCAGGATCTCGACCTCGTCGCTCTCTCCGGCCCGCTCCGCCGGGTCGGCGGGCTCGTCCGGCCACTCGCCGGGGTCGCGGTCGTCGGCCGCGTCGCCCTCGACGTCTGCGTCCCCCTCGACCTCCCCGTCGGTGTCGGCGTCGGGGCCCCCGTCTTCGCTCTCGTCCGCGGCGGCTTCCTCGTCCTCGTCGGGCCACTCGCCGGGGTCGCGGTCGCCGCCCTCGGCGTCGCCGATGATGACGGCGTCCTCGCCGTCGGTGTCGCTCGCCGCGGACACGTCGCCTTCGGCGTCCGGGATCGTCGGCTCCGCGCCGCGCGCTTCGGCCTGTGCCGAGGCCTCCGCACCGCCGTCGTCGTCGAGGATGACGGCGTCGGTCCCCCCAGTGGACTCGAGTCGGTGGGTGTGGTCGCGAACTCGTCGGTGTCGTCGCCCCCGTCAGCGTCGTCGGTGCCGGGGCTTGCGGTCTCCTCGTCCGCGGGGACCTCGAGCGTCGTCACTTCCTTGTTCTCGGAGACGACGCGCGTCTCCCCGCACCGGGAACAGGTCTCCATCTCGGTGATGGTGATGACGACTTCCGTCCCCTCTTCACTGCGCTCCCGCTCGACGGTCGTCTCGTCGAAGCTGTGTCCCAGGAGCGAACACTTGATACTCATTACCACGTGTTCGTCCCCTCCGAAACATAAGCGTGCTGTTTGTCCGAACGCCGAACACTCCGGCGGTCCCGGCGGGTCGACTGCCCTCGCCGAGGCCGCCGCCACAGCGGTCGAGCCGAGGGATACACGTAAGACCCATCACGCCGAACAGTCGCCCATGAGGGCCAAACCCGAGCACCGCGACCGCGACGACGCGGAGGTCGCGGTCCTCGACGCGCTGGCCGACCGGCAGGACGACGGGATGACCGTCTTCGAGCTCCGGTCTCGCGTGGACGTCGACATCGACACGCTCGAGGCGGCGCTGGCCGACCTGAAAGACGACGGCCTCATCGAGGCCACGAAAGAGGACCGCCGCACGGTCATCGTCCCCGAGGACGGCGTCGTCGGCCCCGTCGACGGCACCGACGAGTCGGTCTTCGACGAGATCCGCGACCGACTCCCCTTCTGATACTGCCGGCTGTAACTTCGTGAAGATATTCGCCGCCCCGGGGCGGCGAAATTCTCGACAGACGTACAGCCGGCAGTATGAGCGGTCGACTCGACGACGCACGAACCGGGTGTGTTCGCCCGCTCAGTGGAACGAGACGCTGACTGAGACCGCCCCGCGGCCACCGTCTCTGACGTACCGCCGCGGCGACCGCTCGACCCGGAACGCGCCGAGGACGACGACCAGCCGGCCTTTGGGCGTGGACCCGCGGAGGACGGGACCGCGGCTCGTGACCGTCACGTACGGCGGTGCGGCGACCGGGTCGGCGGCGAGCGTCAGTCCCGCGGCGTCGACCGCCGTCGCGAGGACGGCCGGCAACCTGTCGAGGACCTCCGTCTCGGCGAGCCTGTCTTCGAGCGCGCTCGCGAGCGCCGGCCCGTCGGTGAACGGTTCGTCCCCGGACGCGAGCGCGTCGGCGGTCGCCGCGACGGCGTCGAGCACCGCCCCGTGGTCGGTCCCGAGACGCTCCCTGACGGCGGCCTCGTCGAGTGGCCGTGCCGCCCGATCCGAATCCGGGTCCGGGGCCGTCACGGTCAGTCGTCCGCCGGCGCGGCCGCGCAGTTGTTCGGGCCGAGTTCGAGTTCGAACGCCGCCTCGTCGTCCACCGACTCGCGACCGAGGTTGACAGCGACGATCCGCTCGTGGTTCGCCGGTCGCGATGGCCTTCGGTCGGTGACGTGCGCGACGAACTCGTCTTCGCCCATCTCGAAGACGCGCGACTGTCGACACTCGTCCAGCGGCGCCGCGAAGACGCCGTCGGCGTCCGGCTGTGCGCCCTCGCCGTGGTGGCCCGGAGCGACGACAGTCTCGCCGGGAAACGGCGAAAACCGGTCGGTGACCGTCCGATACAGCTCGCGAGCGAACGCCTCGGCGGTCTCGAACCCGGCTTCGAGGTCCGGGCGAGCGACGCCGTCCAGGAAGAGACTGTCGCCGGTGAGGAGGGCGTCGCCGACCGCGACGGCGGTCATCCCGGTCGTGTGCCCCGGCGCGTGGACTGCTTCGACTGCGAGGTCGCCGACGTCCAGCGTGTCCCCGTCTCCGACCGTCGTGACGTCGCCCGTGACGCCTCGCTCGACGGCTCGCTCTGGCATCACCGGGGTCGCGCCGGTCGCCTTGGCGAGCGAGCGGAGGCCGCTGACGTGGTCGGCGTGGACGTGCGTGTCGACGACGGTCTCGACCTCGACGCCTCGCTCGCGGGCGTCCGCGACGTACCGCCCGGTGAACGCCCGGAGCGGGTCGACGACCGCCGCGGCCCCGGCCGAGGCGACCAGGTAGCCGAGGCACCCGCTCGACGGACGGCGGTACTGGACGAGTGCGTCGTCGTCACCGCCGACCGCGCCGTCGACTTCGGTCGCGAGCAGCAGGCGCGCCCACGCGTCCATCCCGCCAGTGAGATTGTGAGCGTCGTGGCCGCGCTCCAGGAGGCCCGCCGCGACTTCGGCGCTGGCTTCGCCGCGCGCACAGACGACCGTGATCGGGCCCTCGCCCGCGACGGCCGCGACGAACTCGTCTATGCCGTCGGTCACCCGTGCCCGGACGAATCGGTTGTACGGCTGCTGCGTGAGCGAGACGTTCGGGCCGGCGAGGTGCCACTGTTCCACCTCGTCCCGGTTCCGCAGGTCGAGGACGCGGACCGGGTCGCCGGCGTCGATCCGGCGCTGGAGCGTCGCGGGGTCGACGCCCGGAACGTCCTCCCCCGAGTCCGCCGCCGCCCCGTTCGCGGCGCCGGTCGATGACTCGTCGGCCGGCGAATCGTCTGTCATGTCTCCACGTAGTGGCGCCGACGAGATAAGCGCGTGGCAGAGGAGCGGCGGTCAGCGCTCTCCCTCGGCGTCGACCTATAACGAAAGTAACACCGGCGTCGAACACTGAACGACGGCAATGACCGACTGGGACACCTACTTCGTCACGCAGGAGAGCCGCTCCGAGGGGCGACCCACGCTGGAGGCCGTCGAGGCGGCGGTCGCGGGCGGCGTCGACGCGGTGCAGTTGCGGGAGAAAGACCGGAGCGCCCGCGAGCGGTACCACCTCGGTCGCAAGCTCCGGAAGATCACTCGCGACGCGGACGTGACCTTCGTCGTCAACGACCGGGTCGACCTCGCGCGGGCAGTGGACGCCGACGGCGTCCACCTCGGCGACGACGACCTGCCCGTCGCCGTCGCTCGCGAACAGCTCGGCACCGACGCCGTGATCGGACGGTCGGTGTCGTTCGTCGACGACGCCCGTCGCGCGCAGAAGGCCGGCGCGGACTACCTCGGCGTCGGTGCCGTCTACGCGACCGGCTCGAAAGACGACATCGACGACGAGGAACACGAGATCGGTCCCGACCGCGTCAACGACATCGCCGACGCGGTCGACATCCCGGCCGTCGGCATCGGCGGGGTCACCGCCGACAACGCCGCGCCCGTCGTCGAAGCGGGCGCCGACGGCGTCGCGGTCATCACCGAGATAGCCGCGGCCGACGACCCCGAGGCCGCGACCCGTCGACTCGGCGAGGTCGTCGAACGAACGCGCGGAAACTGACTTTTCACCGCGGCGCACCGATCTCGGGTATGTCCGGACGTCGAACCCGAGCGGACCGACTCGCGGCCGACCTCGAACCGATCGCCGCGCAACTGCGCGACGGCGAGGGGACGCTCTACGGCTGCGACGTGGCGACGGAGAACGGGGGGACCGTCGAGCGCGGCGGTATCGCCTGCGAGGAGGGGTGGCTGTCCCTCGAGCTCGAAGCGCGCCAGCGGTAGGGTGAGCCGCTCACTCGTCGGGACCGCCGGTCGGCTCGCTCTCGGCGGCGGACAGTCCCGCGTCGTCGGGTCGGTCGAGCGCGCGGAGCCTCGCGGGACTCGGAGTAGCCGTCGAACCAGCGGGCGATGCGTTCGATCCGGTCGACGACGTGGCCCGGTTCGCCCGACCGGGACAGCTCGTGCCCCTCACGTGGGTACCACACCAGCCGCGTGTCGACGCCGTGTTTCCGCAGCCCTCGGTGGAACAGTTCGGCGGTGTCGGCCGGCGTCCGGTAGTCCTCGTCGCTGCGGAGGACGAGCGACGCCGTCGACTCTGTGGACTGACGCGAGCACCGCTCCGGACCGCCCGCCTCGGCGACCGATACCCACACCAGTTTGGCCAGTGATTTGTACGTCCGCGCCCCGAAGTGTCGGACATGAGCAACTGGACCGCCGCAGACGTCCCCGACCTCACCGAACGGACGATGGTCGTCACCGGTGCCAACAGCGGTCTCGGGTTCGAGGCGACCCGCGCGTTTGCGGACAACGGCGCGACGGTCGTGATGGCCTGCCGGAGCACGGAGCGCGGCGAACGGGCGGCGGCGGAGATACGCGAGCGCGTCCCCGGTGGTGACCTGGACGTCCGCGAGTGCGACCTCGGTGACCTCGCCTCGGTCGAGTCGTTCGCCGACGGGGTCCGCGTCGACTACGACGAACTACACGTCCTCTGTAACAACGCCGGCGTGATGGCGATCCCCCGTTCGGAGACCGCAGACGGGTTCGAGATGCAGTTCGGCGTCAACCACCTCGGCCACTTCGCGCTGACGGGCCAGCTCCTCGACCGCCTGGCGGCGACGCCGGGAGACACGCGGGTGGTCACGCACTCGAGCGGTGCCCACGAGACCGGCGAGGTGGACTTCGACGACCTCCACGGCGATGACTCCTACGGCAAGTGGTCGGCCTACGGCCAGTCGAAACTCGCCAACCTCCTGTTCGCCTACGAACTCCAGCGGCGCCTCGACGGCGCGGGGGTCGAAGACACCGCCTCGGTGGCGTGCCACCCCGGATACGCGGACACGAACCTCCAGGCCCGCGGGCCACAGCAGGAGGGCTCGGCCGTCAAACTCTACGCGATGCGGGTCGCGAACGCGGTCCTCGCACAGTCGGCCGAACAGGGGGCGCTCCCGCTCGTGTTCGCCGCCACCGCGCCCACGATCGGCGGCGGCGAGTACATCGGTCCCGGCGGGCTGTTCGACATGCGCGGGTACCCCGAGCCACAGCGCTCCAGCGACGCCTCCTACGACGAGGCCGACGCCGACCGTCTCTGGACCGTCTCCGAGGAACTGACCGAGGTCGGCTACGACTTCGAGGCGCTGGCGCGGACCGCCGCGGCGGACGCGAGCGGCGACGCCGCGGGAACCGGAGACGAGACGAGCGACGCCGCTGGTACCGCGGACTGACCGGGACGCCCGTCACTCCCGAACCGAGTGCGACACCCGTCAGTTCCCGGCCGTCTCTTCGAGGGAGCCGTTCAGCACCTTCGCCGCGGTCAACACCGGGTCCCAGACGGGCGAGAACGGCGGTGCGTAGGCGAGGTCGAGATTCTCGACCTCGTCGACGGTCATGTCGCCCTCCAGCGCCGTCGCGACGGTGTCGATCCGGACCGCCGCCCGGTCAGTCCCGACGATGGTACCGCCGAGCAGGCGGCCGCTCTCGCGGTCGGCGGTGAGCGAGACGACTATCTCGGCCGCGCCCGGGTAATACCCTGACCGCGACGCGGTCGTGATCGTCTCGGTCACGGGGTCGAAGCCCGCTTGGCGCGCTCGTTCGTGGTCGACGATACCGACCCGTCCGCACTCCTGGTCGAAGGCCTTGACGACGGCCGTCCCGGCGATGTCGCCGGTCGGTTTCGGGTCGCCGGCGACGGTCTGACCGACCGCTCGACCGGCCCGATTGGCCGTCAGTCCGAGCGGCACCCAGTCGAACTCGCCGGTGACGGTGTGGCGCGCCTCCGCGCAGTCGCCGGCGGCGTAGACGCCGTCGACGGCCGTGCGCCCGCAGTCGTCGACTGCGACCGCCCCCGACTCGCCCAGTTCGACGGGCGTGTCCGCGACGAGACCCACGTTCGGTCGGACGCCGACGCCGACGAGCGCGAGGTCCACGTCGAGCGCGGTACCGCCGGCACACTCCAGTCGCTCGACGCGGTCGTCGCCAGCCAGCCGTTCGACCTCGGTCTCCATGTGGAGCGCGACGCCCCGCTCGCGTAGCTCCGTCTCGACCCGCTCGGCGACGGCCTCGCCGAAGGGGTCGAGGACGTGCCCGCTCCGCTGAAAGAGGTGGATGTCGAGACCGCGGGCCGTGAACGCCTCGGACATCTCGACACCGACGGAGCCGCCGCCGACGATAGCGACCGTCTCGGGCGGCTCCCACGCGGCGTAGCGGTCGATTACGGCGGGGTCGAGGTAGTCGCCGCCGCCCAGCGATTCGGGGGTAGCCTCGCCCGGCGGTTCGAGCGCGGCGCGGATCGCCGCCGCGTCGTCCAGTCCGTGCAGCGAGAACGCACCCGGGAGGTCGCTCCCGCCGACCGGCGCCGTCAGCGCGTGCGCGCCGGTGGCAACGAGCAGGTCGCCGTAGGGCTGTTCGACGCGGTCGCCGTCGGGCGCGCGGACGGAGACGGTCCGGCCGTCGGTGTCGATGTCGACGACCTCGTGCTCGCGCCGCAGGTCGATGCCTCGGTCGTCGACCTCTGTCGGGGAGAGCGAGAGCAGGTCGGTCAGCTGCTCGACCTCGCCCTTGACGAAGTAGGGCGTGCCGCAGTGGGCGTAGGAGACCCACCGGCCCTTCTCGAAGACGACCACGTCGCGGTCGGGGGCCTCGCGCTTGCACTTGCTCGCGGCGCTGAGTCCGGCGGCGTCGCCGCCGATCACGACGAACGGGTCGGCTGTCATACCTCGTGGATGGGGACGAAGGCCTGTAGTCGTTCAGTGACGCGCGGGTAACCGCGGTCGACGTGTGCTCCCAGTTCCGCGGAGCGGTGCCCGGACCCGCTACCGGTTCCACGGCCCGTGGTCGGGGTCGATCTCGCGGTGTCGGCGGTCGATGGCGTCGATCAGGTCGATGTCTTCGTCGTCGAGTTCCAGGTCGGCCGCGGCGAGGTTCTGTTCCATGTGCTCGCGGCTGCTGGCTTTCGGGACGGCCGCGACGTTGTCGTGGGAGAGGACCCACGCGAGGCTGACCTGTGCGGGCGTCGCGTCGTGTCGCTCGGCGACCTCCTGCACTTCGGGCACCTCGAGCGCCGCGCCCTTTCCGAGCGGCGAGTACGCGACGAGCGTGTGGTCGTGTTCCCGGGCGTACGCCACCAGTTCCTCCTGGGGGAGCAGCGGGTGCATCTCGACCTGGTGGGCGGCGACCGGGACGTCGAGGAACTCGCGGGCCTCGTCGAGCAGTTCCGGCGTGAAGTTCGAGAGGCCGACGGTCCGGGTCTTCCCCGCTTCGTAGGCCTCCTCGAAGGCCGGGAGGACCGCCTCGGGACTGTAGATCCCCGAGGGCCAGTGGACGTACAGCAGGTCGACGGTGTCGACGCCGAGTCGGTCGAGACAGCCGTCGACGGAGTCGGGCACCTGCTCGGGGTCCGGGGGAACGTCGTGGTGGACGGTCTTCGTCGAGACCCACACGTCCTCGCGGTCGACCTCGCTCTCGGCGATGCCCCGGCCGACGTACTGTTCGTTCTCGTAGACCTGCGCGGTGTCGACGTGGCGAAAGCCCACGTCGAGCGCGGTCCGGACGTTCTCGCGCCACTGGTCGCGGTCGTCGTCGGAGTAGGTACCGAGCCCGAGTCGCGGCAGGGAGTCGACAGGCATGACCAGTACGTAGTGCGGACAGCCGTTTCACCCTTCTGTGTCGCTCCCGAACGTTCGGTCGACGGCGGGACGGAGAGAAACGAGGGGCGCGGTCGACGGTGGGACGGTGACGACCGGCCGGGCCGGTCAGAGGTACGGGGCGAGACCGGTCGCCTGTGCGAGTGTCAGTCCGCTCGCGAGGGCACCGACGAGGTAGCCGGCGATGGTACCGCCGTTCAGGAGCGGGAGGCCGGCGTGGGCGCGGCCTTTGAGGACCATCCACAGGAGGACGACGAGTCCGGCGGTCGTCCCGACCATCGCGGTGACCGCCGGGAGCGTCGCCGGAATCCCGAGCAGGTCGACGGTCGGCACCGACGCCGGCGCGAAAAACGCCGCGCTCGTGACGAGGACCGTCGGGATGACCGCGTCGCCGAGGCCGATGAACAGTGCCTCGCGGTCCACCGGGTCCGCGGCGTCCGTCTGCTCGGTCGGTCGGGCGGCGTCGCCCTCCCCGGTCGAGTCGGCTGGTGCGCCCGCGGCGTTCGCCTCGTCGTCGACGGCGTCGGGTACGCCCGCGTCGAGGTACGAGTACGACAGCGAGAGCGGGACGACGAGGACGATGGGGAGCTTCATTTCCATCACGCCGGAGGCGAGCGTGAGCATGTGCTCGGTGCCGTAGACGCTGATGGCGTCGTACACCGCGAGCCCGACGAGCAGGATCAGCGCGGGGAGGATGCCGAAACTGATACCGAACAGCGCCGCGGCCCCGGCGCCCATCAGCATCCCCGCGGCGTCGACGACGTACCACTCGGGATGGAACCACAGCGCGAGGCCGACGAGCGCGCCGCCGAGCCACGCGAGGGCGTTGAGACCGACGCCGGCGACGGGCACGACGACGACCGGCGGGACGAGCACGCGGAGAACGAACAGGCCGACGTACGCGGCGGTCCCGACGAGCAACAGGCGCAGCAACCAGTCGACGTCGAAGCGGATGATCGCCAGCATCACGCCGGTCATCACGAGGACGAACGCGACGTAGACGAGGCTGTTCGCCGGGTTGCGCGGGTTCTCGACGGCCTGGTAGCCCGCGCCCTTGAAGGGTTCGACCAGCGCGAGCGCGCCGAGCTGGACGAGGAGGAAGACGCCGACGATCACCCCCGAAGCGACGTACGCGCGCGTCCGCTCGTCCATACGAACACCTCGCCCACGACTCGTTTGAGGGTTACGACTACGATTTCCGTCCCGGTTCATGTGAAGTCCCGGTCCGGACGATGCGACCTATCGAGAGATCCGGGGCACGACGTATCACCTCGGGACGAACACCGAGAGCGCCGACAGTGGAGCACGGTTCGAGTTCACGACCGTCGAGACGGTAGAATAAACGCAGGCTGGCCAGACGCGGAACCGGTCGCCGACCCGCTAGCGCGCGTACAACCGGGACCCGATGAGGGCGGGCAAGTGCACGTACGTGGTCGGCGTCGGGCGCGCGGACCACCGCGACGTTCTGTGCGACCCGGACGACTTCGCCGATGCGTTTCATCGAGTCACCTCGGTGGTCACTCCCGGATGACCCCGAGGTAAGCGGCGACGGCGCCGAGCAGGTCCGACTTGCTGGCGTCGTCGGCGTCCTTGACGAGGACGCGGCCGCGAGGCTCGTACTCGCGTGGGTACGTCTTGTCACGCTCGATCACGGCGTCGTAGCCGACCTGCTGGACGGCCTGTGCGATCTCGTCGAGCGTCGGCTCGGGGACCGCGAGATCCGTCGACACGCGACGCCCCTCGCTGCGCGTGCAGGTGGCGTCGAGCGCCGCCGGCCAGATGACGTTTTCGACCATACGCGCCACGAGAACCCGCCTACGTAAGGGTCTTTCCGGTCGCGGCGGTCGCCATCAAAAAAAGTGCGGGTCGCGTCGGCGTTACCGTCGACGACGAGCGATCAGTGCACCGGCCAGCAGCGCGACGAGCGCGCGGGCGGCCGTGAAGCCGGGGCCGCCGTCACTCGTGGTCTCGGTCGGCGTCGCGTCGTCCATCCCTGCCGTCGCGGTCGGCGTTGCAGTCGGCGTCGCGTCGTCCATTTCGTCGGTCTCGGTCGCCGTCGCGGTCGGCGTCGGCGTCGAACACGATGCCGGTTCGGGCGTCTCGACGGCCGAGAAGTCGACGCGCTCGGAGGCGTCGGGGTGGAACGCCTGCGCCATCTGCTTCAACGGCTGGACGTTCCGCGGCCCGTTCTGTGTCGTGAAGTTCCGGTCGACTTTGACGATGTTCTCTTCCTGGACAGCGGTCGATTCGTTGAACGCGGCCGTCTGGGGGACCGTACCGAACTGGCCGTTCTGGACGATCCACTCGGGATCTTCCCGTGCGACGACCTCGTCGCTGAGGACGCCGTAGCCGGAACTGCTGTTGATCTCGCCAGCGGCGATATTGTCTCCGCCCGCCGCCTCGACGAGTTGACCGATGAAGGTGTTCTCACCCGCGGTGTATCCGCCGCCGAGCGAGAAGAACACGCGCGGGTTCTCCTCCTCGCTCACCGCGTCGCGGACGGCCTCGACCTGCCCCTGCATACGGGCGCTCACTCGACCGGCCTCGTCGTAGTTGCCGGTGAGCCGACCGTACAGTTCGACCTTCGCGTACACGTCTTCGAGGCCCTCGGCGTTCTCGAAGCGGTAGACGGTGAGACCGCTGTCTCGGAGACTCTCGACGGTCTCGTTGCTGACGACGTTGGGTGCCAGCACCAGGTCGGGTTCGCTCCCGACGACCGCCTCGGCGATGACCGACCCGTCGTCGGTGACGACGTCGGTCTTCCCCTCGGTACCGTTCAGGTAGCCGGTGTAGAAGCCCTGTGGCATCCCCACGACCTCCCCGTCCGCGCCGATCTCCCAGAGGATCTGGGCCGCGCTCGGCGCGAGCGCGACGAGTCGATCGGGGTCTTCTTCGATCGTGACATCTGTTCCAGTCGCGTCTGTCATCGTGACCGGGTAGGAGCAGTGCGAGTCCGCATCGACGCTCGCACTCGCTCCGGCACCGGACCCACCGGTGTCGGCGGCGACGGGGACTGTCGCCCCGAACGCGGCCACTAGCACCAGCGCTGCACCGACGACTGCTGTCGCTTTTCTCATAGCGTCTTTGGCTGTGCCGCTATGCAATAAATATTTACCTACTGCAACCAGACTTGAGGTCGAGATGGAGACCCGCGTATGGGCGACGGTCTGGTCGGTCGGACTGGCTGGACTCTTGGTCGCGGTTGTGCTGGTCAGCGCGACGATCGGCCCCGTCAGTGTCGCACTCCCCGCGGTGGCGAAGGCGACGCTCAACGCCGTCGGGGTCCCGACCGGCGTCTCCCTCACGAGCGGTGCCGTCGCGCTCTTCGGCGCGACGGTCTCGGTCCCGGTCCCGGACCTGTCGTACACATATCTCTTCTCGCTCCCCGTCGAGAGCACGGACGAGACCATCGTCCGCGGCATCCGCCTCCCCCGCATCGTCCTCGGCGCGACCGTCGGCTTCGCGCTGGCCGCCGCGGGCACCGTGATGCAGGGCTTCTTCCGGAATCCGATGGCGGACCCGTCGATCATCGGCGTCTCCTCGGGCGCGGCCGTCGGTGCCGTCGCGACCATCGCGCTCTCCGTTTCCGGCCCGTTCAGCATCCAGGCGGCGGCGTTCGTCGGCGCGGTCGTCACGGCGTTCGCGGTCTACCTGATCGCGACCGAGGGCGGTCGGACGCCCGTCGCGACGCTCCTGCTGGCGGGCGTCGCGATTCAGACGTTCCTCGGCGCGGTCGTCTCCTATCTACTTCTGCAGGCGGGCGAGAGCCTCGAACAGGCCCTCTATTGGTTGATGGGACGACTCCACAACGCCGCGTGGTCGGACGTGGCCGTCACCGCGCCGGTGGCACTCGCCTGCGTCTTCGTCCTCGGCGCGTACACCCGGGACCTGAACGCCCTCCTGCTCGGCGAGGAGGACGCCCACACGCTCGGGATCGAGGTCGAGCGCACCAAGCGCGTCCTGCTGGCGGTGTCGAGCGTCGTCACCGCGGCGGCGGTCGCCGTCGCGGGCGCGATCGGGTTCGTCGGGCTCGTCGTCCCGCACATGATGCGACTGCTCGTCGGCCCGGACCACCGCGTCCTGCTCCCGACCAGCGCCATCGCCGGCGCGGCCTTCCTCGTCGCGACAGACACGGTCGCCCGCGCCGGCCCAGTCGAGGTGCCCGTCGGCATCGTCACCGCCGCGCTCGGCGCGCCCTTCTTCCTCTATCTCCTCCGGACCCGGGAGGTGCACTCGCTGTGACCTCCGACCTGCCGGGACCATTCGACGCGCTCGTCGGCGGCGAAGACGGGGCTGCAGGCGACGACCGGCTGTCACCGACCGCACTCGACCGGTCCGCGACCACCCCGACCGACGGCCCGCTGGTCGCGGTCGACGGCGTCTCAGTCGGGTACGGTGACGTGGGCGTGCTGGCGGACGTGTCGCTGTCGGTCGACTCCGGCGAGTTCGTCGGCCTCGTCGGCCCGAACGGGGCCGGGAAGACGACGCTATTGAAAAGCATCAACGGCGTCCTCGCGCCCGATTCGGGGTCGGTTCGGGTCGCCGACGAGACGGTGTCGACCCTCTCGGCACGGGCGGCGAGTCGGCTCGTCGCGACAGTGCCCCAGGACACGACGGTCGCCTTCGAGTTCACCGTCGAGGACATCGTCGAGATGGGGCGCACCCCCTATCACGGGCGGTTCAGCGGCGACTCCGACGCCGGCGAGGCGGTCGAGCGCGCGCTGGAACGGACGGAGACGGCACGGTTTCGCGACCGGTCGGTCGCCTCGCTCAGCGGCGGCGAGCGCCAGCGGGTCGTCCTCGCGCGGGCGCTCGCCCAGGAGACGCCCGCGCTCCTGCTCGACGAACCCACGGCGAGCCTCGACGTGAACCACCAGGTGCGGACGCTCGAACTCGTCCGCGACCTCGTCGACACCGAGGGGAAAGCCGCGCTGGCGGCCATCCACGACCTCGACGTGGCGGCGCGCTTCTGCGACCGCCTCGCCGTCCTCGCCGACGGCGACCTGCTCGCGGTCGGGCCGCCCGAAGCGGTGCTGACCGCCGACCACGTCGGGACGGCCTTCGACACGGACGCGGCGGTCCTCCCGAACCCCGTGACCGGGACGCCCGCGGTCACGCCGTTTTCGGAGCCGGGTGACGCGGATCTGACAGTCCACGTCGTCGGAACCGGGCAGCGGACGGCGCGGACGGTTTCGGTGCTTTCGAGCGCGGGTGCGACAGTCACCGTCGGCGTCGTCCCGTCGGGCGACGTGGCGGCCGCGACTGCGCGGGAACTCGCCGCCGAGACCGTGACTGCTCCGGCCTTCGCGGCGCTCGACGCCGAACGCGAGACTGCCGCGCGGGACCTGTTAGCGGCCGCCGACGCCGCGGTCGTCGTCGAACCGGTCGCGGCTCCGCTGCGGGCGCTCGTTCGCGACCGCGACGCGGTGGTCCGCGTGGCTGCCGCGGACGGCTCGGTCCCCGCCGACCGCCAGAGCGGTGAACGCAGCTACCACTCCGATACGGTCACGCCGGAGACCGTGCTCGCTGGCGTGCGGCGAGCACTCGACCGCCCCGTCGAGGCCGACGACTGAGCTGTCGTCGGGTTCGAGCGGGGACGGAAGCAACGCCCGCGGTGACGACCGACGGTTGTTCGCTGACACAACAGTTATTGAGGGTCGTACTGACTGGCGAGTATGGTGGACGTGAACAAGCCGACGCTGCTGGTCGCGGGGGGCGGCGTCGTCGCGCTTGTCGTCGTCGCAGTACTCGTCGGTGCCGCGCTGAGCCAGCCAAATGCGCCGAGCGTCGGTGGCGAGTCCACGCCGACGCCCGTCGGAGCCACATCGCTCCCGCCGCTCGAAACGACGACCGGCGGGCCGGGAACTGCGACGCCGTCGGGACCGGCCACGGCCACGCCGACGGCGTACCCGACGCTCACACCGACGCCGTCGCCGACGCCGACTGCGACGCCGGCACTGACCGAGGTTCCCGCCGACTCCTTCGACGAGCGCGAGGTCGAGCGCCTCGTCGCAACGTTCATTAACGAACGCCGGTCGACGGCGAACTACTCGACGCTCGGCGTCGATGGGACGACCGTCGACCGCCTGACCGAGATGGCACGCGGCCACAGCGTCGACATGGCCGACATCGGCGAGGCGGTCCATCGTATCGACGGCGCGGAGAGTGCCGACCGCTATCGGGACAGTACCCTCTACGACCGCTGTCGCTGGTCGGCGGCCGACAGCGATTCGCTGGTGACTGCCGACGACAACGCGCTGGAAGCCGTCGGGACCACGGTCGCCGGTCAGCCCTACACCGAGGACGACGAACGCCGATTCAACGGCGATGAGGAGGCCGTCGCGCGGGCGCTCGTTGACTCCTGGTGGGAGACGGACACCTACCGTCAGCGTCTCGCTCGGCCCAACGCCAGCGTAGTCGGCGTCGGCGTCGACATCACGCGCCGCGGCGACGCGTTCGCCACTGTGAACCTCTGTTGACCGACCGTCGGAATCCGCAGGGAAAACTGTCGCTCGAACGCTGGCCGCTCACTCGGCGTGGCGACTGAGCTCGTTGAACGCCGCCTCGAAGTCCTCGAACTCCGAAATCGCGTCGTCGATGTCGACGCGCAGTCGCTCGGCGCGCTCACGGAGCTCGGTCACTTCCTCGCTGGCGTCGAGTTCGGTATCGGTTTTTTCGGCTTCGAGAAGTGCGATCTTCGAGGTGACCTCGAGATACTCGGTGAGCTGGTCGTCGTAGCGATTCGCGGTCAGCTGCTGTTCGATCGCGGCCACGAGGTCCTCCTTCTGGACCGGCTTACAGAGGTAATCGTCGAACGGCATGTCCACGATATCGAAGTCCGGGTCGACGGCGGTGGTCATGATGACCCGGATGTCGAGCCCCCGTTCGCGGATCGTCGACAGTACGTCGTCGCCCGACACCTGCGGCATCCGCCTGTCGAGCAACACCACGTCGACGGATTCGTCGACGGCCTCGAGC
>PXSD01000048.1:17002-18787 GCA_003023165.1 Halobacteriales archaeon QS_9_67_15 | reverse complement strand
CTGCTGACCGTCCGCCGAGCCGCTAGCACTGAATTCCTGCTCCGAACCGCTCCCTCCGTCGCCGCCCCCGTCACCGCTGGGCGGGGCACTGTCGCCGCCACCGCCGCTTCCGTCCCCACGCTCCATCCCCGTGTCGACGTCACCGCTGTTGCTCTGCCCGCCGAACCCCGAGCAGCCGGCGAACACGACGAGTACTGCAACGAGTAGGGCCGCGATGCGAACCATACCCGCCATGTCCGCCCCCGGATACAAGTGTGCGCCGTGGTATCAAACGCGCGTTTGAACTACCGACGCCGGTCGTCGAGCGCCGGGAACTCCTCGCGCACCGCGTCGACGCGGTCGCGGTCCACGTCCGCCGGCCACGAGCGTCGCTCCGTCGCCGGCACTCGCGAGAGCGACGGGAACCGGAGGTCGTAACAGGTCGTCATTCCGACGACGCGGTCCTCGAACTCGACGGTCGGCAGCGACTCGCCCTCAACACGGAGGCGTTCGCCAGCCCGTCCGGTTCCGGCGTCTCGATGCCCGCCTCGCGCGAGGCTGCCAGGTCCTCGACGATACTCCCCGCAAGGACGCCGATATCGTGCTCGCGCGCTCTCGGGGAGGGCGACGAGGTCGGCACCCGTCGCCGCGGCCTCGGCGACGGCGGACTGTGCACGTTCGACGTTCGCCGGGACTTCGCCGCGTTCGACGTGGAGCTGTGCGAGCGCCAGTCTCACGCGTCGACCTCGACGTCCTCGACGAGCGCCGCTTCGAGGTTGTCGAGCTCCCCGTCGAGGTTCTTCTTGAAGAAGCGCTCGACGCCGGGCAGCGACCCGTCGACGACGAACGTGTTGGTGACCTTCGTCCCCTCGTCGGTCTCGGTGAGCTCGTGTTCGCCGACGACGTTCATCACCTTCGAGCGACCGACGAACCGCACGTACTCTGGCGGCCTGCGCTCTTCGTCCTCCGTCTCGACGCCGATGGTCTGGCTGACGACGGGGATAGGGAGCTCTATTCGCCACGTCGCGCTCCCGTCGTCGTGGACGGTGTAGTTTTGCACGACGCTGATAGCACTCGCTCGCTTGCCGGGGTCGGCGATAAACTCCCACACGCGTTCCCGGTCGACCGGTATCTCGAAGGACCGTTCTACCCGGACTGTCATGCCGACGCTTGGCACTCCGTCCCCTAAAAAAGCCCGTTAACTGAGCGTGACTCGCCACGTCGTCGACCGCGCGCGCCCCCACTTTTCGATCTCGACGTCGTCGGACTCCTCGTCCAGCTTCGGGAGTCGCGCCCCGACCTGCTTCGAGGAGAGACCGATCTGCTCCGCGATGTGCTTCGCTCTGAAGTAACTCTGCCCGCGCGAGACACTATCGCGCAGGTAATCCAGGATCTCCCTGTCCTCCTCGCCGAGTTCGCTCATACCCCGCCGTACGGCTCGAACGCCCTTAACGGTTCCTTACGCGTTCCGGTCGCCGTACAGGTGGATGGCCGCGACCGAGAGCGTCCCCGCGACCATCGCCAGGGCGAAGCTCCACGCCGCGACGACCTGGTCGTTGTAGGCGACCAGCATCCCGATCGCACCGACGACGGCGACGACGGCGAACGCCAGTCCAAGCCCGATGTCCATGTCCGACCCCGTGGCAGTCTCGGTCATACCCCTGGTTTCGGCAGTCGACACTTAATTCATTCGGGGTCGGCGCGGCGGTCTGGTCAGTCTTGGTTGCCGGAGAGCCCACCTCGAAGCGTCTCGGACCGCGGCGTCATACGGATTAAGAGTATTTCCGGATAGCGCCGACCCCGGGG
>PXSD01000048.1:0-16979 GCA_003023165.1 Halobacteriales archaeon QS_9_67_15 | reverse complement strand
CGTCGAGTCCGACTGGATCGTCGTGTGCTCGGACTCCTCGCTCAGGGCGAGGTTGGTCGCGATCTCCGCGTTCCGGACGGCGAACTCCGCGGTCTGCTGGAGGCTCACGAGCACTTCGCGCACCTGCAGGACGTCCTCGTTCGACATCTCGTCGAGGTCCGAGAGGATCTCCGACTCGCGGTCTCCGACCTCCGCGAACAGCTCGCGGACCTCGACGGCGATGTCGTAGTCGCGCCCGACGGCCGCCTCGACGGCCAGTTCGGTGATCTCGTCGACCCGGTCGGTGAACTCCCGGATGCGACGCATGGTCGAGGAGTCGACGTTCAGGGAGTGGCCGTCGGTCTCCAGCGCGATCTCGGCGATGTCCTCGGCGTTGTCCGCGGTCAGTTCGAGGTTCTTCGCGATGGAGCGGTACCCGATGAGCGGAAAGCCGTCGTTCAGGCCGACGGCACGGGCGAGGTTCGGGTTCTGGTAGGACGTGAAGATCAGGCGGAGCAGAAGGACGAAGATCTTGTTGGCCTGCCGTTCCCGGTTCAGTGCTCGCTGCGCGAGGTCGGGGTTGCCGTGTGCGAGCGCCTTGACGGCCTCGTTTCGCATCGTCGACCCCGTGCTCTCGAGTCGCTCGAGGAGGTTGTCGAGCGTGAAGTCCTCCGGGTCGACCGAACACCGGATGGCGATCCGTTCCGGCGTCTCTTCGACGACGCCGAGTCCCATGAGCTGGGTCTCGGCGTTGTAGACCGCGTTGATGTGCGAACTCTCGAGCGTCCCGTTCTCGCCGGCGTCGACGTGGATGATACGCCGACCGAGGACGTACTGCGAGAGGATGGCTCGCTCCAGCGCGTCGGCGTTGAGGCCCTCCGCGTGGATGATCGCCTCGGACTCCTCTCCCTGAACCGACTCGGGCATGACCGTGAGCGTCCCCTTGCCACCCATCCGCAGGGAGACCTCGTCGCCCTTCTCTACGTTGTGCTCTTGGGCCCACTTCGCGGGCAGAGTCATCGCCAGCGTCGACGGACCCAGCCGCTGCACCTTCCGTGTTTCCATACCCTTGCTTATTCACTCGTGACCTTAGTTGTATCTATACACGGTATAATATCCGCCTGAGTACTATTACTCCGAACGGGCGGTCGTTCGGGAACTCTCATCCTCGCGCTGGACAGTTGTCACAGCGGCGACGGAGGCCGGTTCGACCGAGGAGGGTTTTATTCGAACGCTATCACTCGATGCTGATGAGTCGGCGTTCGTATCGACCGACGCGGACGCAGTGCCAGCCGCGGAGGTCTTCGTCGAGTTTGGGGTCGCCGGTGTCGACGCGGAGCGCGTCCAGGTCGTCCAGTTTCGCGCGGGTGGCGACGACCTCGACCTCGGAGCGGCGGATCACCTCGGGAGAGATCTGCTGGTTACCGCGCCCGAACACGAACCCCTGCCCGCCGATGGGCGAGACGACGACTACGTTCCGGTCGTCAAGCGCTGCCTCGATCTCGGCGGCGCTGCCGTCGCGGACGACCAGACCGCCGTCTCGGTTCGCGGTTACACCGCTCACCCCATCCGAGGCGCTTCGCGCCTCGGTCTCCCGAAACACGTCGACGCCGAGAGGCGTTCCCTCGAAACCGAGGTTCGACTTGATCGCGCCGACGGTCCCGCCGGGGCCGAGCGCGTAGGTCACGCCCGGCTGGACGTCTTCGGCGACGCCTTCGGCCAGCGTCTCCACCGTCCCGCCGCCGAGCTGCTTGCTCGCCTGGCGCTCCTCGGCGACCGGGGTCTTCGCGATAGCCCGCAACTCCGTGGAGACCTCCTGGGCGCGGTACTCGTCCTCGTCGACGTCGTTCACTTCGCCGGTCTCGGTGTCCGTGAACGACACCGCGACGATCCCCGCCTCCCGCGGCCGCACGGCGAACACCGACGAGTAAATCTTGACGCCCGCCGGCACGCCGAGGATCGGTATCTCGCTGTCGAGTTCGTCGAGCGTCTCCGCCACGTCGACGGCAGTTCCGTCCCCGCCGACGAATAGTACCAGGTCGACGCCGTGGTCGACGAACGCACGGACCGCGTTTCGCGTGTCCGACGCCGTCGTTTCCGCGTCGATAGGACCGCTCTCACCCGACCGACCGCGTTCCGGTCTGCCCACGACCACCGGGTCGAACCCGGCGTCTCGCACGGCGTCTCCGCCCATCGCGCCTGCGACCGTGACGACCTCGACCTCGGTGTCGTACTCGTCCAATGCGTCGAGCGCTGCTCGCGCTCGGTCGGGTGCTCGCGGGTCTGCACCGCGGTCCCGTGCCTCCGCGACTTTCCCGTCAGTCCCCTTTAGCCCGACGCGCCCGCCCATGCCGGCGATCGGGTTCACGACGACGCCGATCCGTCGCATCGACGGCCCTATGAACGGACACCTCAAAAACAACGCGCCTCGCGACTCGCGGGGACGTTCAGGCGGAAACCGGGCGGTTTTACATCGAGTGCTACGAACGTCGTTCACATGAACGTCCTACTGCAGGAGAGCGCGGAGGCCGTCCAGGGCGGGCTCATCAACGTCTCGGGGTTCGTGATTCTGCTCGGCGGACTCCTCCTGACGGCCCTGTGGCTGAACACGCTCTACCGATAGCATCGCTCGGCCGCTCCGACACCGGCGACACCGTCGTCGGACGATGTCTCGCCGCTTCTCATAGTGATTATTGTAGATTATTTCCGGATCGCGCCGACCCCGGAGTTGGCGCGTACCGGTACATCGCTACAATACTCACTATCACTCGGGCCCGGCGAGGGCGACGCGCTCGCGGAGCCACGCGGCCGCGGCCTCGACTTCGTCCTCGGCTCCCTGGAGCTTCAGGCGGACGGAGTCGCCGGGGTAGCTCCCCACCGTCACGTCGAACTCCTCGCGGAGGTCGGCGATCCGGTCGATCAGGGCGCTCTCGGGTTCGTCCGCGACGACCGACGCGACGTGCTGGACTTCGCCGGCGAACTCGTCGGCGACCGTCTCGAACATCGCCTTCATCTCCGACGGGACGCCCGGGAGGACGTAGACGCTCCCGACGACACACCCCGGTGCGACCCCCTCTGGATTCTTCAGGAGACGACTGCCCTCCGGGATGTCGGCGGTCCCCTCCGCGAGGTCGTCCGCCGTGTACCCGCCCGACTCGGTCAACCAATCGAGCACGGCCTGACTCTCGACGACTTCGCGACCGAAGGCGGCCGCGACCCCCTCCATCGTCTTGTCGTCGTGTGTCGGCCCGAGTCCACCCGTGACGACGACCGCGTCGTACTCGGCGCGGTACTCGTTGACCACGCGAGCGATGTCGGCGACGCGGTCCGGGAGCGTCACCACTCGTTCGATGTCGACGCCGCGCTCATCCAGACGCTCCCCCAGCCAGGCGGCGTTGGTGTTCATCGTATCGCCGACGAGCAACTCGTCGCCGACGGTGACGATGGCAACGCGCATATCCGCCGTAGGAACTGAACCCTTAAAAGGTCGCTTGCTTCGACGCCGGGACCGACCACCGTCAGCGCATGCCCGGTGGCGGACCGTCGTCGTCGAGGTCGTCGCTGTCCATCTCGACGTCCAGTCCGATCTCCTCGCGCCGTCGCTCGAGGACGCGGATCTGCCTGAGGTAGTAGAGCGCGCCACCGACCCCGGCCAGCGTCAGGAGTCCGCCGACGCCGCCGAAGATCAGCAGGTCACGTGCGAGGTAGTACCGGACGAGGACGGGGCCGCGGTCGACCTCGTTCCAGCGAACGGTCATCCGGTCGGTCGACTCGTCGACGCTCGTCGCCGACCGGCCCGGAGAGACCTTCGACAGGAGCGGGATGCCGACGCGCGCCTGCGGCGGCAGCGTCACCTCGACGGAGTGTGCCGACTCCAGGTATGCCGGTACGGAGAACTGCTTGGCGTTCGGCCTGTCGGCCGTGAACGCGAGCTGGCCGCCCGCCTGCGGGAGCGACACGTTCGCCCTGTTCTGGCCGGTTTCCACGCCGAACGACGACCGATTGGCGGGCGCGACGACGGTCCCGTTCGGGTAGCGGAACCGGAGCGCCGCCACGTCTAACGGTTCCTCGGTTCCGAGTTCGTCGCGCTGCCAGAGCTCGATGTACGACTCGTTCTCGACCATTACGACCCCGCTGAACTGCGTCTTCGTGACGTTGTACGTCGTGGTCGCGTTGGTGTCCCAGTCGTAGTTCGCGTCGCGGTTGAGCTGGGTCTCGTCGGGTCCGCCGCCGCCGAACGGCGACGAACAGCCCGCCAGGGCGACCAGGGCGAGCAGACCGAGGGCGAGAACCAGTCGGCGCCTCATGGCACGACACAGAGCAGTTCCGACGGCATGTACTGCCCGATGCTCGCGAGCAGCCCCGGCGGGTCCGTCCCTTCGCGACAGACGATGCTCTGTTCGAGGAGCCCGAGGCGCTCGACGGTGACGATGTCCTGTGCGTGACCAGCGCGGTTGACCGTCGCGCGCGCCTCTGCCCGCGTCGCCGAGTTGACGTTCACGCGACCGTGGCTACGCGTCCACTCGTAGAGCCGGTCGCGCTCCGCGTCGGCGAGTCGAGCGGGCTCGCCCTCGTCGTGGTCGCCGGCGACGAACTGCATCGGGAGGTGCTGGACCAGTCCGAAGCGGGTCCGGATCTGTCCGGGCGTCCCCTGTCCGAGCCCGGTCTCGTCGGTCGGGATCCGGACCTCGTCGCCGTACCCGACGTCGAGGGTGAACCCGTCGTCGTCCCAGCCGTCCAGCGTGCCGACGGAGACCTCGCCGGGGTCCAGCCGTGGCGTCAGTTCCCCCCACTCCTCGGCGAGGACGTTTCGCGCGACAGTCTCGTCCTCGCCCTCGACGGTGACGCTCGGGAACTCGTCGTCCCGGAGACCGACGGAGAACGTCACGTCCAGGTCGCCGGTCTCGTTGTCGACCTGCGAGCGGAGCGAGTCCATCGCTCGCTCGCGAGCGTCGCTCTCGACGTACAGCTTGGCTGCGAGTACGACCATCAGGCCTTGGTTCCGTGTTCGACGTTCAGCTCGTCGCGGAGTTCCTCGATGCGCGTCTCCATCGCGTCGACGAGCCGCGTGTTCTCCATCGCCTCGACGGGGTTCCCGCAGTCGGGGCACTCGAAGCCGAACTCCATGGCCTCGCCGAACTCGAAGCGGATACCGCAGGTCTCACAGAGGTAGAATTCGTTCTCGGTCTCGTAGTCCTCGCGCTCTTCGAGCGCCTCCAGTAGGCGGTGCATCTCGGATTCGAGCTGTTCGGGGATCTTCTCGTACTCGAAGGTCCAGAGGTACGTGAGCCAGCCCGAGTCCTCGTCGCGAAGCCGTCGGTAGCTCGCGAGGTCGTTCTCGTAGAGGATGAACAGCGCCCGGCGCACATCGTTCAGTTCCAGTCCGAGTTCCTCGGCGAGTTCCTCGTCAGTCACCTCGCCGTCCGGCGGCGCGGCCGCCACCGGCATCCCTTTCGGGCCCACCAGCTCGTGTAAGTACTTCTGTATAACGGGGTCCTCCAGAAGGTCGTCGAACGCCATTACGTCCGTTTCAGAGCGTGAAAAGTTTAAAGCCACCGAATGGCGTAGACAGGCGATCGGTCACGCGGTGACGGGACCGCGGGCACCGCTCGCTCACTCCGTCTCGCTGGTGTCCTCGACACGCTTACCCGTCTCTTTCGGGACGACCGTCCGGTCGGCGTCGGCCCCCTCGCGGTCGAGTTCGCGCCCGTCGAACACGCGGTCGAGCGTGACGGCGAGCGACGCGACCTCCGAATGCGGCTGGTTCGTGACAGCGACGTTGTAGTCCGCCCGCTCGTACACGTCGAAGGGGACCTTCTCGGCGCCGACGACGAACAGGACCGCCGTGTCGCCGTCGAGCGCACCCTGCAGGTCGCCTTCCACGTCCTGGATCGGGAGCCCGTACATCGTGAGATGGACGACGAGGCCGTCCCAGTCGCCGATGACCCCCTTCGGGGAGCCTGTGACCTCGACGTCGAACGGGCCGCCGAAGCGGTCAGTGATGTCGCGCACGGTCTCGGCGGGGGAGGAGGCTTCGGGGCCGAGGACAACGCGGTCCGCTCCGAGGGCTCGCGCCGTGAGGCCGACGTGGGTCGTCATCCGGTCGTCACGACCGGGCCGGTGACCCAGCCGCAATACCGCGACCTCCGGTTCGTCTCTCATTGACGTCGGCTACGAAAGCCCGGTTTAGGAGCTTTCCGAAGCGACGCTCCGGTCCCACCGGACACGCGCCGTCCGGTCGGACCCTCGACCGTTCACGCGCTGCCGGAACGCGCGTCCTCGACGGCAGCTCGAACGGTTTCCCACGCGTATCCGTCGAGTTTATCGCCGTCGACTCCCCGTTCGGTTCGCACCTCCGTCCGTGTTCGTCGGTGGAGCCGTCGCCGTTTTACTGCCTTAGGTGACAGGTTCGGGCCCCTGGTGGCCGGACGGCGAGTATCGTAACACAAATGTCGGCCGTGGATGACGTCGTGGTATGGAGCTCACTGGAAAGCGACTGGTCGTCACGGGCGGTGCGGGCTTCGTTGGTTCGCACCTCTGTGCGCGACTGGTCCCCGACAACGAGGTCGTCGTCGTCGACAACTTCTCGAACGGGAACCGCGAGTGGCTTCCCGACGGCGTCGAGGTCGTCGAGGGGGACCTGACCGACCCCGACGTGGCCGCCGAGGCGATCACGGCCGACGCGGACGGCGTCTTCCACTTCGCGGCGGACAAGAACGCCGCCGCCGACGACGTCGACCAGTACCGTCTCAACAACCGCCTCACCGAGACGGTCATCGAGCGGATGGCGGAGGTCGGCGTCGAGAACATCGCGTTCACCTCCTCGTCGACCGTCTACGGCGAGGCACCGCGACCGACGCCGGAGGACTACGCGCCGCTCGAACCGATCAGTATCTACGGCGCGAGCAAGCTCGGCGAGGAGAGCCTCCTCTCCGTGTACGCTCACAGTCACGACTTCACCGTCTGGGTCTACCGTTTCGCCAACATCGTCGGCCCGCGCCTCCAGCTCGGCGCTGTGGTCCCCGACTTCATCGAGAAGCTCGAAGACGACCCCTCCTCGCTCACGATCCTCGGCGACGGGCGCCAGGAGAAGTCCTACATGCACGTCGACGAGTGCATCGATGCGATGTGTCACGTCGTCGAGCACGCGAGCGAGGACTGCAACGTCTACAACCTCGGGACGCGGACGACGACGTCGGTGACGACTATCGCCGACATCATCAGCGACGAGATAGGGCTGGACCCCGACTACGAGTACACGGGCGGCGACCGCGGCTGGGTCGGCGACGTGCCCCGGATGCGACTCTCTATCGAGAAGCTCTCGGCGCTCGGCTGGGAGCCCGAACAGTCCAGCGACGACGCCGTCCGCCGCGCGACCCGAGAACTCCTCGCGGACTGAGCGACCGGGGTCGCCCGACCGCTCGGCCTCCACCGACCCCGACTGCGGTCAGGGCGCGTACGTACCTTCGAGGTTTGCCTTCCCGACGACACAGCCCTCTGCGGCGTCGTAGATGTCGTCCTTCGTCGCGTCTCTGGCGAGGTCGAGCGGCTCGTCCAGTGCGTACAGGAGGAACCGGTACGTGTGCTCGCGGTCCGGCGGATTCGGGCCCCCCCCCCCGGTCTCGCCGTAGTCGTTCTCGCCGGCGACCGCGTCGTCGACCGACGGGTCCCAGCCTTCCGGGATCGACTCGCGGTCGGGGTCGACGTTCCAGACGACCCAGTGGTCCCAGATCTGTCCGGCGGGCTCGCGGGCGTCCGGATCGTCGACGACGACGAGCAGTGACTCCGCGCTCGACGGCACACCCGAGATCTCCAGCGGCGGATTGACGTTCTCCGCTGTATACCCGTGTTCCTCCGGAATCCGGGCGCCGTCCTCGAACGCCGGGCTGGTGAGCTGTAGGTCGGCCATGCTGTTGTCTCACACAGTTCGTGGAGTCCCCGACTGATAAACCCGCACCACTGTTCGCCTCGGTCACAGGTGCGGGAATCGCCCGACTCTGTCTTCGGTCGGTCCCCGTTCGCGGACGGGAGCGCCACGACTATATTC
Source organism: Halobacteriales archaeon QS_9_67_15 (assembly GCA_003023165.1). Taxonomy (GTDB): domain Archaea; phylum Halobacteriota; class Halobacteria; order Halobacteriales; family Haloarculaceae; genus Halosimplex. Next base: position 8,953 of record PXSD01000048.1, on the reverse strand, counting down.
GGCCACCGCCAAGCCGCGGCCGTGCAGGTCGTGGGGTACGAGACGGGCGTGGACGGACCAGCGGCGTTACTAGTCGCTGGCGACGGGACGGTCTCGACGGAGACGCTCGAGCCGGGGACAGCGCTCGCGTACTCACTCGACGAACGCCACTGTGCCGGGGTCGTCGACGACGACTCACACACGCCGTGTGCGCGCGATGACGCACCGTACTGCGACGAACACACCTACCGGTGGCCCTGTGCCCGCTGTACCGGGGAGTGCTCGCTCCCGCTCGACTCCTGCCGCGAGGAACACGCCGTCTATCTCGCCGCCTTCGCCCCCGAGACATTTAAAGTGGGCGTCACGCGGTCGTGGCGACTCGACAGGCGTCTTCGAGAGCAGGGTGCCGACCGTGCCGCACATCTCCGGACCGTCACCGACGGCCGCGTCGCCCGGCAGATCGAGGCCGAGATAGCGACCGACATCGGCGACCGGGTCCCCATCACGACGAAAGTCCGAAGCCTCCACGAGTCAGTCGACGGGGACGCGTGGCACTCGCTGCTCGCGGAGTTCGACCCGATCGAGACCTACGACTTCGACTACGGCTTCGCGCTCGAGGACCGACCGATGGCGGAGACGCTCGCGTCGGGAACGGTCAGGGGGGCCCAGGGTAGGGCGCTGTTACTCGACAACGCCGGGAGCACGTACGCCGTCGACATGCGAGACCTGGTCGGATACGACGTGGAATCCGGGGAGAGCGACCGGAACCTCCAGTCGAGTCTCGGGGCGTTCTGAGACGGACTCAGGCGGCGTCACGGCGGCGCGTAGTGTTGGACACAAGACATTTACTGGCCCGCGACGGTCAGCAGGACGGGAATCGAGAGCGACTGCTCGGAGCGCTCGCGGCGCTTGTCGCGCTCGCAGCACTGGCTGCACGGAGGAACCAACGACTGATAGCACCCCCAGACGGACGACGACCAGAAACTGACGTCCGGTGACCACGACCCACCAGTCGGATCGAGCGGCGCAGACGCCGAGCGGAGTGACGACGTCGACGAAACCGACAACCTGTCGGCGATGTTCTCCGACGGCGGGTCGGCGGCGTCCGGCGAGTCCGTCACGGGTCGGGACCGCGAGCGAGCGGCCGAAGACGACGGGAGCGGTCGCGACCGGGATCTCGATTCTCGTCCGGCGTATCGCCTGAGTACGACAACCCTTTTGGGACGCGGCGGCGAAACACGAGTATGGCAGACGATACTTCCGAGGAGAGCGACGCACCCGCCGAGGAGTCGGTCGACGAGTCGGCCGACGAGGCTCCCGACGCCGAGGACGGCGACGACGGGGAGTCCAAGTCCTTCCGCGAGCGAGTTGAAGATATCCGCCAGCAGCGCGCCGAAGAGGGCGACGGCGACGGCGAGGGCATGTCCCGCGAGGAGAAGATGGAAGAGATGATGGGTGGCGGTGGCGGCCCCGGTGGCCCGCCCGGCATGGGCGGCGGCGGTGGCGGCAACCCGTTCGCGCAGATGATGGGCGGCATGATGGGCGGCGGTGGCGGCCCCGGCGGCCCGCCCGGCATGGGCGGCGGACCCGGCGGTCGCGGCGAGGAAGAGTCGACGGGGGACGAAGAGCTGACTCGCGAGGGGCGCAAGCTCCGCGACGAGGTCCACGACGTCCGACGGACGCTCGACCGGATCGCTGACGCGCTCGAGGACTGAGGGAGCCACTCCTTCTCACTGCTCCGCCACATAAGTCCGCCGCCGTGACCCGGTCGCAGTCCGTCGATTCGCCGCTACTCAGTCCCAGAAGCTCCGCGTCCGGGCGTACTCGCGTTCCCGTCGGAGGATGTCCCGGTAGAACTCGTCTTCGTCCTCGCGTAGTTTGTTGATGATCCGGGCGGCGTTGCGGGGGCCGACGCCGCGGGCGGCGAGCGCGATCACCGCCCGTCGACCGTGGGTCTGGACGAGGCTCGCAGACGTGTACGCCCGCTCGGTCATCTTCTCCTGTTCGTTGTCCTTGTCGTCGGTCTTCACGGCCGAGACCACCTCGTCGGCCCAGGGATTGAGCGCGGTGATCCGCGTCGACCCGCACTCGGGACACTCCGGCCGGTCTCGGACGCGCTTGACCGGTTTCTTCCGCTCCCAGTCCCGGCAGTGGAGACAGAAGAGGATCATCCGGTCGTTCTGGATCCGCTCGCGGACGGTCCGGATGACGCTCGCGTCCGCGTTGTCCGGCGAGAGCAGCTCCTGTCCGGCGCTGCGCCCGCCGAGTCCGACCGGCGTCCGCTCGCCGAGCAGTTCCACGTCGAGCGTGCCCGACTGGACCCCTTCGAGGACGCTCGCGGCGCCCTCGACGTCCAGGTCCTCGTGGAGCATCTCGCGGACCGCCTCGTCGTACACCGGTGTGTCTTCGAGCGCATCGATGAGCCGGTCGCGACCGAACCTGTTGCTCGACCCCCGACCGCGCCAGCGCTTGAGCGCGCCGAACTTGGTCGCGACCTGTGCGACCTTGAACTTCAGCGAGTCGGAGTTCTTGAGACTCAACTCGACGAGTTCCGGGAGGTGCTCGGGGTCGGTGTCTTCGAGCACGTCGACCACGTCGCCGGCGGTCACGTTCCGCGGGACTTCGAGTTCGATGCGGTAGGGGTCGATCTCCATCCCGACCGAGGAGCCGGTCCGCTGTCCCAGCAGCGCCGACAGGAGCCGTCCGAGCGTCTCGTTGATCTTGTGCCCGAAGGCGGCGTTGACGACGAGTTCTCGCCCGCGGAACTCGACGAGGAGCGTGTCGTCAGTCGGGACCGTGTGCTCGTGGTCGGCGACCTGTTCGAGGCCGAGTGCGGCGGTGTCGGCGTCGCCGTCGTAGCGAGCGGTGAACTCCGGGGCGACGGACTCGACCGAGCCACCGGACTGGAGCTGTCGACCGGCGATCCCGCGCATCTCGCCGACCTCCTGTGCGACCGCGTAGGGGACGGGGATCTCCTGACCGGTCCACGAGGGGACCTCCCCGCCGGGGTCCTCCACGGGCGAGACCGTGACGACCTCCTCGTCCTCGTCGATCTCGGTGATCCGCCACATCTCGCCGCGCTGGATGAACACCTCGCCGGGCGTCGCGAAGTTGACGACGAACCGCTCGTCCAGCGTCCCCACGTCGCGCCCGCTCGCCACGTCTTCGACGGAGTACGTGGCCTCGTCGGGGATCATCGAGAGGTTGTGGTAGAAATACTGCCACGTCCCCCGGCGCTTCTGGATCTCGTCGGTGTCCTCCGCTAGCCAGACGACCTCGTTGCCCGCGAGTTCGCGAACGACGGACTTGAACTCGTGCTCGGAGAGGTCCCGGAAGGGGTAGGCCCGCGTCAGGATCTCGTACGCTCGCATCGCCCGGATCTCCCCGAAGTCCATCACGAGGCCGGCGGTCTGGTTGGCGACGGTGTCGAGACTGCCGTCGTGGATGTCCGCGGACTCGACCTCCCCCGAGCGGGCCTTTCGCGCGATAGCCAGTGCCTCCAGGGTGTCGTCGGGATGCGTCGTCACGACGGTCCCGCGCGAGACGAGGTCCCGGCGGTGGCCAGCGCGACCGACCCGCTGGAGGAGCCGCGTCACCTGTCGGGGGCTGTTGTACTGGATCACGTGGTCGACGTGGCCCACGTCGATGCCCAGTTCCATCGAGGAGGTACAGAGTAACCCGTCGAGTTCGCCCGCTTTGAACTCGTCTTCGACCTTGATCCGGGACTCCTTGGCGAGCGAGCCGTGGTGGACGCCGATGTTCGCGTCGAGTTCCTTGAACCGCGACCCCAGCGCCTCAGCGAGCTGGCGCGTGTTGACGAAGACCAGCGACGAGTCGTACTCGTCGACCAACTCCCGGATGTAGCGAACGTGACTCGCGAACTCCGGGTCGGTCATCAGCTCGCCCGCGAGCCGCTCGTCGTCGTCGCGGACCTGCGGTGAGCGGACTCGCACGTCGAGGCGACTTCCCACGTCGATTTCCGCGACCGTACACCCCCTGTCGCCGGTCAGGAACCGGCCCACCTCGTCGGGGTCGCCGACCGTCGCCGAGAGACCGACCCGCTGGACGTCGTCGGCGAGTTCGACCAGTCGTTCGAGCCCCACGGTCATCTGCGCGCCGCGCTTGGAGACGGCCAGTTCGTGGACCTCGTCGACGACGACGTGGTCCACGTCCGAGAGCGCCGTGCGGAGCTTCGACCCCGTCAGCATCGCCTGGAGGGTCTCGGGCGTTGTGACGAGCACATCCGGGGGGTCGTCGGCCTGCTTCTGACGCTGATAGTCGGTCGTGTCGCCGTGGCGGACCTGTACGTCCAGGTCGAGTCGGTCGCCCCACCACTCCAGTCGCTCGCGCATGTCGCGATTGAGGGCGCGCAGGGGTGTGACGTAGAGCGCGCCGATGCCGAACGTGTCCGAACCCTGGAGGGCGTCGAGTACGGGGAGCATCGCCGTCTCGGTCTTTCCGGTCCCGGTGGGCGCGACGACGAGGACGTTCTCGCCGTCGACCAGCGGCGGTATCGCCCGGCGCTGTGGCTCCGTAGGCGTCTCGAACCCCCGCTCCGAGAGCGCGGCACGCACCTCCGACCCGAGCGTCGCGAACGCCGCCGGATCACCCGCCGACGCGTCTCGCCCCGAGGACTCGCTGGCGGCGTCTGTGTCACCCGCGGCTCCGGCGTCTGTCATCTGCCGCGCCTACGGGTTTGAGCCGATTAAGGGCGCCGATCGTCAGTGAGTCTCCCTCGCATTCGGCCCCTGGTAGCGAGTTGCAAATGCAGGGGCAATCTTGAGCACGAAATACTCCTTCCGATTCTCTTGATGCCATCGGAAACCACAGTCACGCTCTCGGACAGAGGCAAAGAGGTAGTCACTCAGGACGACGAGGTGGTCGGCGAAATCGCCGAAGTGGAAGAGTCCGACTCCGGTCCCAACCGGGTGTTCGTCGACCCGGATCCGGACCTCTCCGACTCGATGCTTTCGACACTCGGATGGAGTGACCGACACGAGAAAGGGTACGAACTCGAACCGGAGCAGATCGGGTCCGTCTACGGAGACCAGGTTCGACTGGAACACTGAGCATCGTCCGACCCGGCGGGACCGCTCACTGGCCGTCGAGCCATTCTTCGCGTAACAACCCGTACTGGACCATATCCCGGTGCTCGCCGTCGACGAACATGAACTTCCGGCGTCGCCCCTCCTCGGTGAACCCGAGCGACTCCAGCAACCCACGGGAGGCGTCGTTATGGTCGAACGCGCTGGCGCCGATCGCCGGCTTGTCGTACGACCGGAACACGTAATCGATGACGAGCGCGACGCCCTCTTTACCGTAGCCCTGGCCGTGGACCTCGGGGACGAGCCAGTAGCCCAGTTCCGGTCGGCGGTAGTCGAGACCCTCTACGGACACACAGCCGATCCGCCGCGTGTCGCCCTCGTCGGGCTGGCCCGGTCCCGCGTCCTCGCCGTCGAGGCAGACGAGCAGTCGGTCTGTCCCGTCCTCCTTGGAGAGGTCGAACGCCTCCTGATTCCTGAGAGGCGTCCCCAGCGGGTACCTGATCTCGGGGTTCGCGCTCGCTCGCTGGAGAAACGGTACGTCTCCCTGTTCCACGGACCGAAGCGTCACTCGCTCGCCAGCGGTGATACGAGAACCGGGCATGGGTCGTGGGTCACTGGCAGGGGATAACTGTCTTCTGTCGCCAGGTGGGTCCGCCACACGCAAGAGACGATCACGGATCCGAAGGGACCGAGACCCCGAGTCGGCGACCCGGAGAGAGAAACCCTTTTGCGTGACTCGTCCGCACGTTTATGTATGGACTGGCCGCACGACCCCGACAGCGACGAGGGGAGCGAACGAGGCCGCAAGTTCCGTATCGACTACGAGACGGTCGTCAGCGTCTCCGAGGTCTTCGAACACGTCGACCAGGAGGGGTTCGAGGACTTCCCCGACTTCCACAAGGCCGTCGGACAGGCCCTCCGCGACGCGGACTACTGGCCGTATCGGCTGGAACACGCCTGAGTCTGCTTCCCGTCTGTTCGTCGGTTCGATGCTACGGCTGGGGCTCCACTGGGAACCCGCTGACGATAGCCTGCCGGCCGCGGATTTAGGGGCCTCGGGGTCGTTCGTTCGGTCGAGAGCCAACCGTGGGAGACCCTGACCCTGAGCGGAGCGACGGCCCGCTCGACTGGAACCCGTCAGCGTTCCGGAGCGAAGACAGCATGCGCGAACGCGCCGGAGAGAGCCGTCTCAAGCTCTGGGTGTACTACGAGGCCGGTCGGCCGGTGTTCGCGGTCCTCCTGTCGGTGATCGTCTTCTTCGTGCTGGTGACCGTGGGGTTGCTCTCGCCGGACGCGACCGCGTTGCTCGGCTCCGGGAGCACCATCGATACGACGTTCCAGGCGTTCGTTAGCGCGATCGTCACCGGTGTCACGTTGGTCGTGACGCTCAATCAGCTCGTCCTCTCGCAGGAGTTTGGGACGATCGACCAGGAAAACGAGCGCTTCGAGGGGACGATGGACGTCCGCGACTCGGTCACCGAACACGTCGATTCGGTGGTCGCGCCCTCGGACCCGTCGACGCTGCTCCGACTGCTCGTCCAGTCCGCTGCCGAAGAGGCCACTGCGCTGGAGGACGCACTCGACGCCGGCACGCCTGACGAAGCCGTCGAGGTGGTCGAGGCCTACACCGACAGCCTCGTCTCGAACGCCGAGACAGTGACCAACCAGCTCGAAGACGCCGACTTCGGGACGTTCGGCGTGCTGTCGGCGGCGCTCGATTTCAACTACTCCCTGAAGGTCTTCGACGCTCGACGAATCCGGGCTCGGTACGGGGAGGACCTCCCAGCGGCGGCCGGCGAGCACCTCGAGGAACTGATCGAGACGCTCGAACTGTTCGCGCCTGCCCGAGAGCACACGAAGACGCTCTACATTCAGTGGGAACTCATCGACCTCTCGCGGTACGTCCTCGCCAGCGCCATTCCCGCGCTGATCGTGACGGTCTCGATGTTGTTCTACTACGACCCCGGAACCGTCGGCGGCGAGTTCCTCGGCGTACCGACGAGCGTCGCCATCGTCAGCGCCGCGATCACGACCGCGCTTGCGCCGTTCCTGGTCCTCCTCTCGTACGTCCTCCGGATCGCTAGCGTGACGAAGCGAACGCTCGCTATCGGTCCGTTTACCATCCGCGATACGGCCGACTGAGACCGGAGACAGCGAGCGAAGCCCGTTCGGCGCGGTTCCGCGGAGATGGGCGGCAGTCCGGCTCTCATACGGATTATTGGAGAGTATGTCCGGCTGGCGCCGACCCCGGGGTTGACGTGTTCCGGTACATCGCGACAATAATCCGTATCAGTCGTCGCTGGCGACGGCCGAGTCGGTCGACCGACTGCCACCGACGAAGCCGCTCTCAGTGGCGGCCTCGGCGATGTGCGGTTGGAACACCCACGCAGCCAACAACACGATGGGGACCATCGAGAGGACGACCGAGAAGTCGAATCCTACCGTCGCGAGCACAAGCGTCCGCCACTTCGTCATCTCGATCGGACCCATTCCGATCCCCTCGATTCGGCGACGGCCATGTATCTCACCCGGCGAGCCCCCTAAATGCCCGCCGACCACACCTGACTGCAACTCGCTGATCATAATTAACGATTATTTTCGGTTTTCGTCGATTATTTATCAGATACATTTTGATCGTTCAGTCTTTTACAGTATATCGTTGTAAGATCGAACTATATAACCTCAGGTGTTTAGAAAATAAACAACTGCTATGGCACCTAGACGAACGGGAGAAAAAGGATATGTGGTGTGGATATAAGGATGTAATACGTGCAGTTGCAGCGGGAAACCCGGACAGTCGTCGAGTCTCGCAGCTGGTCGCGGGACTGTCGAGGCCCTGCTGTCGTAGTCGAGTGCGTCGGAGCCACGTCTCGGATCAGGGCTGCAAACGCGTGGTGTTCGACGCTCTCTGTTCGTCGGTGGGTGGTCAGTCCACCGGTCCGTCTTTCCGTGAAAATAAGCTCCCCCTCTCCGACGAGAGCAGCGACCGGTTACTCGACGGCTGGCTATGGTGATGGACAGTTCAGGAGGCCCCAACGCGCGGGGACAGTGGAAACTCTGTGCGTATCCCTCTGTATATTCAGTCGTTTTGCAGGAAGATGCTCCGTCTGGGATTTGAACCCAGGTCATCGGCTCGAAAGGCCGAAATGATTGGCCGGACTACACCAACGGAGCCCACGACGCGTCGTCGTGTTACGCAGATTGGACCGGTGGTATAAAAACTCGTCTCTCTCGGTTCGGTGTGGTGGTGACTCCCGTAGGAGACCCAGGACTCAATCGACTTCGATGACCAGAGTCGGTGAACACGTTCGCCCACGTTCTGACCGAGCGGGAACGCGCTCGACGGTATATGGGCGAGAGGTGCCCACTACCGAGTGCAGATGACCAGTTTCGATCCATCCAGACGGCAGGTGTTGCGGGTCACGGACGCGGCGCTCGCCGACGGTGCGGTCGCCGGTTGTTCGGCCGCACCGGGCGAGTCCTCAGACACCGGTAGCAGCGACGGCGGTTCGGAGAGCACGCCGACGGCGACGCCGTCTGGCGACGCCGGTGACGGGAGCTCCGACAGGAGTGGACCGAGACGAACACCGTCAAGATGACCGACGAGCTCGCCTACGAACCCAAGCGGATCCAGGTCGAGGCCGGCACGACGGTGACATTAGTCAATTCGGCGAACGAGTTCGGAAGCAACAATTACTAACTGTTGCTTCCATCCTCTATATTCGGCGCCGTCGCAAAAATATATCATCGATAGAGAATTTTAACAGAGTCGGTCAAAAATACGTTCTCTGAGACAGAGCACGGCCGTCGTGACGACGCCGCTCGTGGTGACGAGTATCGCCGCGAGCGGATTCGGTTTCGACGCGGAAGACGGCGCGCCAGCCACCGGAAGCGGGGCCGAAAACACAGCGCCGGGCGCAGTGTCGTCA
>PXSD01000047.1 GCA_003023165.1 Halobacteriales archaeon QS_9_67_15 | reverse complement strand
AGCCTAGGCCGGGATTTGAACCCGGGCTCTCGTCCTTACCAAGGACGCGCTTTACCGCTAAGCTACCCAGGCGCGTGTCCGAGTTGCTTCGATTCGTCTTTAGGCGTTTCGATCCGCCCCCGCCCTGTAGCGGTGGCACGCGGTCAGTCGGAGACGGCACCGCGACGCCTCGTTCAGAGGTGGTCGGCGAGTGTCGCCGGCTTCGCCTCCGAGAACAGCGACTCCGCCGTCGATAGCGGACCGTCCGTCCGGGCCAACTCGGCGGCGTGCGCTCGCAGGTCTGCGGTCGTCTCGCCGCCGGCGGCGGTGGCCCCGGCGACCGTCGCAAGCTCGAACACGTCGACCTCGAGGTTGCCGTCGAACGAGTCGTCGCCGGTGGTCCGCAGTCGCGTCTGGTCGCTCCCGAACGAGCGGACGACGGCGACCGCCTCCCCGGCGGCCTCCGTCCGCGCGAGGAGATAGAACCCCCGCGCGACCATCACGTCGGCGACGAGGATGTCCATGTCCGCGGCGGCGGCGTCTTCGGTCGCCGCCGAGTCGACGGGCACGTCGCCACTGGACAGCGCCACGTCGCCGCCGTCGGTCAGTTCGTCCTCGCGCGGGCCGGTCCGGCCGCTCCGCTCCCAGGGCGGGTCCTGCGAGAGCGTGCGTGTGAGCCGGAGTCCCTCGTAGATGAGTTGCACGCCGGCGCCGCGCTCGGCGATGCCGTCCGTCGAGAGCGGCGGCGCGTCGTCGGGCGCGTCGGCGGCGACCGCCCCAGCACTCAACAGCGTCAACACGCCGGGTGCCATCGACCCGTCTTCGAGGCGTTCGCGGATGCGCTCGCGGAGACGGTCGGGTTCGACGTCCCCCACCGCGTCCAGCGCTGCCCCGCGAACCGCCGCGACTTCCTCCATTGCCACGAGCTAGCGGAGGCAAGGGCAAAGGCCTTTGGAAACGACTCACCGAACGACACGTATGACAACGGTTACGGCGACGGACGCGCGGGTTCGTGGCACAGACCGCCACACTGCGGAGGGCCTGTCGTGATCGAGACGGCGACCGACGGTGGCGTGTACGCCGTGACGCTCGGCCGTCCGGACAGCAGGAACGCGCTCGCTGTCGTGAAGAAACGACTGTGCGACGACGCCGACCGGGCGACACAGGAGCGTCGGGAGGCCGACGCATTCGCGGCCCTCCACGCGGAGTTCGAGCGGTGAGCGAAGGTCCGGTTCGCGCGGCTCGGGGTCCGTCGTCCCGTCACCCGCGGAACCGAAACGGTTGAAAGCGCCGACCCCTCATAGGAGGCTAATGCCGGACTGCGATTACTGTGAAAAGACGTTCTCCGACGAGGACGCCTACCTCGACCACCTCGCCGCGGACCACGAGGGGGAGCTGGGGTCGATAGACCAGCGGCGCGTCGAGGACCACACGGGCGGCTCGGACGGCGACTTCCCGCTCGGGCCCGTGGTGCTCGTCGGCCTGCTGGTGTTCTCGGGCGCGCTCGTCGTCTACGTCACATTCATCTGGGGGAGCGGGTCGACCGCCGGAGCCTCGGGCGAACTCCCCGAGAGCGGTGACCAGTCGGTGATCTCGCAGGTCCAGACCGAGGAGGCGTCGAGTTCCGCCCACGTCGAACCCGGGACCGACATCGACTACGACACCGTCCCGCCGACCGGCGGCACCCACTACGGCGGCACGTGGGAGAGCGCCGGTTTCTACACGGAGGAGAAGGAGCTCGGGTCGCTCGTCCACTCGCTCGAACACGGCGCGGTGGTCGTCTACTACGACCCCGCGACGGTCTCCGACCGCGGCGAGGAGGCCCTGCGCGGGTGGGCCAATGACCAGACCGGCGACTATCGGAGTTTCATCGCCGTCCCTAATCCCAACGACGACCCCGAGGCGACCTACGTCCTCACCGCCTGGGAGAAGCGCCTGACGATGGACGAGTACGACGACGACAAGGTCCGGGCGTTCGTCGCCGAGTACATCGGCCGCGGCCCCGAGCGGCCGGTTCGATAGCGGTCCCTGACAGCCGTCCCGCGACAGCCGTCGTCTCCGCAGTGCAGGCCATCCTCGTGACTCAGTACAGCGGGTCCGGTCCCGGCGGGACGTGTCGCTTGTGCTCGCTTGACTCGTAGAGCCCGCGGACGCTCTCGACGGTCTCCCGGTCGACGCCGATCTCGCGGGCCGTCGCCGACGCCGAGAGGGGTCCGTCGACGTGGAGCGCGAGCACCGAATCAAGCGTGTCATAGTCCATCCCGAGTTCCGCCTCGTCGGTCTGGTCGACCCACATGCCGGCGCTCGCCTCCTTGGCGGCGAGGTCGTCGGGCACACCGACGTGGCGCGCGAGCTGGCGGACCTGTTGCTTGTAGAGGTTGGCGATGGGGTGACAGTCGACGGCGCCGTCGCCGTACTTGGTGAAATAACCGACCAGCGCCTCCGTCCGATTGCCCGTCCCGACCACGAGCCCGTCCTCGGTGTTGGCGACGAGGTAGTTCAATACGGCGCGGATCCGGACGTAGAGGTTTCCGCTCGCCATCTGGTCGTTGGCCGCGTCGGGGTAAGCGTCGAGGAAGGCGTCGGCGATGGGTTCGATCTCGATGACGTCGTACTCGACGTCCAGCAGTTCGCTGGCGACGCGTTCGGCGTCGCTCATGTTCGACTCGCGGTTGACCTCGCTGGGCATGACGAGCGCGTGGACGTTCTCGGCGCCGAGCGCCTCGACGACCAGGTGGGAGGTGAGCGTGCTGTCGATACCGCCGGAGAGACCCATCACGACGTTGTCGACCCCAGCCGCCTCGTACTGGTCGCGGACGAATTCGGTGACGTGTTCGCGGTGCGCGTCCAGTTCTTCGGTCGAGAGGGACATGTCGAGCGGGTCGGTCGCTCTGACGAGTTTCTCGGAGGTCGCCATGTCGAGTGATCAGGTGTGGGTCGACTAATACCCTCGTGTCGGCAGTGATCGGTGACCGTCTGTCCACTCTCCCGAAACGCTACGTTCAAGTGGTCGGGACTGTCAGTTTCACCCGACGGAACTGCCCCAGTGGTCCGTCCGATCGGGACTGTGACACCGGGACGGACGAAGTGAGCGCCGTTGGTCCAGTGGTAGGACATTAGCTTCCCAAGCTAATAGCCCGGGTTCAATTCCCGGACGGCGCAGTGAGCGAGCCTGCGAGCGAACGAGCACCGGGAATTGAATCACGGCAGACCGAACGAAGTGAGGTCTGGCATCGGGTTCAATTCCCGGACGGCGCACGATTGTCTCGAACACCAGCGAGAGACATCATCGCCGCTGAGAATCGAACTCTAGGAGTCGCAGCCCCGGAACGGCGCGCGAGCGGGGAGCAGAGCGACTCGCGAGCACATCTCGCCGCCACTCGACGGCGAGAGGCTTCGGAGACCGCAGAGTGTCGCCCTGTTCGGTACGGCCCGACGGACGCAACCTGAGCAGTTATTTTATCGCTCTTCGTGCTGACGCCAATGGACCGGGTATCGAATACACACACCGACACGCTCCACAGGCCGCGTGACGACCGGGATCAGCGGGTGACGCAGTGTAGCGCGCTCGTCCACGTCTCGCCGGAGCACGTCGAGATGGGTTCTGAACAAACGATCCCTCAGACAGACAGGATCAAGCGATGCGGTCGCTGTTATCGCGGTGCGAGCTGCTACTGAGTAGGTTCTCGCCCGGCGAGGGGTCAGTCGGCTTTCTTGCGAAGTTCGGCCTTCCGTTCTTTGATCGCGCTCTCAATGGCGGCTCGCATGTCGATACCACTGGCGTCTTTGAGCGCTGTCTCCAGTTTCGAAAGCGTCTCGTCTTGATCGAAACGGGGTGGGTGTCGTACGTCGGTCACATCTCCTCGATGCCTGAACGCTTACCTTAACGTTTCGGTCCAATTCACTTTTCTGAGAATACTGAACGTAAGCTGCAACAGGGCTGTCCGAATCTGTGGGACAAACGCTGACGACCCGCACGTACTCGGCTCGAATCTGGCGAGACAGCAAGTCGGAAACCGATGATGCGGGCGACCTGCCGGCAGCAGATCGACTTCGAGTCTAATGTGCTGTTACCGGCCGCGTCGGTGACTGTAAGGACGTCCTTACTCGCAGTATCCTTTTATTTCACCTCGTAGGTCCCCGAAGCGGACGCGTCGCTGACCGAACTGCTGTTGGAGTCGAGCACGAAACTGGACCCGTCGACCAGTTCCGAGGTGACTGAGGAGAGGTCGGCGTCGGAAACGTCCCAGTTGACATCGTACCGAGTCCACGCCGGGTTACTGTTGTCAGTTAGCGCGAAGGAATCGGTCATCGGTGCGCTGTCAGTGTCCTCAGTGTTGTCCGTCATAAGATACTCAGACCGCTCGTGTTGCCCGCGGAGTCAGTCGCAGTCGCGTCAGGCGTGTAGTCGCCCTCCGAGACGGCGGTGGTGTCCAATGAGCCCTCGACGTACCGGACCTTCAAGTTCTTCCGCAGTGCCTCCCGGGCCTCCTCCGGGAACCGGCCCGCGACCACTTGTTCGATATCCCCGAAGTCGAACTCGTATATTACTGGCGTCGCGCGCTGCTTCGCCGCGTCGCTCCCTCGGTCGCTCTTCGTCCCAACGATGTATGCGTTGTCGAACGCGCCGGCAGCGACCTGCTCCGTCGCTGCGACCGCAGCTAGTCTCGCATCGGCGCTTTGCAGTACTTCTCGTCGTGCTGGTGTGTCATCTGGCATCCGTGTACTCCGCTGTACACCCCAAATTGTATTAGTTTATAATGTTTTTTAATTTAATCGAAATAATATTGTAATTTGATAATATGTGGATTTATTTTGTACGTACATATTTACTCGGTTGGTAACTAGCAAGTATCGGCGGCGGACCGACCGAGCGCTTTAGTCGACGGGCCGGGAACGGCTGCTATGGGACTGGACGCGTCGGTCACCGTCGAGTCGGCGGACGACGAGGTGGTGTTCCGGTTGGCCGTCCGAAACGATAGCGAGCACCCGGTCGAACTCACGTTCAGATCCGGACAGACGGCGGAGTTCGTCGTGACAAACGACGGCGAGCCGGTCTGGCGGTGGAACGACGAGCGACTGTTCACCCAGCAGGTCCGGACCGAGACGCTCTCGCCGGGCAGCGAGACGACTGCCGTGGGACACTGAACCGACCCGACCGCGGGTGAGTACACGGTCGAGGCGACGCTGGCGACTACCGGCGAGCGGGCGGCGGCGGAGACTGTCTTCAGGGTGTGAGCGGTCGTAGCGGGCGTGTCCGCCCCCACGCGCTGAACGGCCGGCGATACTTGGGTTTAAGCCACTCGGAACGAAAGAGGCGGGAAATGGCTGTGAGCGGACGGGTCCTCGTCGTCGGGCCGCGCGGCGACCGCGTGTCACACTGGCCGGGTCGATGGACATCTCGCGACCTACCTACCACCAGCACCTCCGCGCCGCCCAGCGAAGGTGTTCGACGAGCTGTTCGACCCTTACTCCGGTCGACGAGGGTGACCGTGGGCCGCTAACCCTGTGGTAATGGCCGACGAGTCCGAGGAGGCCGCGGCGGTCGACGGCCCGCTGTGGACCGAGACCCATGCGCCGTCGCTCGCAGACCTCCCCCAGCCGAAGGTGCGCGAGCACCTCCGGAGCGTCGTCTCCGAGCCGATGAACCTACTCGTCCACGGGCCGCCCGGCGCCGGCAAGACCGCCGCCGTCCGCGCGCTGGCCGACGAACTCCACGACAGCGAGGCCGACTTCGTCGAGATCAACGTCGCCGACTTCTTCGACATGACGAAAAAGGAGGTCAGCCAGGACGACCGCTTCGCGCAGTTCATCGACTCCAAGCGCCGCCGCGAGTCCTCGAAGGCCGACCTCATCAACCACGTCCTCAAGGAGTCCGCGAGCTACACGCCCGTCTCGGGCGACTACAAGACCGTCCTGCTGGACAACGCCGAGGGCGTCCGCGAGGACTTCCAGCAGGCGCTCCGTCGCGTGATGGAGCAGTACTACGAGGCGACCCAGTTCGTCATCGCGACGCGCCAGCCCTCGGCGCTCATCCCGCCGATCCGCTCGCGGTGTTTCCCCGTCGCAGTCCGCAAGCCGACCCACGACGAGACCGTTTCCGTTCTCGAACGGATCGTCGAGGCAGAGGGCGCGGACCACGACGACGAGGGCCTCGAATACGTCGCCGGCTACGCCGACGGCGACCTCCGCGAGGCCATCCTCGCGGCCCAGACGACCTACGAGCAGGAGGGGTCGGTCACGATGAACAACGCCTACGAGGTGCTGGGGTCGCTGGGCGCCGACGAGCGCGTCCAGGAGATGGTGACCGCCGCCGAGGCCGGCGAGTTCACCGACGCCCGCGAGACGCTGGACGACCTGCTCGTCGACGAGGGCCACAGCGGCGACGAGGTGGTGGAGGACGTGCTGACAGTGGCGCGGTCGCGGTACTCGGGCGCCGACCTCGCGCGGGTCCACGAGCTGGCCGGCGAGATCGACGTCGACCTCCACGAGGGAACGAACGACCGCGTCCACGTCTCGCACCTGCTGACGGAACTCGGTGAGACGCGCGCCGGCGAGTGAGCCGGGCCAGTACAGACGACCCCACAGGAGCGAGCCGCGGTGGAACGATGGCGGACCGTCGGCCCCGCAAAAGCGGGTCGCGGTGGCGCGGTAACGGGCCGTTATCGCCTTCGAAATCCTTTTACCCGCTTCGGGGGGAGTATTGGACAACCAACCATGGACATCGACATCATCGCGGAAGACGAGAATCCGATGTTGCACCGGACGGACGTGCGATTCGAGATGACCCACGACGAGGCGACTCCCTCGCGGCTCTCTGTGCGCGACTCTCTCGCGGCCAAGCTCAACAAGGACGCCGAGGAGGTCGTCGTCCACGAGCTGGACACGAAGTTCGGCATGCGCAAGACCGTCGGCTACGCGAAAGTGTACGAGGACTCCGAGCACGCCCGCGACGTCGAGCAGGACCACATGCTCGACCGCAACAAGATCACCGCCGAGGACGACGAGGCCGAAGAGGCCGAGGAGGCCTGAGATGCCCCGACACGAGTTCTACGACGAAGACGGCTCGACCGACCGCGAACAGTGTCCCCGCTGCGGCGACACCTTCCTCGCCGACCACGGCGACCGCCAGCACTGCGGCAGGTGCGGCTACACCGAATGGGGACGAGCCGCCCGCATCTCGTTCTGACCGCAGGGTAGAGATTTAGAAGCCCCATCTGCACCGTCGAACGGCCGGTTCGCCGATTGGGCTGTGAGACACCGGATTTCCTGGCGGTGGGTGGAACGCCCACTCGTCGTGTCACATCGACGAGTTGGAGCGCCAGCACCCGGTCATCCCCGGCCAGCGCCCCTCGCGCATCCACGTCGTCGACACGAACGACCGCCGCGACCCCGAGTTCGAGACCGTCATCGACCCCGAAGAAGTGTCCGAACACGACCTCTCTGCGCCCCACACCGTTCACTGTATCCCAGACGGGGAGACCCTGACCTCGATGCTCGGCGACGCCGACGAGCGACTACCGACTGGCGGTCGGTGCCGACGTGGCCGACGGCCTCGTCTCGAACCCCTCGAAATAGGACCTGGGAGCGACGCCAGAACCGGTATCGACGGCGAGCGGCGGCGGCCGGTACCGACGTCATCGTCGCGGCCGGACCGAAGTCGTCTTTTCCGTGCGGTGGGGATATCCGACAGACACATGGCCGCGAGTCCGTCGAACGGGGACGAATCGGAGGGGATCCAGCGCGTCCTCGGCATCGAGGGGACGGCCTGGGCGGCCAGCGCCGCCGTCTACGAGGTCGCGTCCGACGAGGTGACGATCGAGAGCGACCCCTACCAGCCCGATAGTGGCGGGATCCACCCGCGCGAAGCGGCCGAACACATGAGCGAAGCCGTCCCGAGCGTCGTCGAGACCGCACTCGCGACGGCGCGCGAACAGGTCGCCGCGGACGACGCTCGCGGCCCCGAGGACTCACCCATCGACGCGGTCGCGTTCTCCCGCGGCCCCGGGCTCGGTCCCTGCCTGCGGATCGTCGGGACCGCCGCCCGCGCCGTCGCCCAGCAGTTCGACGTGCCGCTCGTCGGCGTCAACCACATGATGGCCCACCTCGAGGTCGGTCGCAACCGGTCGGGCTTCGACGCGCCCGTCTGTCTCAACGCCAGCGGCGCGAACGCGCACGTGCTGGCCTACCGGAACGGCCGCTATCGCGTCCTCGGCGAGACGATGGACACCGGCGTCGGCAACGCCTTAGACAAGTTCACCCGCCACGTAGGCTGGTCCCATCCCGGCGGCCCGAAGGTCGAATCCCACGCCAAGGAGGGCGAGTACGTCGACCTCCCCTACGTCGTCAAGGGAATGGACTTCTCCTTCTCCGGGATCATGAGCGCGGCGAAGCAGGCGTCCGACGAGGGGACGCCCGTCGAAGACGTCTGTCGCGGGCTGGAGGAGACGGTGTTCGCGATGCTGACCGAGGTCAGCGAGCGGGCGCTCTCGCTGACCGGGCGCGAGGAACTCGTCCTCGGCGGCGGCGTCGGACAGAACGAGCGCCTCCAAGAGATGCTCCGAGAGATGTGCGAGCAACGCGGCGCGGACCTGCACGTCCCGGAGAGCCGGTTCCTGCGCGACAACGCCGGGATGATCGCCGTCCTCGGCGCGAAGATGGCCGCCGCGAGCGACACGCTCGCTGTCGAGGACTCCGCCATCGACGCCGACTTCCGCCCCGACGAGGTGCCGGTGACGTGGCGCTCGGGCGAGTCGGTCCCCGTCCGGACGGCGACCGGTACGAGGGACGGGCCGAACGTGAGCGACGACCCCGCCGAACAGCAGGGCGCGGAGGCGACGGTCACTATCGAGGCCGACCGCGTGGTCAAGCGCCGCCACGCACGTTCCTACCGCCATCCGACGCTCGACGAGCGACTACGCCGCGAACGGACCCGCGTCGAGGCGCGACTGACGAGCGAGGCGCGCC
This sequence comes from Halobacteriales archaeon QS_9_67_15, assembly GCA_003023165.1. Taxonomy (GTDB): domain Archaea; phylum Halobacteriota; class Halobacteria; order Halobacteriales; family Haloarculaceae; genus Halosimplex. Next base: position 6,093 of record PXSD01000047.1, on the reverse strand, counting down.
GGCACGGCGTCCCGACACCGCTCGTGCTGGACGTGGACACCGGGTCGTCGATGATCGCCTTCCAGCGCGTCGGCGACTGCGACCTCGACGACGCCCTCTCGGTCGAGAACGTCCGGGCCGTGGGCCGACATCTCGCGACGATCCACGACGCGGGCTTCGTCCACGGCGACCCGACGACCGGGAACGTCCGCGTCCCGCGGGAGGCGAGCGACGACGGGCGCGTCTTCCTCATCGACTTCGGGCTCGGCTACCACACCGGCCACGAGGAGGACCACGCGATGGACCTCCACGTCTTCGCCCAGAGCCTCGCCGGCACCGCGGACGACGACGACCGTCTCCAGACCGCCGCAGAGGAGGCCTACCGCGCGACGAGCGACCGGTCGGCGACCGTCCTCGACCGCCTCCGGGAGGTCGAGGGTCGAGGGCGTTACCAGTGAGCCGAGGCCGGTTATCGGATACCAGTGCTTTTTAAAGGCAGTCGAAGATCATAGGGATACGATGGACCGACCACTGGTCGTCTACAACGACGACAATACGGAACTGCTGGCCGAGGCGGGGAGACTCGCCGGGGGCGTCGACGCGACGCTGACGATCCTCTCGCTGATGACCGCGGACGAGTTCAGGGAGGCTCGCGAGGCGCTGGACGTCGTCGCCAAGGAGGAGCAGACCAGTTACGACGACAGCGTCGTCATCGACGTGGCCAGGCGACAGGCCAGCGACACGGCCGAAGACGTACTGGCAGACATCGACGTCGACTGGGCGGTCGTCGGTGCTCGGGTCGGCGACGGCAAGAGCGGGGCCGACCGCATCCTCGACGTCGCGAACAACAACGACATCGACCACGTGTTCATCACCGGGCAGAAGCGCTCGCCGACCGGAAAGGCCGTGTTCGGCGACCGCGTGCAGTCGGTCATCCTCAACTTCGACGGTCCCGTGACGAGCCTGCTGGCTTAGCGGAAGACTTACTCCGCGTCGCCGTCCTGTCCCGCATACATGGACGACCAACAGACCTGTCGCCGGCGGGCCCTCCTGCGTCGTGCCGGGACGGGCGCGCTCGCCCTCGCGACGCTCGGTGGCGTGACGGGGACCGGAGCCGCAGCGACCGACGAGACCGGAGCCGTCGCGCCCGACTCGCCCGCAGTGCAGCAGTCCGACGTCTCCTCGAAGCGGTGGCCGCAGTTCCAGGCCGACGCGACCAACAGCGGGTTGACGGAGACACTCGGCCCGAACGACGGGACGGTCGCGTGGGAGTACGACACCGCCGGCCCGGGACAGTCGACCGGCACGCCGCCCGCGACCGGGACGCCGTACGAAGACGCGCCCGACGACCCGGGCGACAACGTCGTCTCCTCGCCGGCGGTCGTCGACGGGACCGTCTACGTCGGGAACAACGGCGGCACACTCTACGCCATCGACGCCGTCAGCGGCGAGGAGACGTGGAGCTACGAGACGGACGAGGAGGTGATGTCGTCACCGGCGGTCGTCGACGGGACCGTCTACGTCGGGAGTCACGACGAGCGCCTCCACGCCGTCGACGCCGACAGCGGCGACCGCGAGTGGGTTTTCGAGGCCGACGGGACGGTGTTCGCCTCGCCGACCTACCGCGACGAGACGCTCTATTTCGGCTCCCAGAACGGGTCGATGTACGCCGTCGACACGGCGGGCGAAAAACGCTGGCAGCGGTCCGTCGGCGACCGCGTCGACTCGACCGCCGCCGTCGCCGACGACACCGTCTACGTCGGGACGTGGGACGACGACCGCACCGGGAGCGTCGTCGCGCTCGACGCCGCGTCGGGCGAACAGGTGAACGAGTATCCCGCGGGCGGCGAAGTCGCCTGTTCGCCCACGGTCGTCGACGGCGTCGTCTACTTCGGTGACTACGCCCGCGTCTTCTACGCGGTCGACACCGGAACGGCGGAGCTCGTCTGGGGTCGCGAGTTCGACGGCGCCATCCTCTCCTCGCCGGTCGTCGACGACGGGACCGTCTGCGTCGCCGGCTTCGACAACACGCTCTGGGCGCTCGACGTCGAGAACGGCGACATCGAATGGTCCTACGCGACCGAAGACCAGATATTCTCCTCGCCCGCGGTCACGCCGAACACGGTCTACGTCGGCAGCGCCGACGACAAGCTCCACGCCATCGACCGCGCGTCGGGCGGCGAACTGTTCACCGTCGAGACCGGTGAGGCCGTCCTCTCGTCGCCGGCCGTGACCGCCGACGCCGTCTTCGTCGGGAGCAGCGACAGCCGCGTCTACGCCGTCGGCGACCCGAGCGGCGGCGACTCGACGAGCGCGACAGCACCCGGCGACGGTCAGTCGTCCGGGACGCCGAGCGACGGCGCCACCGACGGCGACGGGTCAGGCTTCGGCGCGCTCGGCGCGCTCGGTGCGCTCGGAGTCGGGGCGTGGCAGCGACGCCGCACTGGTTCGACCGGCGACGACGGGACCGAAGGGGCCTGAGCGGTCCGAGCACCGACAGACAGTCCGGGTTCACTCGGGAGAGGCGAGCGGGACGGACCGGTCGCACGCGGGTGGAAAACCACTTAACGGGGCCGACCGTACTGTGGCATATGGTCGACAAGCCCACTTCGGGGTCGCTCTTCGGCGTTCCGTACAACTTCGAGCAGCCGAGCCTCAAGCGCATGCTCTCGACGTACTGGCAGCCCGGCGAGGGGATGCTCGTCGAGAAGCCCTTCGGCGTCGGCTACACCCTGAACCTCGCCAACTGGCGCTCGTGGGTCGTCCTCGCCGTCGCCAGCGGCCTCTGGTGGCAACAGAGCCAGAGCGCCGGGACGGCGGAGTTCGACGAGGACGAGGAGCCAGTCGAAGTCGTCGTCGAAGACTGACGACCGCGGTCCGATTCTCCCGAGACGACGCGCCGAGAGCCGTGCGGCCATCGCGGAGGCGGGTGCCCCGGCGAGAACCGACGCGACTTTGCCCGGGCGGGCGCAGTTCTCGGGTATGGCCCTCAAGTTCGTCACGACCAACCCCGGGAAGGTCAACGAAGCGCGGGAGTACCTCGCGGAGCCGGTCGAACAGCTCGACTTCGACACGCCGGAGATCCAGAGCGCGGACCCAGGCGCTATCGCGGCCCACAAGGCGCGAGCGGCCTACAGGTACGCCGACGAACCGGTCTTCGTCGACGACGCCGGCCTCTTCGTCGACGCCTTCGACGGGTTCCCCGGCCCCTACTCCTCGTACGTCCACGACACCGTCGGCGTCGAGCGGGTCTGGCGGCTCGCGAGCGAGGAAGACGACCGCGCGGCGAGCTTCCGGGGCGTCGTCGCCTACTGCGACGGCGGGGACTTCGAGGCGACGCCGGAACCGGTCGACCGAGAGGAACAGAGAGACCGCGACAGCGAGGAGCGGTCTCCGAACGAGCGAGCGGGGAGCGGAGCGACCCGAGACCGCAGAGGGCAGGACCTCTCGGCCGACGAGCGCGGCGCGGCGACGACCGACGAGCAGGTCCGCGAGTCCGAGGACCTGCCGGTGAAACTCTTCTACGGGGTCGTCCCCGGCGAGGTCGTGGCGCCCCGCGGCGACGGCGGCTTCGGCTACGACCCCATCTTCGAGTACGACGACCGCACCTTCGCGGAGATGGACCCCGACGAGAAGAACGCCGTCTCCCACCGCGGTCGCGCGCTCGCGAAGTTCGCCGAGTGGCTAGAGACGCGCGACACGACCGAGTGAGCACGGCCAGCCACTCGACACCGACGACGGCAGGACGTTCTTTGCCGTGCCCGTCGAAACACGACCGTGACACTGGTTCGACCGGCACGGGAAGCCGACACGGAACCGCTCCGTGAGACGCACGTCGCGGCCATCGAGGCGTTCGGTCCCGAGGCCTACGAGGAGCGCGCCGTCGCCGCGTGGGCCGACCGCGGTGACGACCACTCGCTGGAGGGACTCGACGACCCCGACACCGACTGGGTCGTCGCCGAGCGCGATCCCGGACCGGACAGTCGCGACACCGACGCGAACGCCGACACCTCGCCGGTCGCCGGATTCGGTCGCCTGGACGTGACTGAAGCCGAAGCGGAGGGGGAAGTGATCGCGGTCTACGTCCATCCGGACCACGCCCGGTCGGGGGTCGGGTCCGCGATACTGGCAAGTCTGGAGGGGTACGCTCGCGGCAGGAAACTGGGAGAACTCACACTGACCGCGTCGCTGAACGCCGTCGGCTTCTACGAACGGGTCGGGTACGAGCGCGTCCGCGAGGTCACGCACGAGACCAGCCGCGGCGTCGAACTCGACTGCCTGCTGCTGCGAAAGGAACTGTAATCACGCCCGCGGGTCCCGGTCGGGTCCGGAATACTCGCCGTCCGCGACGACACCGTACAGCGACTCCGGGTCGAACAGCGCCGCGAACGCCGTCGGGTCCTTGACGCTCGTCTCGACGCGGTCGCGGATCGCCGCGCCGGCGGCCGCGGTCTGCAGGTCGTCGTCGAAGGTGAGCACGTGCATCGCACCGCCGTAGAGCGCCGACGCCAGCGCCGGCCGGTCCCCCTCGGGGTGGTCGACCCGCTCGCGGAGCGCCTCGATCCGCTCGCGCCAGTCCGCCGCGAGGTCGGCGTCGCCGAGGTCCGTTATCACCGTCTGGGCGTCGTCCAGGAGCGGATCGCTGGCGACGAGGGTCACCCACGAGTGCGCCCGCACGTGGTCCAGCGCCGCCCGCGCGTCGCCGTCGACGAACAGGTCCGCCGCGAGCACGTCCGCGTCGGCGACGACCCGGGCGGGACTCGCGTCGGTCACGACCCCGACTCCCCGTCGTCCGTCTCGCGTCGGCGAGCGACGGCCGCCTGCACCTCCTCGATGGTCGCGTCGTGGTCGGCCGCCCGCTCGAACAACTCGCGCCAGGACATGGCCGACTGAAGGGTGTTCTCGGGGGTAAAACGTACGGATCGACGACCTCGTCGAGACCGGAAGCGGCGACGGTCGCGGGACCGCGCGGCGTCTGCTCTCCGTCTGACGGGCCTTTACGTAGACAGGTGGCGCAGGCTAGCATGGGCGCGCGGCGACGGCCTCATTTCCCATCCTTCCCACAGCGCGCCCGACCCACACCGTTCCAAGACGCCCTCGCGGTCGCGTCCGACCGCGACCGCGGCTTCGAGGCGCGTCCCGAGAGCGACCGCGCCGGGTCAGGTCGCGGCGTCCTCGCCGCGGAGGAACGTCCGGATCTCCGGCAGGTCCGCAGGTGCGGCCATCAGCGCCACGTCGTCGCCGGCCTCGATGCGAGTCTGGGGGAGCGGGATCTCCATGGGTTCGTCCCGCCGCCCGTGCGCGTAAATGTGGGCGTCGCCCCGGAGGTCGACCTCGACGACGCGCCGACCGACGAGCGGCGACCCCTCGGGGATGGTGACGCTCGCGATCGACAGTTCCTCGGTGAGGTCGGCGAGCACGTTGAAGTTGCCCCCGAGCAGCGCGGTCTTGGCCCCGGCGGCACCCAGCCGCTCGGGGTAGATGATCTCGTCGACATCCTCGGCGTACTTCTCGTAGATCTCCTGGCGGTAGTCCTCGTCGATGCGCAGCACAGTCCGCAGGCCGTAGTGCTTGCCGAACATACACGCCGAGAAGTTGGTGTTGAGGTCGCCCGTCAGCGCGGCGACGGCGTCGGCGTCCTCAGTGCCCGCTTCCTCGAGTGTCCCCTCGTCGGCGGCGTCGCCCTCGACGACGGTGAACCCCTCGTCCCCGGCTCGGTCGACCTTCTTCGGGTCGTTGTCGACGACCACGAGGTCGTGGCCCTCGCTCTGCAGGATACGAGCTGTCCGCATCCCGACGCGGCCGAATCCGACGATGACGAACTTCATGAGCGACCGTTAGACCCCCGCCGTGAAAACTGTACTCCCGGACGGCATCGCCGCGACGGCCGACCCGAGCGAAACGGCGGGCGGCGAGCCGTCATACGGATTATTGTCGCGATGTACCGGTACGCGCCGACCCTGGGGTCGGCGCTATCCGGAAATAATCTACAATAATCCGTATGAGTACCCCTCACAAAAAACTCAGAAGGTGTCCGACCTTACAGGTCGCGCGGCTGGACCGTCTTCCGATCGTTGGCTTCGGCGCGTCGCTGCGCACGATCGAGGAGCTCCT
>PXSD01000046.1:912-9777 GCA_003023165.1 Halobacteriales archaeon QS_9_67_15 | reverse complement strand
CTGGTTCGCGGGCTACTGGTAGCGAGGTCGTGACTGCAGTGAACGACCTCGGCTACGCGACCCGCGAGCGCTACGTCCACCCGTCCGGAAGAAAGATCGTCCGGTCTTCGACGGCGTCGTGGAGCAGATCGTCGACGGTCCGGATAGCGCGGACCAATTCGCGGTCTGATGCGCCCTGATCCTCGTAGTATAGCACGCCAGCGTAACCGGTCCGGTCGACGAAATCGCTATCGTTCGTCGGCACGATATATAGCAGAATTTGAAAGACATCGCTCGGACGACCGCACGACTACGTGCGATCGACCGTGCAAACGCTTTCAAATTCTACTATAGCCGCGTTCGCTCGCGAATTCGAGAAGATCAGCGTCGGAACTCCCAAGTTCGACCGACTCGGCGACTGTCGAGACGTCGAATCCCTCGCTTCGGAGCGCACTGACGAGTGCTGGCGGAACGTGCTCGTCGCAGAGGATTTTCATGCCCGCCGCTGGAGCTCCTTCGGGTCCGGCTGTGCCTCGCGTGCCCGCTTTGCCGCCGATCGCTTCCGTCGTCGCCACCCCCGCATTTCGCCGGGATGGTCGTAGTAGTACGTGAGCGCCCGGTATACGTCCGCGAGGTCGAGATCGAACTCGGCGGCGACAGCCTCAGGTGTTCGCTCGCCGTCAAGGACCCGGTTGACGATGTGCAATACGCCGACCCGCCGCCCCTCGATGCGAGGCTCACCCCCGAGTGTGTCTTTCGTCGTGACGATCTCGCCCATAGGGCCAGGTTCGTCGTCTCGTCGTAAAAACCTGTGCTCGTCTGGGACTTCGCTGCTCCCCGTTCGCATTCCGGGGTCTCCCTTCGGTCGACCTCGCTCGACTCACGCTGTTCGCGCCGCCCGGCTCGCGGGTCGCTGCCGCTCCCCGCTCGCTTTTTCGGGGTCTCACTGCGTTCGACCCCGCTATGACTGAAAACGGTTAACTGCCTACGCGGACAAACTGTATCAAATGGCCGACGACGTCAAACCGACGCGGAAAGAACTCATGCGGATCGAGGACCGCATCGAGCTCTCCGAGCGCGGGCACGACACGCTGGAACAGAAACGCGATGGCCTCATCATGGAGTTCATGGACATCCTGGACGAGGCCCAGGACGTCCGGTCGGACCTCGACGAGAAGTACGAGGAGGCCCAGAACGCCATCAACATGGCCCGCGCCCTCGACGGCGACGTGGCCGTCCGCGGCGCCGCCGCCGCGCTCAAGGAACACCCCGAACTGACCACGGAGTCCCGCAGCGTCATGGGCGTCTACATCCCACAGATCGACTCCACAAAGGTCAGCAAGAACCTCGACGAACGCGGCTACGGCGTCCTCGGCACCAGCGCCCGCATCGACGAGGCCGCGTCCGCCTACGAGAAACTGCTCGACCAGATCATCCTCGCCGCCGAAGTCGAGACGGCGATGAAGAAGATGCTCGACGAGATCGAAACCACCAAGCGCCGCGTCAATGCGCTCGAGTTCAAACTCCTCCCCGACCTCCGCGAGAACCAGGAGTATATCGAGCAGAAACTCGAAGAACAGGAGCGCGAGGAGATCTTCCGCATGAAAAAGATCAAAGACAAGAAAGAGCGCGAAGAGGCCGAGGAAGCGGCCGAAACCGAAGCGGACGAAGAGGAAGACGCCGAGACCGTCGCCGCAGACGACTGACGCCCGCCCTCGACCGCTGTCGACTTCTCTTTCACCCCCTCCTGTCTCCGTTCTCTCCCGCTGTCGTTCTCTCCTCCCCCGTTCTCTCGGCTCTCCCCCGTTCTCTCGGCTCCCGTTCTCCGTCCCGCTCGTCGGCACCGTTTTGTCATCGCCGCCGCCAGTGAGCGTATGGACTGTCCCGACTGCGGCGCGGCGACGTTCGCCTTCCCCGTCCCGCCGGAGTACCGCGAATACCTCCCCGGCGACGGCGCGGCCGCGGAGGTCTGCACCCATTGCCTGACGCTCCGACCGGTCGACGACGCGCCCGACGACCGCCCCGACTTCTCGACGATCAGCGACGCTATCCCCTCGAACCCGGACGCCGCGGTCCCCTTCGTCCTGCTCGTCGGCCTCGTCCCGTCGCTCGCGCGGTACCGCTCGGAGATCTCGGCACTGCTTGAGGTGGTCGAACGCGCCGGGACCGACCCGCTCCTCGCGCTCGACCGCCTCGCCGACGACCCCGGGGTCGAGTCCGACACCGACCTGCGAGGGCGTCGACGCCAACTCGAACAGCTCCTGTAGCCCCACGGTCGGGTGGCTTGACCGCGAAACGGCGGCCGTTTCGCACATTTCGGCCCGAACCTACTCTGTTAGGTATAGGGCATTTACATTCGGTGATACTGGATATAGATGCGGCATCGATGCCAGGTGCCGCCACGACGACGCGGAGGACCCGTCGTCGTCTCCCCCCAATCCCCCTTACCCACCGGCACCCGATCGCGTCGCCGGTGGTTGCCCGGCGGAGGCACTCCCCCCGCCTCCCGGGTATACCGGCGACATCCTGTCTTCAGAATAGTACGTATCGATGGCAAGTACCGACTCGGGTACCTGCAAAGCTGGGTTCGCCCGTCTATATATTTAGGCCTGCTGTAGATTTAATGAGAGTTACAATTATACTCCGGTCGAGTAGCGGAGGATGCCGGCGATGCCGCCGAACGCCGAGAGCAGCTGTTCGCCCTTCTCGAAGTCGGTGGAGACGAAGTACGTCTCGGTCCCGCGCTGGTCGGCGAGTTCGATGAGGTGGTCGATGGCGTCCTCGCGTTCGCCCTCCATCGGCTCGCCACACCGGCGACAGCTCCGCTCGTCGTCGAGGCTCTCGTTGTGGCCGACGAGTTCGCGTTCGGTGTGCCCCTGGGGACAGTCGTAGATACCCACGTCCTGCCGGAGGTCCTCGCTCAGGAGGAGCGTCTCGACGGCACCCATGTTGAGATTCTCGCGCGTTGGCCCGAACCCGTACGTCGCGAGGTCGCCGTCGTGGAGTTCGTTGAAGAACTGCTCCATGTACTTTTTGTCCTGGAGCATCTCGTACTCGTCCAGGACGTCCTGTGCGGCGTCGACGAGGTCGTACAGCCCGGACTCGTCGGTGTAGGACACGTCGAACTTGCCGAGCACCATGTCGCCCAGTTCGTGGTGGAGGTAGTCGCCGTCGAGGAACTCGTCTTTCGTCGGCGAGGGGCCGCCGACGAGGATGCCGTCCATCTCGTGGCGCTGGTCGACGAAGAGGTCGTTGGCCATCCCCGCGACCTCCTGGTAGAAGTTGTCGATGGCTTCGAGGCGCAGGCGGGCGAATCGCTGTGCGGACTGGCCACCTTTGCGCTGTTTGCCCGGGACCAGCGACGAGGCGGACTTGACGGGCTCGACGCGTTTCCCGCGGAGCCACCCGACGTTGGCCTCGCGACGGTCGAGGACGACGAGGCCGAACAGCCCCTTGTCCGTGAGCATCTCCTCCAGCGGCTCGGTCAGGAAATCGGAGTCGCAGTGGTAGCGGAACGACTCGATGGGCTGGGGCGGGCTCTCCAGCGTGCGGGTGATCATGTCCGAGCGGCCGCCGCCGGTGTCGATGGCGCCGGAGAAGACGACCATCCCGTTCTCCGGCGGGTAGGTGTCGTAGTAGCGCAGGCGGTCCTTGATGGAGGTGAGGGCGTCCTGGACGGCGGTGCGGGTGTCCTTGGACTTGATGTTGGCCGCCTCCGAGTGCTCCTGGGTAACGTGCTCGACGACGCTACTGACCTGGCGGTCCTCGGGGATGTAGATTGAGACGAGCTGCGTGCCCGACCCCTCGTACTCTTTGAGCTCCTCGATGACCTTGCGGAACTCGTATTTCTGTTTGTCCGACTGTTCCTGTTGCTCGCTCATTACACCCGTATCGGACTGTGAGGGGTAAGTAAGTGTTGAACTCTCCGGGCGAGCGCGAACGAGGTCTCGCCGGCGCGGTGACCCGGTTTCGGACACGCGTTCGGCGTTCAATGTCGGACAGGTGTTAGAACGGACGGCGGGTTTATGTAGGTCCCGTTGTTTGAGGGTACACAATGGCGGGCTACGTCTGCACCGTTGCCGGCGGTAAAGGAGGGGTCGGCAAGACCACGACGGCGGTCAACGTCGCGGCTGCCATAGAGGAAGAGGGATACGACACCGTCGTCGTCGACGCCGACCTCGGGATGGCGAATCTGGCCGCGATGCTCGAGGTCGAGCCGGAGACGAGCGTCCACCAGATCCTCGGCGGCGGCCGCGCCGTCAGTGACGCGCTGACGGACGTACAGGGTGGGATCACCATCGTCCCGGGCGAGCAGAGCCTCGAGGCCTTCGCGGACGCAGACCCCGCGAAACTGAAGACGGTCATCAAGACGCTGCGCAACGCCTACGACGTGGTCCTCATCGACACCGGCGCGGGCCTGAGCCACGAGACGACCGTCCCGCTCGGCCTCGCCGACGGCGTCCTCCTCGTCACCACCCCCGACGACGTGGCAGTCGGCGACGCCATCAAGACCGCCGAACTCGCAGAACGCGTCGACGGCAACGTCGTCGGGACGGTCCTCAACCGGACGACCACCGAAACCGACGTGGAAGCCATCGCCGGACGGTTCGACTCGAAGCTGTTCGCCGTCATCCCGGACGAAATCGAAGCGACCGTCGAGGAACCGCTCGTCCTCAATGCGCCCGACAGCCCCGCCGCCGAAGCCTACCACCAACTGACCGACCGACTGCTCGGCCTCTTCTTCGAGGGCGTCGAGATCGACGAGATCGAGACCGCCGTCGAACCCGAGTGGTTCGTCGACGAGAACGAGGAGGACGACGATGACGACGACGACGACGACGGCGACTTCTCTCACGGCATCTTCCAGGGGATCTGATACTGCCGGCTGTAACTTCGTGAAGAAATTCGCCACCCCGGGACGGCGAAATTCGTGACAGACTTACAGCCGGCAGTATGAGCGGCCGGCGCTCACCGACCGCGGTCGGCTCTGTCAGTACACGTCCGTTCGGTCGTCGCTCTCATCGCGGCTTCGTCCGACCGCGCGCTCGCACAGTGGCGCGCATTCGTCATCCATATATCCGCCGCTTGAAAACCGGGAGGTGTGTATCTCTCCCTGCGCTCGGAGGTCGAGGACGCCCTCGAAGCGGCGCTGGCCGCCCTCGACCTGCCGACCGACGACCTGGGTATCGAGCGTCCACCCGAGGACGTGGACGCCGCGGTCGCTTCCAGCGTCGCGTTCCGGATGGCGGGCGAGGTGGGCGCGCCACCGCCCAAGGTGGCCGCCGACATCGCCGCCGAAACCGACCCCACCGGCTACGAGTACGTCGGCCGGGTCGACACACAGGGCCCCTACGTCAACGTCTTCCCCTCGGACAGCTACGTCGCCGAGACGGTCGAGACCGCCCAGTCCGAGGCGTACGGCCGACTGCCGGACCGCGACACCTCCGTCGTCGTCGAACACACCAGCGCGAATCCGACGGGACCGGTCCACGTCGGACGCGCGCGCAACCCCATCGTCGGCGACGCCGTCGTGCGCGTCCTCGACTTCGCCGGGTACGACGTCGACGCCCATTACTACGTCAACGACGCGGGCCGCCAGGTCGCCGTCTTCACCTGGGCCTACGAAACGTTCGACGAATCCGACCTCCCCGAGCCCGAACGCGAGAAGGCCGACTACGACCTCGTGCGCTACTACCGCAAGGGCAACGAGTTCCTGAAGGAGGGCGACGACGAGGCGGTCGAGGCCGCCGAGGCCGAGATAGATGCCATCATGCAGGGACTCGAGGACGGCGACGAGGCCGTCTACGAGCGCGTCGGGACGGTCGTCGACACCGTCCTCGATGGGATGACCGAGACGTTCGACCGCCTCCCCGCCGAGTTCGACGAGTTCGTCAAGGAGACGCGTCTCATGCGCAGCGGGGCCACCGACGACGTGGTCGAGCGCCTGCGCGCCCTCGATGAGGCGGTCTACGAGAAGGAGGCCTGGCAACTGGACCTGTCCGACCACGGGTTCGACAAGAACCTCGTCTTCCTGCGCTCGGACGGCACCAGCCTGTATACGACCCGTGACCTCGCCCACCACGAGTGGAAATTCGACAATTACGACCGCGCGGTCACCGTCATCGGCGAGGACCACAAGCTCACCTTCAACCAGCTCGACCAGTCGCTCGAACTCCTGGGATACGACACCGACCAGCTCGACCAGGTGTTCTACTCGTGGGTGAACCTCCCCGGCGGCGAGGGGATGAGCACGCGCGAGGGGACCGGCGTCGACCTCGACGACCTGCTCGACGAGGCCATCGACCGCGCCCGCGCGGAGGTCGAAGACCGCCTCGACGACCGCCTGCGCGACGACGACCTCGACGAAGCCGGCGTCGAACGCATCGCCGAACAGGTCGGGACCGGTGCCGTCCGCTACGACATCGTCTCGAAACAGCCGACCAAGTCGATCACCTTCGAGTTCGAGCGCGCGCTCGACTTCGAGGCCCAGTCGGCCCCCTACGTCCAGTACGTCCACGCCCGTGCGTGTGGCATCCTCGGCGAGGCCGCCGACGAGGGCGTCGAACCGGCCGAATCGGTCGACCCCGACCTGCTCGACACGGACGCCGAGCGGGACCTCCTCAGGACGATCGCCCGCTTCCCGGCCGCCGTCGACGAGGCCGCTGCGGAGCTCGAACCACACCGCGTCGCCACCTACACGCGGACGTTCGCCGAGCAGTTCAACGCCTTCTATCGCGAGTGCCCGGTCCTGACCGCCGACGACCCGGAGACCCGTCGCGCTCGCCTCGCGCTGGTCGCCGCCGCCCGCGAGACCGTCGGCAACGCCCTCCGCGTGCTGGGCGTCGCCGCGCCCGACTCGATGTGAGGCCCGTCCGGCGACGCTTCCCGTTCGTCCCGCTCACGTCCCGCCGAGCACGACCAGAATGAGACCGAGCGCACCGAGTGCTAACACGAGAAAGAGGACGACCCACCAACCGGAGAGCTGCTCGTCACCGGTATCGCGTGCGCTCATCCGCCGACCGCCGGCCTCCCACCGGCGTGACCGGCGTTCGTTCCAGTCCGTTCCATCGACCCGTAATTTCACAGCGAACTGACTAATAGGTGGTGGCCGCTGACCCATCGCGCCCGTTTAGTTCGGTGTCCGACCGAACGGTAACGCTGCCGGGGAGATACCGTGACCGAAGCCGTCCCGGTCTCGTTTCAGTCGCCCGTCGACACGCTGGTAGCTAGCGGGACGTTCGCGCTGGCCGGGTACCGTGCCTGTTCCGGCGGGAACCTGCTGTTCGGCGACCCGATGGTCCTGCCGGTCGTCGCGCCGACCTCGCTCGTCGACACCGCGTCGTCTCGCTGCCGCCTTCTTGGAGTGTCCGCGTCCGCATCAGTAGAGCAGCTCGGAGTCGCTTTCGAGCATGTACAGGCTCCGTGCGGCGACGTTGACCGCGTGGTCGCCGACCCGTTCCAGGTCTCGTAGCGTCAGCAGGACGCGGGACACGTCGTCGAGGATCCGCTCGCTCGCCCACGCGTCGTCGCCGGCCTCCCGTTCGAGCAGATCCCGGACCACTCGTTCGCTCGCGCGCTGGCAGAGCGCGTCGAGGTCGTCGTCGCGAGCGGCGACAGTCCGGCAGGCCGCTGCGTCGCCGTGCTGGTAGGCGTCCAGCGCGGCTCGCAGCTGGTCTCGGGCGTCCTCACCGATGGCCTGTACGTCGGGCTCTCCGGCGTTCCCGTCGGTCGAGAGCGCGTACTCGCCGAGGTTGGTGGCGAGATCACCGACTCGCTCCAGGTCGGTGCAGATCTTGAACGAGGCGGCGACGAACCGAAGGTCGGACGCGACCGGCTGCTGGAGGGCGAGCAAGTCGATGCACTCGTCTTCGATTGCCAGATACCGGTCGTTGATCGCCCCATCGCCGTCGATCACTTCGCGGGCGAGGTCGGCGTCCCCGGTCTCGAGTGCGCGGAGTCCGTCTTCGAGCTGGTCGATGGCCATCTCGCCGAGCGCGACCACTGCGGCCCGGAGCTCGTCGAGCGCCGCCTGGTACTGCTCCCTCGCCACGACGATCACCCGAACTTGCCGGTGATGTAGTCTTCGACGCGCTGGTATTCGGGGTTCTCGAAGATCGTCTCGGTGTCGTCGAACTCGACGAGTTCGCCGCCGGTGAGGAACACGGCGGTCTTATCGGAGATGCGGGCGGCCTGTTGCATGTTGTGGGTGACGATGATGACCGTGTAGTCCTCGGCGAGTTCTTCGATGAGATCCTCGATCTTGGAGGTCGCGATCGGGTCGAGCGCCGACGCGGGCTCGTCCATGAGGATCACGTTCGGGTCGACCGCGATGGCGCGAGCGATACAGAGCCGCTGTTGTTGGCCGCCCGAGAGGTCGAGCGCGCTCTTGTCGAGCTGGTCGCTCACCTCGTCCCACAGCGCGGCCCGCTTGAGCGCCTCCTCGACCCGCTCGTCCATGTTGTCCGTATCGTTCTGGACGCGGAGGCCGTAGGCGACGTTGTCGTAGATGCTCTTGGGGAACGGGTTGGGGTGCTGGAACACCATCCCGATGTGCCGCCGGAGCGCGACCGGGTCGACGTCGCCGTCGTAGACGTTCTTGCCGTCGAACAGGAGTTCGCCCTCGATGCGTGCGGCCTCGACGAGGTCGTTCATCCGGTTGATACAGCGCAGGAACGTCGACTTCCCGCAACCGGAGGGACCGATCATCGCCGTCACCTGCTCGGCGGGGATCTCCATCGAGACGCCGTCGAGGGCCTGCACGTCGTCGTAGAAGACGTCGAGGTCGCGGGTCTCGATGACGGTCTCTGTCGGTCCGGACGGTGAGTCGGGCCGGTCGGTGCCACTGACGTCGATGTTGTGGTCGACGAGCGGGTCGCCGGACGGGTC
>PXSD01000046.1:0-744 GCA_003023165.1 Halobacteriales archaeon QS_9_67_15 | reverse complement strand
CTGAACAGGTCGAAGAACCCGCTGGGCGCGAGTCGGATCGACGCGGGGGCACCGATCATCAGGAGCGGTGCCGTCTCCCCGATCGCTCGTCCGAGCGCGAGGATGGTTCCCGTCAGGCAACCCGGGATCGCCTGCGGCAGGACGACGTTCCGCGTCGTCTGCCAGCGGGTCGCCCCCATTCCGTAGGACGCCCGTCGGTGGGAGTCGGGGACAGAACGGATGGCCTCCTGCGAGGAGATGATGACGATCGGGAGGATGAGCAGGCCAACGGCGAGACCGCCCACGATGACAGTCCCCTGAGGCCACTGGATGATCCTGATGAACAGCGCCAGCCCGAGCAGGCCGTAGACGACGGAGGGGACGCCAGCGAGGTTCCCGATGTTGATCTCGATGAGCGTGACGAACCTGCCGGCCCACCCGCTGTTAGGTGCATACTCTTCGAGGTAGATCGCGGCACCCACGCCGACGGGGAACGTCGTCAGGATGATGACGACGATCATCATCACCGACCCGACCAGTGTCGGGTAGATACCGGCGTCCTCGGGTGTATATGAGTGTGCGCTCGTGAGGAAGCTCCAGTCGAGCCACGGGTCCGGTCCGGCGAATCCGAGCGACTGGACGAGGACGCCCCCGACGAGGACGCCTACTACCGCGACGACCGGGAGGGCAAGTCCGACCGTCCCTTCGCCACGGCGGACGACGCCCTCGACGTACACGGCCAGCGGCACAGGCACGAACGTGACG
>PXSD01000045.1:10210-14018 GCA_003023165.1 Halobacteriales archaeon QS_9_67_15 | reverse complement strand
CGAGTGGAAGCCCCTCGAACAGGTGAGCCGCCACGAAGCGCCCGACGAACTGCTCGGATTCGACCTCGAGTCCGGTCGCGACATTCGGGCGACGAAGTCTCACTCGTTCGTCATCAAAGACGGTGACGAGATCGTTCCGATCGCGAGTGAAGAGCTCGCGGTCGGTGACGAACTTCCGGTTGTCGGAGAATACGATACAGAGAGCGGCGAGGCAGACATTCCGTCCCTCGATCGCGAAGTCGCAGCCGACGGCGGCGCAGTCGTCCAGGGTCAGACTGCTTCGCCCGACTCGACCATCGTCGGTCGCGCTTCCTGGGAACGGATCGAGTCGATCGAGACCGTCGAATCCGACCACGAGTACGTGTACGACTTCTCGGTATCGGGTCTGGAGACGTTCACAACGGCACAGGGCGTCGTCACACACAACACGATGAACACCTTCCACTACGCGGGGGTCGCAGAGATCGACGTGACCCAGGGGCTGCCGCGACTCATCGAGCTCGTGGACGCCCGGAAGGAGCCGGACACGCCGATGATGACCGTCCACCTCGAGGACGAGTTCGCCGAGCAGCGCGAGCGCGCCCACGAGGTCGTCTGGCAGATCGAGTCGACGGAGATCCTCCAACTGGGGGACGTGTCGACGAACGTCGCCGACATGCTCGTCCAGGTCGACCTCAACGAGGACACGCTCGAGGAGCGGTGGCCGACCGCCGACAGTCTGGAAGCGGTCGTCACCGACATCGCCTCGACCATCGAGTCGAAGCTGGGCGTCGAGGTGCAGACGCCGGCGCCGACGGTCGTCCAGTTCGGTCCCGAGGAGCCGAGTTACCGCGACCTGCTCCAGCTGGTCGAGGAACTGCGCGACATCGTGTTCAAGGGCATCGAGGAGGTCTCCCGCGTCGTCATCCGGAAGGAGGAGACCGAGCGCGGCGAGGAGTTCATCCTCTACACCGAGGGGTCGGCGCTGGGCGACGTGCTCGACCTCGAAGGCGTCGACGCCTCGCGGACGACGTGTAACAACATCCACGAGATCCACCGCAACCTCGGCATCGAGGCGGCGCGCGAGACGCTCATCGACGAGACGATGAACACGCTCGAAGAGCAGGGGCTCGACGACGTGAACATCCGCCACCTCATGCTGGTCGCCGACATCATGACCAACCGCGGGACCATCGAGTCTATCGGCCGCCACGGCATCTCCGGCAACAAGGACTCCGTGCTCGCGCGGGCGGCGTTCGAGGTGACGGTCAACCACCTGCTCGACGCCGCGATCCACGGCGAGGTCGACGATTTAAATGGCGTCACGGAGAACGTCATCGTCGGCAAGCCGATCAAGCTCGGTACCGGCGACGTGGACCTGCGGATGACCACCCGCGGCGAGGGCGGCGCGGAAGAGGCCGACTGAATGACGGTCACCCTCTCGGACGAGGCGATGGGGTTCATCGCGCTGTTCGAGGACGAGACCGGCGCGACGGCGCGCGACTGCGTCAGCTCAAGCTCGTCGAGGACGCGCCGACCGCCGATGACTTCGTCGCGAGCGCGCTCGCGCCGGCGGCCGTCTACAACGTCACGATCAGCGAAAACGAGGACCGCGTCGCCTACGCGGAGGTCGCCGAGGAAGACCGCGGCGCCGCCATCGGGAAAGACGGCCGGAACATCGAGGCCGCCCGCGAACTCGCCGCGCGTCACTTCGATGTCGACGAGATCGAACTGACGTAGCCAGTCCCGCGGTGTGGTCGCGTCCCCGTCTCGGCTTTCGATTCCGTCTCTCTCGTAGCGCGAGCGCCGTCAGTCGAGTCGGCGGAGTTCGGGTTGGATGTCCGTCTCCACGACCGAGGCGACATCGCCGACGAGCGGCGGCCGGAACGTCCAGAAGCCGGTGTACGCGCCGGGTTCGTCCTCGCGAGCGATGAGCGCGCCGCCGCCGTACTGGTCGCTATCGACGACGACGAACCAGTAGTCGCCGACGACGTCGCCCGTTTCGTCGCCGTGGACGGCTACGTCGTCGACGGGCGGTTCCCAGTCGAGCGTGCCGTAGAGGTTCACGTCGAGTCCCCGCTCGGCGAGGGTCGAATACGTCTCGAGCGTCTGTCGCTTGTCCTGGAGTCGGGAGAGCTGCTGGAAACCGGCGTGGATGGTCCCGCCGCCGGCCGTGAGCGCGCGCTGCTCGATGTGCCGGGAGACGCCGACCATCGGGGTGACAGTCTCGCCGGTCACGGTGTAGACGCGGTTGTCCAGTCGCGAGAGGAACTGCTGGATACCGGCCACCTCGGCGTCGGACAGGCGCTCGTCGGTCGGGTTATCCCGGTCTTCGGGACCGTCGGGAGCGGCGGTCTCCGCCGGTGATGGCTCGAACTCGAAGAGGTAGGTGTGGAGTCGTTCGAGGTCGGCGCTGGCCAGACAGCGGTCGCCGTCGGTCACGAGGAGCGCGGCCTTCGGGAGCGCCGGGTCGGTGACGCGGTTGCGGTCGGAGACGTCGACGCGCTCGAAGTAGTCGAGCACGTCGTCGAGCGCGCCGTCGTCGGGCGGGTTGAGCGCGACGAGTTCGCGCCGTTCGCTCGCGAGGTCGTCAATGACCGCGTCGAAGGGGCCGGACATGCTGTATACGTAATATCGCCGTCGGTATAAGCACTCGTATCGTCCCGGTCCGAAATCTTGGCACGGGAGACACGTGGGAGCCTCACAGGCCACGAACGGAAAGAAGACGCTTAAGTGCCTCCGTCGGGTACGCACGGGTACTATGGCGAACGGCAAATACGCCGCCCGCAAACTGAAGAAGGACCGCCAGAAGCACCGGTGGTCCGACACCGACTACGCGCGCCGCGAGCGCGGGCTGGGCCAGAAGTCCGACCCGCTCGAGGGTGCGCCCCAGGGACGAGGGATCGTCCTCGAGAAGGTGGGAATCGAGGCGAAACAGCCCAACTCCGCGATCCGAAAGTGCGTCCGGGTCCAGCTCATCAAGAACGGGAAGCAGGTCACCGCGTTCTGCCCCGGCGACGGCGCCATCTCGTTCATCGACGAGCACGACGAGGTCACCATCGCCGGCATCGGCGGCGCGAAGGGCCGCGCGATGGGCGACCTCTCGGGCGTCAACTACAAAGTCGAGAAGGTCAACGGCGTCTCCATGATCGAACTCGTCCGCGGCAACGCGGAGAAACCGGTCAGATAACCATGAGTGCAGACGACGACTCCGCCGAGACAGACGAGCCGGCCCCGGCCGAGGAAGAGAGCGCGCCCGCGAAACTCTTCGGCGAGTGGGAAGTCACCGACATCGAGTACTCCGACCCCTCGACCGAGCGCTACATCACCGTCACGCCCATCGCCCACACGATGGGTCGCCACGCCGGCAAGCAGTTCCAGAAGTCGGAGATCAGCGTCGTCGAGCGGCTGATCAACCGACTCATGCAGACCGACGAGAACACCGGCGACAAGCAGAAAGTGATGGGCATCACGCAGGACGCCTTCGAGATCGTCCACGAGCGCACCGACGAGAACCCCATCCAGGTGCTCGTCAGCGCCGTCGAGAACAGCGCCCCGCGCGAGGAGACCGTTCGCCTGAAATACGGTGGTATCTCAGTCCCGAAGGCCGTCGACGTCGCGCCCCAGCGCCGCGTCGACCAGGCCCTGAAGTTCATCGCCGACGGCGTCTACAGCGCGTCGTTCAAGACGCCGACCGACGCCGAGGAGGCACTCGCCAACCAGCTCGTCGGTGCCGCCAACGACGACGTCTCTACCTACTCCGTCAACCAGAAAGAGGAGAACGAGCGCGTCGCCGCCGCCGCTCGCTGAGCAGTCTCTCCCGCTGGAC
>PXSD01000045.1:0-10017 GCA_003023165.1 Halobacteriales archaeon QS_9_67_15 | reverse complement strand
CCCCACACCGCCACAGCACCGCGCCACACACCTCCCCAACCGACTGCGCTTCTCGCTCACTCCGCTCGCTCCGATGCTCGTCCCTCGCGCGACGCCGTCTCACGACGAGACGCTCACGGGTCGCGCGCTCCCCGTTCGCATCGAGGTCTCTTTCCAGTCGACCTCGCATCGCTCGACGGCGCGCGCCACTGCACTGCTCACCCGCTTCTCTCAGATCCCCATCTCGTTGCGGAGGAACAGCGCGGAGGACTTCGCGACGGAAGGGCGGGCGATCCGGTCGCGTTCGCGCTCGGTGAGCTCGAACCACGTCCCGAGTCCGAGCGCGGAGACCCGTGCGTCCTGGACGGTGACGTGTTCCATAGCCCGACTGGGGACGCGTCGACAGTGACTCCCCGCGCCGGAGCGAGCGCGACGACTCCGGGCACTCTGTGAACCAGAGTCTATTTGCCGGTTGACGGTGCAGGGAGAGACATGGCACAGGACTACGATTCGGTGGAGCTGGTCGGCGACGACGCCGTCCGGAACCTGGCGTTCGCGGCGATGCTGGCGGCGCTGACGGCGGCGTTCGCCCAAGTGTCGATCCCGCTGCCGGGCCTGCCGGCACCGGTCTCGTTTCAGGTGTTCGGCGTGTACTTCGCCGGGCTCCTGCTCGGGCCGCGCTGGGGCGGGCTGTCGATGGCGCTGTACCTGCTCGTCGGGGCGGCCGGCGCACCGGTGTTCTCGAACGCGACGGGCGGTCTGCAGGTGATCGCGGGCCCGACCGGTGGGTACCTGATCGGGTTCCTGCTGGCGGCGGTCCTGATCGGTGCGGTCGTCCACCGGTCGCTCGACCCGCGCCCGCTGTCGGACGTCTCGGTGTCCCTGCAGGCGGGTGCGCTGCTGGCCGGGCTGGCGCTCATCTACGCCGTGGGCGTCCCGTGGCTCGCGGTCAACAGCCCGTACGACTTCGCAGGCGCGGTCGAGATCGGCATGTTGATCTTCCTGCCGGGCGACCTCGTCAAGATCGCCGTGACGCTCGGGTTGGTCCGAAGCGGGGAACTCGCCCTCGAACGGTCCGCGGCCGGCGCGTGAGCCGATGATCGAGGTCGACGACCTGACCCACCGCTACGGGGACGCGGTCGCGCTCGACGGCGTCTCCCTCTCCGTCGACGACGGCGAGTTCGTCCTCGTCGTCGGGCCGAACGGCTCGGGCAAGACCACGCTGGTGCGCCACTTCAACGCCCTCGCCGAGCCTGACGGGGGCACAGTCGCGGTCGACGGTGTGTCGGCGACCGAGAACCCGGTCGCCGCCAGGACCGCGGTCGGGATGGTGTTCCAGCACCCGCGCGACCAGTTGGTGGCCTCGACGGTCGGCGCAGACGTCGCGTTCGGTCCGGAGAACCTCGGCCTCTCGCACGAGGAGATCGACCGTCGGGTCGACGACGCGCTCGCGGCGGTCGGACTGTCGGGCTTCGAGGACGAGCGCGTCCACGCGCTCTCCGGCGGGCAACAGGCCCGCGTCGCCATCGCCGGTGCGCTGGCGATGGAGCCGGCCCATCTCGTGCTCGACGAACCGCTCGCGGGACTCGATCGGCGGGCGCGCGACTCCGTCCTGTCTCGACTGGACGCGCTCAACGACGACGGGACGGCGGTCGTGGTCGTCACCCACGACCTGCGTGGTCTGGCGTCCCGCGCCGACCGAGTGGTCGCCCTCTCGGACGGACGAGTCGTGGCGGACGGTCCGCTCGAAGCGGTGCGCGACCGACTCGCCGGCCTCGACGTCGACCTCCCCGTGGAGTGACCGCTCGTGTCGACTATCGCGTATCGACCCGGCGACACGCTGGTTCACAGTCTCGACGCGCGAGCGAAGCTCGCGTTCCAGGTCGGCTTCTCCCTCGCGGCGGTCGCGAGTCTCGCTCCCCGGTGGCTGGCCGGCCTCGCGGTGGTCGCGACGGTCGCGTTGGCCCTGTCGCGGGTCTCTCCAGTCCGCGTGCTCCGCGCGTACTGGTTCGTGTTCGCCATCCTGGCGAGCGGCCCGGTCCTCGCCGCGGTCTCGCTGACTCGGCCGCGATTCGCGCCCGGCCAGGCAGTCGAACCGACGCTGACGGCGCTCCGGGTCGCCCTCGTCTTCTTCGTGGGCGCAGCCTACGTGCGGACGACGCCCGTCCGCGAGACGCGGGCCGCGGTCCAGCGCCACGTCCCCGGTCGAGTCGGACAGTTGCTCGGCGTCGGGATGGCGCTGACGGTCCGCTTCGTCCCGCTGCTCCGGAGCGACCTGACGGCGATACTGGACGCGATGCGGGCGCGGCTCGGCGACCCGCGGTCACTCGTCGACCGGGCGCGACTCGTCGGCATCGGGGGGCTCTCGCGGGCGTTCACGCGGGCAGACCGCCTCTCGGTCGCGCTCCGCGCGCGCTGTTTCGCGTGGAACCCGACACTTCCCACACTCCGATTCCGCCGGCGGGACTACGTGGTGGCGGCGCTGGGTGTCGGACTGGCCTGCACTCCGCTGCTCACTCTCGTACCCGGAAGATTCATTCCGGTCGGGTAATAGGAATCGACATGGACGGAGACTCGACGGACTGCGGCGCGGGCGAGACGCTCCGGTCGCGCCGCCGCTTTCTCGCAGTGACCGCTGCGGGCGTCGCCGGTGTCGCCGGCTGTTCGACGGACACTGGCTCGTCCGGCGGTGACGGCGCGGACGGGAGTTCGGCCGGTGGCGACGGCACGGACGGCGGCGACGGAGCGACGAGCGACGGCGACACCGACGGGAGCGACGGGACGCCGACCGACGCGACGCCGACCGATTCGGCCGTCGGTCGACCGCTCGCGGAGTGGTCGGAGTACGACCCGGAGTGGGAGGTGCCGACGACCTCGCCGCTGGTGGCGACGCTGGAGGCCGAGGTGCTCGTCGAGAACCTCGAAGTGCCCTGGGACATCGCGTTCACGCCGGACGGCGACATGTTCCTCACCGAACGCGTGGGTCGCGTGCTCCGACTGGACGGCGACGAGGTGAAGACAGTCGCGGAACCGACGGAGGCCATCGACGCCGGCTCCCTCGAACCCGGGTCCGACGAGCGCCCGTGGTGGGTAAAGGGAGGCGAGGGCGGGACGCTCGGGATCGCAGTCCACCCGAGCTACCCCGATCCATCCCGCATTTTCGTCTACTACACGTACACGAACGGCGACGGCGAGAAGTACAACAAGGTGAGCGGGTTCGACGTGGACTCCGACGAACCGGGGACGCCAGTCGAGACGGTCGTCGACGAGATACCGGCGAACAACTACCACAACGGCGGGCGGGTCACGTTCGGTCCGCGGAACTACCTCTGGGTCACCTGCGGCGACGGCGGCCAGCCCGAGGCGGCACAGGACCCGGGCAGTCTCGCGGGGAAGATCCTCCGCGTGACACCGTCGGGGGAGCCGGCATCGGACAACCCCGATATCGGTGACGACGCCGACCCGCGAGTGTTCACGTACGGCCACCGCAACCCACAGGGGGTCGTCTGGCTCCCCGACGGCACGCCGGTCAACTCCGAACACGGCCCCACTGGACGCGACGAGATCAACCGGCTCGTCCCCGGCGACAACTACAGCTGGCCCGAGGTGTTCAAACCCGAGAACTACCCGGAAAGCGGATTCCATTCACCCCTTTTCAACACGGGCGGGCAGAGCCTCGCTCCGACCGGATCGCTATTCTACACGGGGGAGGAGGTCCCGGCGCTGAAAAACCGAATGGTCACCGGCGGACTCATCAGTCAGCAGTTACTTGTCACGACGGTGACGCCCCAGGGCGGCGACCTCCCGCCCGCAGAGAACGCCTACGACCAGGTCACCGGCGACTGGTCCGACGACGAGTACGTGGCGACTGTCCACACGACGATGCAGGACGAACTCGGCCGCGTCCGCCACGTCGAGCAGTCGCCCGACGGCGAGATCTACATCATCACGTCCAACCGCGACGGCCGCGCCGAGGGCGAGTTCCCGACTGAACGCGACGACGTGCTCGTCCGACTGACACAGCAGTAGCGCCCGCGATTTCGGTTTCGCGCCGCACGCGCCGCTCTCATACGGATTATTGTAGATCATTTCCGGATAGCGCCCGGGGGTCGGCGCGTTCCGGTACATCGCGACAATAATCCGTATCAGTCGGCGGCCCGCTCGCCGCCGGTCGCGTAGGCGCGCGTCACGTCGACCAGTGCCTTCCGGTACTCGCTGTCGTCGGGGTCGCGTGCCAGCGTCCGGAACCGCCGGGTGAACTCGGGCATGTCGACCTCGGGAGCGTCCTGAGCGGCCGCGTACGCGAGGTCGTATATCCGGTGGTCGTCGCCGACGAGGTCGTGACGCTCGACGAGCCCGAGCGCGAAGGCCGCGTTGACCGCGGTGATGTCCGGGTCCGCCGCGGGGGTGCGTTGCGCCGCGGGTTCGGGCGGTCCGGAACTGCGCTGTGGCTTCGTGGCGGTGCTCTCCCATGCGGCGAGCGCGCGGGGCCTGTCCGCGACGGCCGCGGCGAGGCTGGATTCGAGGAAGGCCACGAGCTTGTCGGCCGGCGCGACCTCGAGCCAGAGGTCGTCTGCGTAGATGTCTTTCATGTGGTTCGCGATCTGGTAGCAGTGGGTGAGTTTCCGCTGCTCGATGGACCGTCCGGCGAGCGCGAGGAAGATGACCTCCTCCATCGACTGCGTGTGGGAGGGGTGGCCGTCCTCGTAGTGGTGCATGTGCGCGAACTCGTGGAGCGCGAGTTCGCGGGCCATTGCGCTGGTGGCCGCCTGTCGCGAAATGACGAACAGATGCCCCTCCTCGTCGTGACTGACGCGGGTCCGTTCGTCGGGGTCGTCGCGGACCTCGACGGTCACCGGTCGCTGGAGGGTTCGTTCGGTTTCGAAGAGGTCGCGCGCCCCGAGGAACGGCCCCTCCGGGCCAGGGCCACGCACTGTGACATCCATATATCCCTTTCTCACGGGCTACACCGGTATGAATGCACGGTCGATGCGGCGGACAGTGTTCAGATAAGCGACGGAAAGTCGCCACTGCAAACAGCGTGAAAGCCCCGACTCGTTCGACTCGGGGGCTTTGCTGTCGTTCGAGAGAGCGAAGCTCTCTCGTGATGTCGTCAGATTCCGACGGAATCTGACTGCAAGCGGGAAATCTTTGATTTCCCGCAATGACGAACGACGCCGCAGGCGTCTTTCGAACCACGCTCCTCGGGCCTGGCCCTGCGGTGTTGCTGCAGCCGCCGTCGTCGACCGAGTTGCCCCGTTCAATCCCACCCGCTCAGGCCGGTTCACCCGTCTACGCGGGTAGGACTGAACGGGGCCGTCGGCTCCGGGAAGACGGACGCTCCAAGCATCGCAACGGGGTGAGGAGCGCAGCGAGTCCTTCGACCGCAGCCGACGGGGGCTTTCACCTGTTCCCGACGACCGCGAGCTCGTCTCTGAACACTACACTCCCTGTCGCAGGGTCGTTAGCCTTTAGCCCCGCGGTACCGAATCGCGGGTAATGACTGCACAAGCCGTCGAGACGGGGGAGCTCGCCACCGTCATCGGGTTGGAGGTCCACGTCCAGCTCGAGACGGACACGAAGATCTTCTGTGGCTGCTCGACCGACGTCGGCGACGACGAACCGAACACGCACACCTGTCCCGTCTGTCTGGGACTTCCCGGCGCGCTTCCGGTCGTCAACGAGGGCGCCGTCGAGGCCGCCGTCAAGGTCGGCAAGGCCATCGACGCCACCATCCCCGAGGAGACCGCGTTCCATCGGAAGAACTACTACTACCCCGACCTCCCGAAGAACTTCCAGATCACCCAGTACGACGCCCCGGTCTGCCAGGACGGCGAACTGGAGTTCTCCGTCGAGGGCGAGCGCCGCTCCGTCGAGATCCGCCGCGCTCACCTCGAAGAGGACCCCGGGAGCCTCCAGCACAAGGGCGGATCCATCGACACCGCGGACTACACTCTCGTGGACTACAACCGCGCGGGCACGCCGCTGATGGAGATCGTCACCAAGCCGGACTTCCGGTCGCCCGACGAAGTCCGCTCGTTCCTCGCGAAACTCACCGAGGTGCTGGAGTATTTAAGAATCTTCGACGCGACCCGCGACGGCTCCCTGCGCGTGGACGCCAACCTCTCCATCGTCGACCTGAGCGACGTGGACGCCGACGAGATAGACGCGTCGGTCCTGGACGAGACCGACCCGAACCGCACGGAGGTCAAAAACATCTCCAGCCACAGGGGCGCGGAGAAGGCGCTGGCCTACGAGGAGACGCGCCAGAGGAACGCCATCCAGCGCGGACGCGCCGTCGAGCAGGAGACCCGCCACTGGGACGAGGCCAAGGGCGTCACCCTCTCGATGCGCTCGAAGGAGGAGGAGAAGGACTATCGGTACTTCCGCGAGGCCGACCTCCCGCCGCTGCGCGTGAGCGACTGGAAGGAGGAGATAGCGATCCCCGAGCTCCCGGACGTGCGTCGCGAGCGATTCCGCGAGGAATACGGGCTCAACGAGGAGGCCGCGGACAAGCTCACGAGCACGAAGGAGGTCGCGGACTTCTTCGAGGACGTGGCCGAGCAGTTCGACCCCGACCTGGCCGCGACGTGGGTCGCCGACGAACTGCTGGGGGAGCTGAACTACCGCGACATGGCGATCACGGACGTCTCCGACCGCTTCGACGGGATCGAACGACTGGTCGAACTCGTGGCGACCGACGAGATCACCACCAAGAACGCCCGCGAGACCGTGCTCCGCGGGATGCTCGACGACGGCGACGCGCCCGACGATATCGTCGAGCGCGAGGACCTTGGCAAGACCAGCGGCGACGAGGTTCAGGACGCGGTAGTCGAAGCCATCGACGAGAACCCCGACGCGGTCGAGGACTATCACAACGGAGAAGGCGGCGCTATCAACTTCCTCGTCGGGCAGGTCATGCAGGAGACGGGCGGGTCAGCGGACCCCGGCGACGTGAACCAGTTGCTGCGGGACGAACTGGACGGGTGAGGCGAGTCGCTACCGCCGCTTTCGGCGTCGATTTGGTGGTACGCTTCGGGTAGTGCGCCAGTTGTCGGTCCGATGGTTCCCCGACTCCGGCGTCTCTCAGAGCCGCGGTCAGTCCGTAGCTGGTTCCTCTCCGTCCACGCCGTCGCCGACGGTGGCGTCGCCAGCGGGCCCCTCCACTCCCGACTCGTCATCGTCGATGACCGTCTCCCGCCAGCCGCCGCGACGGAACCAGAGGACCCCGACGAGGAACGAGGCGACGCTGGAGAACGCCATCGCCCACCAGAGGCCGTTCACGTCGACGGGGGTCACCGTGAGCGGGTCGAGCGCGACGGCGTAGGCGAGGAAGAGCGCGACGGGCACCCGGAACACCCACCGCGAGAGCAGCGAGAGGACGAACGCCACCGAAGTCTGGCCCGCACCGCGGAATCCGCCCTGGACGACCATCAGCCCGCCGAAGAAGGCCCAGAACGGCGCGATGATCCGAAGGAGCGTGACGCCCGCGTCGATGACCGCCCGGTCGCCGATGAAAATGCCCATCGCGAGAGCGGGGAACGCGTAGACGAGGCCGCCGGCGGCGAAGAGGACGGCCATCGCACCGCCTGTGGCCTTCCACGTCACGTCGGCAGCGCGGTCGTGCTGGTCGGCCCCGAGGTTCTGTCCGACGCCGGTCGCGGCAGCCTGCCCGACCGCGCCCGAGACGGTCCAGGAGACGGACATCAGTCGGATGCCGATACCGTATGCGGCGGTCGCGACCGCGCCGAAGCGAGCGACGAACGCGGCGAAGGTGACCGCCGCGAGCGAGCGCGTCAGCCCGTCGAACGTCGCGGGGTAGCCCACGTCGACCAGTCGCCGGAGGATGGCCCAGTCGGGCGTGAGATCGCCGACGCGGAGGCGGATGCCCCACCCGCCATCGACGAGGATGTAGAGCCCGATCGCGGCGGCGACGCCGCGGGAGACGACTCGCGCCGACGAGCCACATCGCGGTCTTGGTATCGCCGGCGGCCCGCAGGGACGAGCGGAAGACGAAAAAGAGGAACGTGAACGGGATGGCGAAGAAGACGAACTCGATGTAGGCGACTGCAGCCTCGAACACCGCGCCCTCCGCGCCGATCAGGGCGACGAGCGGGCGGCGGACGGCGTAGCCGAACGTCCCGAGGGCGGCGGCGACGGCGACGGCGAGCAGGACCGACTGGGCGACGGTCCGCTGGGCGCGGCGCTCGTTGCCGGCGCCGATGTGCTGTGAGACGACGGCGTTCGTCGCGGCGGTCAGCCCCATCGCGACGGAGATGAACAGGTAGGCGGTCGGGAACATCAGCGAGACGGCGGCGACGGCCTCGGCGCTGACGCGACCCACCCAGAACATGTCCGCAAGGTTGTACGCGGTCTGGAGGAGGTTGCCGGCGACGAGCGGCCAGGCGAGTGTGAACAGGCGCGGCGTCACCGCCCCCATGGTCATGTCGACGCGACTGTCCGAATCGCTCACTGTCTGCGACCAGGGACCACCCCACCGTAAACGTATTCGTCGCGAACGCCAGCGGGAGGGGCGTTCCGGCCCCCACCCCCCGATCGCGCCTCGGGACCCCGACGCGGTATCAGAACGTCCTTCACGATCCAGTCCCGAGTGTCGACGATGACAGTCGGCTCTGCGGTCGGCGCGGTCGCGCACCACGTCGGCCCCACATTCGACGCGGTCGTCGCCCACAGCGGGACGACCCACGCCGGGACGCCCCACTGGGTGCTCGGGACGCTCACGCTCCTCGGCGTCGTCGCCGCCCTCGGCGGCTGGGCGCTCCTCCGCGACGAAGGGACGAGCACTCGCTTCGGCGTCGGCCTCGTCTCCGTCGGCGTCCTCGTGACAATCGCCGGCGCGATCGGTCTCGTCGAGATCCAGATCGCCCCCCGGACCACGCCGGAGTGGACGCGCTGGTTCCCCGTGATCAACGCGGTCGCCGCGATCCTCGTCGCCCTCGGCAGCCTCGTCGTCGTCCGCCTGAAGTGGCCCGAGCGCCCCCGCTACGTCGGCCTCGGCTTCCTGCTGGCGGCCTGGATCGCCTACCCCACCATGATGCCGAACGAAGGGCTCTCACACCCCTTCGGCTACCTCTTGGCGTTCGCCGTCCCCGTCGCCGTCGGCTACGTGCTCTCCCGGGACGGCGGCGACGGCCTCAGTCGACCGGTCAGTGCCGAGAGCGGTCGGCTCCCGGCGGCGTTCGCGAGCAGACTCTCGAAGGCCGTCGCGGCCGTCGCGTTCACGCTGTTCGGCATTTTCTTCGCTTTCTCGGCCGGAACGGTCTCGGTGAATCCGGACGTGACCGCCGAGATGGCCGGCGACGGGTTCGTGACGACCCACTCGGTCGCATCGCCGCTGGTCTACTGGCCCACCATCGAGTTCTACGTCCCCTCGGTCCCGCTCTCGGGCTACGTCTCGGTCGGGACGGTGCTACTCGCCGGCCTCCTGGGCGGCCTCGTTGCGCTCAACGCGGGGCTCGTCGCCCGCCAGTGGGAGAGCGGCGGTGCCGCCGACTCGCCGCGCGCGATAGTCGGGACCGTCGCCGCCTCCGGTGCGACCGCGTGCGGCTGCTGTGCGCCCGCGCTCTACGGTGCGGTCGGCGTGTTGTTCGGTGCCGCCGCGGCACCCGTCTACTGGGCCTTTCTGGACCCCACCTCACCCGTCGGCGGGCTCTTCTTCGCCGCGAGCGTCCTCATGCTCGCCGGGAGCGCCCTCCGCGCGAGCCACGACCCCGCCTGCGCGATCCCGCGCGAGTCCGACTCGGGCGCGGTCCCCGAACAGGCGGCGTGAGGAGTAGTGGGGGTTTCTGATACGGATTATTGTAGCGATTGACCGGTATTTTGGACAGTGTTTAGTTTAGCAAAACCCGCCGGAGAGAGCGCAGACACGAGCTGAAAGCCCCGAGACGCTCGCCTCCCGCGCTCGGTGTGCTCCTCGGCCTGGGGTCTGCGGTGTCGTGCGGGCGACTTGCCGGTCGCCCGCACTGCCCGAGGGACCTGCGGTCCCTCGCTGCTTCCATCGCCGGGGTTCGGCGACCG
>PXSD01000044.1 GCA_003023165.1 Halobacteriales archaeon QS_9_67_15 | reverse complement strand
TCCGCGAACCGCTCGCCGCACTCGTCGCAGAACAGCTCGCCCTGCGAGCACGTGTCCCGGTGGAGTTCGAGCTCGAGTTCCGTTCCGAACGTACGTTTGCAGTTTCGGCAGACGTGGGTCATAGTCGTCAGTTCGGAATCGGTCTATATATCAACACCGGAACGTTCACGTCCCGGAAGTCTCGGTTCCGAACGATCGCGATCGCAAGACAGCGGCCGGTAACCTCGGCCAAGTCGACGCCCGACGGACCGCCGTTCCCCGTCGCGCTCGCTCGTCCGTCGACCGCAGCTACCGGGTGTCGATATCGTCCTCGTCTTTGAGTATCCGCGTCTCGGCCTCGCCGCTCGAAACCTCGTTGACGAGGTCGTAGAACTCGTTTTGCATCCCGGCGGGGAACTCGACGACGCCGACCCAGGAGCCGTCCGGCTGCCACTCCTCGCGTTCGAGCTCGCCGAACTCCCGGACCTGTGCCTTCGACGGGCTCCATCGGGTCGATCTTGAATTCGGCCTGTTCGAGCGCGCTCTCGATGCGGTCCGGGGGATGGGGCGCGTCGTCCATCTGCGGATTGACCGCGTTGCGCGTGATCCGGTTGATTAGTTCCTTGTGCTTGCGCTCCTGCATCTCTTTGCGCTGTTCGGCAGTGATCTGGATCTCCCCGCGCTCGACGACTTCGGGGATGACCTCCAGCGGGTCGGTCGTGTCGAACACCGTTTCGAGCGCGTTCTCCGGCGGTCGGTCACCGCGGGAGGCGTTCTCGAAGACGTCCTCGGCGGCGATCACGTCCGCCAGTTCGCCCTCGAACTCGCCTCGCTTCATCGCGAGCGCCGCGTCGGGGTCCACGAGTACCTCGAAGCGTTCCCCGTGAGACTCGAGGCGCGCCGTCACTGCCTCTTCGAGCGATATCATACCCTGAGGTTACACCGGGCGGGTAAAAAGGTGTGTGGCGTCGGCGACGCCGCCGTCGCGCGAGCGGGGACGAGCGGTCGGTCGCTTACTCCTCGGGCTCTTCGTCGTCTTCGTCCGGGTTGTCGGTCTCGAGAAGGCCGAGTTCGTCGAGATGGGACTCCTTCTCGGTGTCGCTCAGCTCCGCGAACAGTTCGTCGTCCACGCTGATTGTCGCGATGCCGATGCCCTCCGGAGAGAGACCCCCGTCGTTGGCGGAGGCGAGCGCCTCCAGCGCGAGGGCGACGCCGCCGTCGAGGTCCATTTCCTCGGTGTAGTTCTCTTCGAGGTACTCGCGGATGTCGCCGCGGTCCGCGCCGACCGCGAGGGCCTTCCACTCGTAGGGCGTCCCCGAGGGGTCGGTCTCGTAGAGGCGGGGCTCGCCGTTGGCGATACCGCCGATGATGAGCGCGACACCGAACGGCCGGGCGCCGCCGACCTGCGTGTACTGCTGGATGTGGTCGGTGACGGCCTTGGTGAGCGTCTCGACGCCGATGGGCTCGCCGTAGCGGAGCTGGTTGACCTGCGCCTGTCGGCGGGCGAAGTCGATCAGCTGGCGCGCGTCGGCGACGTGGCCGGCGCTGGCGATCCCGATGTGGTCGTCGGCCTTGTGGATCTTCTCGACGCTGGAGCGCTCCATCAGCGGCGAGCGGATGCGCTTGTCGACCGCCAGGACGACGCCGTTACTCGTTCGAACCCCGATGCTCGCGGTGCCGCGTTTGACGGCTTCGCGGGCGTACTCGACCTGGTAGAGTCGGCCGTCCGGCGAGAAGATCGTTATCCCGCGGTCGTACGCCTGCTGTTGCGATTGTCCCTGCATAGTTAGATCGAGTTCGGTCGCCCCGAAGCGACTTCGGACGGCCCGCACGTCGACGCCAGTCGCACGGACAGACGCCTCGCCGTTCAGTGCTTTCGGTGACGACCGGTCTCTGTCTCGTTGGTATCGGTCGGCGTCGTATATACTTTTCTTGTCGTGACTCTGCCGTCGGTCCGGTCGACCGAGACCCCGGGCGAAGACTCTCCGCCGGACCGACGGGTCGCGTTCCGGTGGCCGCCCGTCGGTCGCTCCGTCACGCGCCGAGATGCTCGTCGACGCAGGCGCGGACGGTCCCGCTGACGCCGCAGACGCGAACGCCGAGAGTCGTCCCCTCCACGGCGTCGATAGAGGCCAGTACCGCCCTCGCACGGCTCACTTCACCCCGTCGCACGCGAACGACCGCGTGGCCGTCCTCGCCGCCGAACTCGAACCGGAGGACCGAGAGGTCGAGGTCGGCGCTCCCGGTGTCTCCGACGAGGTTCTGCGCCGCGAACCACACCTCTCGCTGGAAGACGCCCCGGTCGAACCCCGCGTCGGCGTCGCCCCGGAGTTCGACCGCGAGATAGCGCCAGCGCGGCTGCAGGTGCTTCGGGAGGTGTTTCACGGATCCGTCTCCGCGTCCGAGTCACCGACCGGGGTTTCGACCCCGTCGACGCCCGTCACGCGTTCGGCGACGAGTACGCCGACCTGCTCGTGGACGGGTTCGACGGCTGTCAACGCGTACCCCGCGTCTGTGAACGCGTCGGCGAGCACGCCGACCGTCGCCGGGTCGTCGACGTCGGGGCTGTAGAACGGCTCCTCGGGGTCGGGTTCGCCGAAGAACATCACGTCACCGAGGACGACCCGCCCGGGCTCGAGGTCGGCGACCACGTCGAGCGCCGCCCGTTTCTCCGCGTCCGAGAGGTGGTGCATCGCGAAGTTCGTCGTCACCACGTCCACCTCGGCGTCGTCGGGGACGTTCGGTTCGCGGAACCGCCCCTCGCCGAACTCGACCGAGTCGAGTCCCCGCTCGGTGGCCTTCTCGCGGGCCTGCTCGAGCATGCCGGCGCTGATGTCCCGACCGACTACTCGCTTCGCGTCCTCGGCCAGCGGCAGCGCGATGGCGCCGGTTCCGGTTCCCAGGTCCAGCACCGCCTCGTCGGAGCCGGGCGCGGCGTGGTCGATGACGAGCGATGCACAGGCGCGGTACTCGTCGCTCTTCGAGTCGTCGTACTCGGCCGCCTTCTCGTCGAAGCGGGCGGCGTGGTCCTCGATGGACTGTTTCATAACTCCCGATCCGCCCCGACGGACAATGAACGCCTCGCTGTGGAGTCGTCCCCGCGGAGAGTCCGATTACGAGTCCTCGTCGTCGCCTGACCTGCGATAGACGCCCGGTTCGACGAACTCGTCGCTCTGGCGGCGACGATTCCGTTCGACGAGCCGGCCCCACTCCGACAGCCCCGTCTCCATCTGGTCGGCGTCGAACCCCACCGTCTGGCCGACGGATACGAGGTCGCGGGGTGCACGCAGGTGGAGGTGGCTCTGCGGGTCGGCACTGACGACGTAGGGGGTGTCGTATGTCTCGACAAGTTCGCGGAGCTTGCGGAGGTCCCGTAGCGCCTGCACGCGGCGACCGCCGTCGGCGCGGAGCACCTGCTCGAAGGCGAACTCCAGTCGAACGCCGTTTTCGGCGGCGGTCTTGGCGATCACGTGGTTCACGTCGCCGTCGCCGGCCATCGGATGCGCGAGCACGTCGACGGCCGGCTGCTCGGCTGCGAAGCGGTTGATCGCGTCCGTCCCGCCGTGGACGGCGACGACCGTCTTCGACTCGCGGTGGGTGCCGACGAACCCGCTCGCTCGCGACGGGTCGTCCGCTCGCACCTCCACGCCCTCGACCACGTCGATGGCGTGGCGCTCGGAGAGCGACTCGGCGCCGACCTCGGCGAGCGCATCGCCGTGGTTTCGGACGACCAGTCCGTCGAATCCGTACTCCGCGGCGGTCTCCGCGAATCGCTCGACAGGGGAGTCGCCGTCGGGACGGGCGTAGACTGCTTCAAACATCGGGCACAGAAGTCGTCACGGCCGTCACAGCGCCTCGAAGACCTCGCGGGCGTTCTCGACGGCCTTGTGTTTCTTCGCCGGGTACGCTTCGACCTTGGTGCGGACGGTGATGCCGTCGCCGCGCCGGACCTCGCCGGAGAAGGCGGCCTGCTTGTCGAGCGTCAGGTAGAAGGCGCAGTCGTCGTCGACGCGCTCCTCCAGCTCCTCGACCACCGTGTCCACGTCGTCCAGCTCGCCGAGTCCGTCGAGGACGTGCCTGATCTCGTCGGCCCGTTCGACGCGCGCGGAGAGCACGACGATGCGGTCGCCGTGGTGGCCCTCCGAGACGGCGCGGTCGAGTTCGACGTCTTCGGGGAGGTACGTCATGAGGGCGCGCTCGACGCGCTCCTCGTCCTCGGTGGCGTAGCAGAACGCCCGCAGGTCGACGTAGTGGAGCGGAACTGACGGCATCGGGTGGACTTACTCCTCGACGGCTTCGAGGTTGTCCTCGGAGACGCCCGCTTCCTGGCCGTCCTCGAAGGAGACGGTGTAGTTCTCGTCGCCGAACATCGTCTCGACGACCTGCGTGACCGTGCCTTCTTCGCCGTCGTATTCGCTGTGCTCGTCGCGGAGGATGACGCTGTCGTCCTCTTCGAATGCCATGTGCGGCGGTACTCGATGGCCCACTAAAAAGGGACTGATCCGACTCACTCGCCGCCGTCGGTCACGTACTGCCGTCATCCACGAGTCCACGTCCTCCCGGTCAGCGGAGAAGGAGCACGCGAGCGCGGTCGTGGCCGGCGAGTGCCCGGTCCAGTTGCCTCGTCGCGTCGGCCGAGAATGCGATTCGCGGACGAGCGCCGGTGCGAACGCTTACCGAAGTCCAAGGCTTATACGGATGTCTCCCAAACGGAGGGCCATGACCAGGCGAACGCGCGGTGTGTCGCGGCGTGCTGTGCGGACGGACCGGTGCGATCCACGTCGGTCAGGATGACTGCCGTCGACAACCTCTGGTACCTCGCCAGCGAAGCCGACCAGCAGGCCGAACAGGTGTACCATCGCTTCGCCGGCGAGGCCGACGACTACGTCGAGTACGAGACGACCCGCTGGGTGTCCCGCGGCCGGTTCAAGACCGTCGCGGAGCGGATCGAGTCCCACGGGCTGCCCTTCGGAGCCCACACTCTCGCGTATCGCCCCTCAGGGGAGTTACTGCTGGTGAAACAGGCGTCGATCGACACGTGGGTCCTCCCCGGCGGCGAAGTCGAGCCAGACGAGACGGTCCGGGCGGGTGCACGTCGAGAACTCGGTGAGGAAGCGGGGATCGACGTCGAGTACGACGGCCTCGGGGTCCTCGGCGAAGTCCGATTCCACTGTGACAGCCACGAGACGTGGGGCGTCCTCCCGATCTTCGAGGGCGAAGCCACGTCGACGGCCCTCGACGTCAGCGACCCGGACGGCGAGATCGTCGACGCGCAGTGGTTCGAACAGCTCCCGGAGAACACGCGAGACAGAGCCGTTTTGGGAGAGTGGCGCGGCAAGCGGTTCGACGAGTGACTGCGGGCTCGGGGTCGACGGTGCGGTATCGCGCGGCGACGACGTCTCACCGCGGGTCGAACTGCTCGCCCTCGCGAGCGTCCGCCCGCATCCGGCGGACCGTCGCGCGAGCGTTGCTCGCGTCGTATCCGAACAGCACGGACTCGGCGTACTCCTCGGCCACCTCCGTCGCGTGGACGAGGTTGTTGATGTCGACGTCAACCGCGTAGAGTTCGATGGAGAAGGGCGTATCGAGCGCGTCGACGAAGCCGCGGGCGATGACCTCCAGCCAGTAGGTCGTCGTGTATGCCATGTCGTAGATCGGCACGACGAACTCGTCGACGTACTCGGCGAGCGCGTCCACGTCTGTCCCGGCGCGGTCGAAGATGTGTCCGGGATAGGGGTCGGGATACAGCGTCAGCGAGAGGGCGCCCGGGATCCGCTCGCGGGCGTCGGCGACGAACCCGGTGATGACGTTCGCGCGCCACTCACCCCAGTCTCCGAACTCGCTCTCGGCGAACGCCGTCTCGCAGCGGTCGCAGTGGCAGTACTCCTCGCGCGGGAAGCCGACGTCGTCGAGGCGCACGTCCTCGTTGGCGCCAGCGGCGTCCTCGATGATCTCCAGCAGCCCCTCCCGGTAGCGTTCGTGAGTCGGACAGACGTAGGCCCAGTCGAAGTACGGCCGGTCGCGCGTCGCCGGGTCGCCCTCGTCGCTGACGGGGACCAGGTCGGGGTTGTCCGCGGCCGCCTTGTTGTCGCCGAAACAGGAGACCATGTTCACGGCGCTGTCGACGGGCTCGGCGGCTCGGCCGGTCACGTCTTTGACCTCGTAGAACCCGCGGTCGAACTCCGCCCACTCCAGCTCCGGCTCGTTGCGCGTGACGACGCCGTACATACCCGTCGGTACGCGTCCGCCGGTGTAAGTCGTTCGGAAAAGCGGTCGGAACGCGATACCACACCCGATTCGCCGACGGTCGCCCCGTCGGCGCACGGGAGAGACGCCACCCTGCAGCGGGCGAGGGTTACTCGCCGAGCGCCGTCTTGTAGGCGACGGCGATGGCGAACAGGACGACCACCAGGAGCAGTGATTTCTTGGACATCAGTCGTGCCTTCGTGGCAATTGATTAAAGTGTTTCTGGTAAGCGTGGGTCACCACCTGCGACCGACTCACACTGTCGAGTTCGCGGATACTTCGGTAGTCGTGCTCGGATGAGTGTCGGAAAGACGGCTCATACGGGTTATTGTAGACTATTTCCGGATAGCGCCGGCCCCGGGGTCGGCGCGTACCGGTAAATCGCTACAATAATCCGTATCAGGCCACGTCGATCTGCTCGGCGATGCCGTCACGGACGATGGTGTCGCAGTACGAACAGCGGATGCCGTCGTCCAGGACGTCGAAGCGCGACTCGACCGGCTCGTCTTCGGTGGTGACACAGTGGGGATTCGGACACGAGAGGACGCCGACGACCTCGCTCGGTCGCTCGACGCGGTGTTTCTCGACTACATCGAACTCCCGAACGATGTTGATCGTCGCCGCGGGCGCGATGAGCGAGAGGACGTCGACCTCGTCCTGGCTCAGTTCGCGGCCCTCGACCTTGACGATGTCCTTGGAGCCGAGGCGGTCGCTCGGGACGCGCATCCCGACGCTGACCGTCTCGCCGCTCCCGGCGTCGATCCCGAGGATGGCGAGCACGTTCAGCGCCTGTCCCGCCGAGATGTGGTCGATTACGGTCCCGTTGCGGATCTTGCTGACGCGGAGTTCGCGGTCGCTCATCGGTCACCTCCGAGGACGAGGTCCAGCAGCGCCATCCTGACCGGGACGCCGCTGTGTGCCTGCTGGAAGTAGTGTGCGTGGTCGGTCTCGTCGATGTCGTGGGCGATCTCGTCCACTCGCGGGAGCGGGTGCATGACCGTCAGGTCGTCGCGTGCGGCCTCCAAGGTCTCGGCGTCGATCTGGTACTCTCCGGCCACCGCACGGTACTCGCTCTCGTCGGGGAATCGCTCGGCCTGAATTCGCGTGACGTAGAGCACGTCCAGCTCCGGGAGGACCGGTTCGAGTTCGGTGTGTTCGCGGATCGACGCGCCCTCCTCGTGGAGGTCGTACCGGACGTTCCGCGGGAGCTGCAGACTCTCCGGGCTGACGAAGTGCTGGTCGGCGTCGACGGTCGTCAGCGCGTGGGCAAGCGAGTGCACCGTCCGGCCGTACTTCAGGTCGCCCATGATCCCGATCGTGAGGTCGTCGAACCCGGCCGACTCCCTGATGGTGTAGAGGTCGAGCAGGGTCTGCGTGGGGTGTTGCCCGGCGCCGTCGCCGGCGTTGATCAGCGGGACGTCGACGAACTCGCTCGCCATCTGAGCCGACCCCTCGCTCGGGTGGCGAAGCACGAGCGCGTCCGCATAGCCCTCGACCACACGAACCGTGTCCGCGAGGCTCTCGCCTTTTTTGACGCTGGACGACTCGACGGTGCCCAGGTCTACCACGTCGCCGCCCAGCCGCTTGACCGCCGCGGTGAAGCTCATCTTCGTCCGCGTGCTCGGCTCGAAGAAGAGGAGCCCGAGCAGTGCGTTCCCGTGGCGGTCCGCGAAGGTCTCCGGGTCCGCGTCCATCTCCGCGGCCCGGTCCAACACCTCCTCGATGTCCGCCCGCGAGAGTTGTTTCGCACTGATAATGTGGTCGTGACGCATCGAATAGAGTCGCGCCCTCGATTGTCTTGAATCTCCCGACACGGGGTCACGCGTCGACACCGGCTCCACAGAGACCGGCCAGACCGGGGGTGGCGCCGGACTGTTCGGTTCCGGTGTGCTGTCTCGGAGCCGAGTACGGTCGAGTGCCTGGCCCGAGCCGTCTCTTATAAGTTTCGCGGGGGCGAACGTCAGGGCGATGCTGGACGGCGTCAACGTCGCGCTGGGTGTGACCGGGTCCATCGCCGCGGTGAAAACTGTCGAGCTCGCCCACGAACTGCGTCGCCGCGGCGCGAGCGTCAGGGCCGTCACGACGAGCGCCGCGGAGAACTCGCCGACGACGACTGACCGCGGCCCGCCGCCGCGCTCTTCGGGCGGCTACTCGTCGGC
The DNA here is from genome assembly GCA_003023165.1 of Halobacteriales archaeon QS_9_67_15. Classification (GTDB taxonomy): domain Archaea; phylum Halobacteriota; class Halobacteria; order Halobacteriales; family Haloarculaceae; genus Halosimplex. The sequence continues at coordinate 2,899 of PXSD01000044.1, read as the reverse complement.
CGCACCCGCGCTCTCGCCGTCGACGACCGCGCTCGGTGCCGGCGTCCCGGTCGTCGTCGCGCCGGCGATGCACGAGCCGATGTACGACCACCCGGGCGTCCTCGACGCCATCGACCGCGTCGAGTCGTGGGGCGTCGACTTCGTCGACCCGCGCGTCGAGGAGGGCAAAGCGAAGATAGCGACCGAGGACGCCATCGCACTGGCGACCGCACGCGCGGCGACGCCGGATCCGCTCGCCGACGACCGGGTCGTCGTCACCAGCGGCGCGACGACGGAGTCAGTCGACCCTATCAGAACGCTCTCGAACCGGGCCTCCGGCAAGACCGGTCGGGCGGTCGCTCGCGCCTGTTACCTCCGCGGTGCCGACGTGACCGTCGTCCGCGACGGCGGCGAGGACCTGCCGTACGCGAGCGTCGAGTCCGTCGAGTCGGCCGCGGAGATGCTGGCGGCGACGCTGGACGCGGTCGGGGACGCGGACGCGCTCGTCTCCGCGGCCGCGGTCTCCGACTACACCGTCGAGCGCCGGGACTCGAAGATCCGGTCCGGACAGGAGTCGCTCACGCTCGAACTCGAACCGACGCCGAAACTCGTCGACGGCGTCCGGGAGAGCCACCCCGACCTCCCGATCGTCGGCTTCAAGACCGAGACGGGCGGCGACGACGACGACATCGTCGCGGCGGCGCGGGACCTGCTCGACCGCGCTGAGATGGCCTTCGTCGTGGGCAACGACGCGAGCGTCATGGAACTCGCCGACGACGACTGACCGCGGCCCGCCGCCGCGCTCTTCGGGCGGCTACTCGTCGGCCGCACCCGCGCTCTCGCCGTCGACGACCGCGCTCGGGAGGACTGACCAGTCGACCGACTGTGTAACTCTGACCGCGGCGAGACCGAACAACAGCGACGACCCCCACAGCCCCGGCTGGAGGAGCAGATAGGCGGGTCGGAGCGCCTCGAAGGCCGGAACGGCGTCGGGGACGGTGTGGACGAGGAACTTCAGCCCGTAGGAGTGCAGGTGGAGCGAGAGGACGGCGAGCAGGACCAGTTCGGGCCGACCGTCGCGGTCGAGTTCGCCGGCCAAGAGGAGCACCGCGGCCGGGAGGAGCGCGACGAAGTAGTACGCGTACGTCTGAGGGGTGAACAGCGGGACCGTGGCGACGCCGAGCGCAAAGACGGTCCGGCGGGCTCGCGGCGGAGCGAGTACCGAGAGCCCGGCGACGCCGAGACAGACGACCACGCGGAGCGCCTGGGCGGCCGGCACCCAGCCGAGGGGCTTGAAGTACGGCGCGAGCCAGAGCGTCGGCGACCGCGCCTCGTCGCTCCCCCGCTCGACACCCCACCGGAGGACCTCGACGTACGTTCGGTGAGCGTCGACGCCGAAAAAGCGGATAGAGAGCCAGAGAAGCGGGGGCAGCGCCAGGAGTGCACCGACCATGCGACGGCGGTCGTGCAGGAGGTGTGCGCCGACGGGGGCGTACGCGAACTTGACGGTCCCGACGAGCGCAGTCGCCGCACCGCTCACATACGCCCAGTAGTGAGTCGACTCCGCTCCGTCGGCGCTCGCGTCGCGCCCGTCTCGAACCGTCGCGGCCGCGGCGAACGAGAGGAGTCCGGCCATGAACAGCGCCGTCTGTCCGAGTTTCGCGGTCAGGACCGCCGGCTGGAACCCGGCGACGAGCCACGCCAGCCCGAGACGCTCGTACCAGCGGAGGCCGTGCCCCAACGCACCGACGAGCGCCTGGAGACCGAGCCACAGGAACAGTCCGGTGGTGACAACCCACGCCATCGCCCCGGGTCGGAACTCCAGAAACGCCTCGAACGGCCAGAACAGGAGGACGACGACCGGCGGATAGAGGTACGTCCCCCAGAACCCGCCCTCCACGGTCGTCTGGTAGAGCGACTCCCCGGCCCGCCAGCGCTCGACCGCCCCGCCGTAGGCACCGAAGTCGCCGAACCGGAACCCCGAGGCGAACTCGAAACCGGCACGCAGCCACCAGTCCACGGCGGGATAGACCAGCAGTGCCCCGAGGAGGAGCCCCGCGAGAGCGACGAGCGCCGGCCGCTCCCGGCGACGCGCCCACAGGCCCGCGAGCAGTGACATGTTCGGCGCTACTGTCGTCGGTGACGAGTGTCTTCCGTCGACTCAAAGAGGTCTTTGAGCCACTCGATTGCCGGGTGGGTTCGTTCGTCTGCCACTCGGGGAGGAACGCCTTTGACTCCGATCCGAGCGGCTACGGCTCGGCGACGACGACGAGGCGCGTCGACTCCCGCTCCAGTTCCGTTCCGTCGAGGTCTGCGTACAGCGAGACGTCCGTGAACCCGACCTCACGGCACGCGCGTGCGAGTTCGGCCGGCGCGTAGAGGCGCACGTCGTAGACCATCTCGCCCTCGTAGTCGTACCCGTCGCCGGACGGCGCGAAGACGCGACGGGTCGTCTGCATCCGGGCGGTCTCCGGGTCGTAGTCGACCGATTCGACGACGTAACGGTCGTCGTCCTCGGGGACGGCCGCCGCGCGGAAGTCCGCCAAGACGCCTTCGCGGTTGACGAGTTCGAGCACGAGCGCGCCGTCGTCGGCCGTCCGCTCGTACATGCCCGCGAGCACCGCGCGGTCTGTCCCCTCGTCGTAGTAGCCGAACGAAGTCCAGAGGTTACAGACGAGGTCGTACCGGCCGTCTCGCTCCGGGAGGTCGCGCATGTCCGCCCGCTCGACGGTGACACGGTCGCCGACGCCGCGCTCGGCGACGCGCTCGCGGGCGCGCTCGAGGTAGCTCTCGGAGATGTCGATCCCGCGAACGTCGACGCCGCGGTCGGCGAGTTCCACCGCGTGACGGCCGATGCCGCAGGCCACGTCGAGGGCCGTCTCGGGGTCGATCCCGTTGTCGGCCAGCAGTCCGAGCAGGT
>PXSD01000043.1 GCA_003023165.1 Halobacteriales archaeon QS_9_67_15 | reverse complement strand
ACCGCATCGTCGAGTACCTCGATTCGAGCGACGCCTGACGGCCGTTCTCAGTCGGAGCCCTGTTGCAAGTACACCACTCCAGCCCCCAGCGTCGCGAATATCGCCGGATACGCGAAGCCGAAGACGACGACCAGATAGCGGTCCGGCAACACGGTGACGTCCCCCGAGAGCGAACTGTACAACACCGCGGTGAACAGCACCGACCCGACGAGCAGGACGGCGAGGTATCCGGTGGCGACTGCGATCCCGAACCGCGCCACCTCGGCGGGCGCCTCCGTCGTCGTCTCCGCCCAGTAGCTGTCCGCGAACTCGTAGCCCACACCGGCCAGCGCGAGCGGGGGGAGCAGGTAGTAGACCAGCGTCGGCACGTCCGTCTCGCCCTGCTGTTCGACGAGACTCAGGTGACCGATGTCGGCGGTCTCGCCGCCGAGGATGCCGCCGAAGTGCGAGAGCGGTGCGGCGTGGCCGGCCCCGTACGTGAACAGACCGCGCAGGAGTCGCCAGACCCCCGTGACCCCCGTCACTGGTTCGACCACCGGCGCGAACGCGTTCGGAACCGCACCCACCGTCGCGGGAATGTTGTGCGTGTTGAAGACGACGAGCCCGAGCAGAGAGAAGCGCCGTCCGAGCGTACCGGACCCGAATCCGCCCACCGACGCGAGTAGCCCCGTCGCGACGAACACCGCGACGAACGCTACCGGTGCTCGCGCCATCCCCGCTCGCCACGGGAAGTCGACGAACGCCTTCTCGAGGACGACCTCCATCCCGAGCACCGAAACCGTCCGCTCGCCGGATCCGGTCCCCTCGCCCGCCGGTTCCTCTGCGTGTTCGGCTGTCACATCTGAGCAACCGCTGACGAACTTAAAAAGGATTCCGCCCGCTTCGATCGATTTGATAGTCGCCGCCGAGCGCTACGGCGTCGAACTGCTCGCGGCCTCACTGCTTACGTGTTACTTCGCTCGCGGCTTCGCCGCTCACGGGTCGCTTCGCTCCCCATTCGCTTCGAGGGCTCGCTTTGCTCGCCCTCGCACCGCTCGCGTCCGAGGCGCGAAGCGCCTCGCTCTCCCCGCTCGTTCTACCGTGGTTCTCCCTCCGGTCGAACCACGCTACTCCTCGAAATCCAGCGCCGCCGAGTTGATACAGTACCGCTTCCCCGACGGCTCCGGTCCGTCGTCGAAGACGTGCCCGAGATGCCCCTCGCACGTCGCACAGACGACCTCCGTCCTGCGCATTCCGTGGCTCGTGTCCAGCCGCGTCTCCACGTTCCCCTCCTCGACCACGTCGGTGAAACTCGGCCAGCCGTGACCGGAGTCGAACTGCTGGTCCGTCGTGAACAGCGGCGTCCCACACCCCACACAGGTGAACTCGCCCTCGTCGTCCACGTCGATGTACTCCCCGCTGAACTTCGGCTCCGTCCCCTGCTCGCGCAGGATCTTGTACTCTTCCTCCGTCAGTCGCTCGCGCCACTCCTCCTCCGACTCCGGAAGTCGCTCCTCGCTGTCTGACATACCACCGAGTTGCCCCTCCAACGGTTTATATCGTCCGTTGACGACCGACCACACCCCCACCGCGGCTGCCGGTGGTTTTTTATATTACCCATGGTTATTCCGATGCATGGATTTACCGACGCCGGCGGACCTACGGGAGCGGCGGAACGAGTTAGGGTTGACCCAGAGCGACCTGGCCGACCGTGCGGACGTGTCTCAGCCGCTGATCGCGCGGATCGAGGGCGGTGACGTGGATCCGCGGCTGTCGACGCTCCGGCGGATCGTCAACGCGCTTCAGGAGGCCGAGGGCGCGATCCTTCGGGCGGCAGACCTGATGAACTCCCCCATCGTCAGCGTCGAGCCCGACGACTCCGTCCACGAGACCCAGGAACTCATGGACGAGCGCGGATTCTCGCAGGTGCCCGTCATCCGCGATGGGACGCCGGTCGGTCTCATCGGACACTCGGACATCCGTCAGCGCTCTGGAGAGTCCGAAACCGACAACGTCGGCGACTACCCCGTCGACGAACTCAAACGCGAGTCCATCGCGAGCGTCGAACCGGCGGCGACCATCGACGAGATCAACGACTATCTCAACCACAACGACGCCGTCCTCGTCGTCGACGGCGGCGAGACGGTCGGCATCATCACGGAAGCCGATATCGCCGCCCACATCAGTTAACGGACCGGGTCTACCCGCACCAGAACCGTGTCGGCGGTCGCCGTTCGCGACCGTCTCACTAAATTCACCGTTTCAGACCGCGTTCGCGCTCACTCTCCACTCGCGTCGACTCTTCCCGGTGTCTCCTCGGGCGTCTCCTCGTCGGGGTCGACCGCCATCGGGATCGACGTCTGCTCCGCTTCGCCGAAACCGGCACTGAGTACGCGCGTCAGCGCCTCTTCGACGCGTTCGTTCGTCTCCTCGTAAGAGTCGGGGTCGACCTCAACGACGTAGCCGGTTGTGATGTTCGGCGCGGTGGGGAGAAAGAGCATGTCACGACCGTCCTCGGTCGATTTCCCGGTCTTGAACGCCGTCATCCGCATCCCTTCCCAGGTCTCGATCTTGACCGGTTCCTGCAGTTCGTCCGCGCCGGAGACAACCGTCTCGACGGCCATCTTCGAGGCGTTGTAGACGACCCGGAGCCCCGGTAGCTGGTTCATCGCCCGGTCGATGGTCCCCTCGATGAAGTCGCCGAAGGCGGTCCGCATCATGTAGCCGAGCGAGAACACCACGAGGACGAAGATGACGAGCGTCAGCGCGACGCGCAGCGGGTTCTGCGCGTCGAACGACACGATCCAGAAGTCGACGGTCTGGCTCTCGACCGGCAGCGGAACGCTCGCGAGCGCGAAGTACAGCCGGAGAATGATGTACGCCGTCACGAGCAACGGGAGGAGAATGATAAGCCCGCTGGCGAAGTCGCGTTTCCAAGATGCCGAACTCATCTGCGCGTACCTGGCTACCGGAGCGTACTAAGTGTGTTCCTTCCGGGCGGGGAACAGGACGGCGCGACGGCGCCACTCATCAGTCGACGACCGCACGAAACGCGAACGTCAGGTTCTCCTTGCGCTCCATCACGCGGCGGTAGAAATACGACGCCCACTTCCTCCCGTAGGGCGCGTACTGCCAGACCTCGCACTCCTCGGCCAGTTCCGTCTGCGCGTCCTCGCGGACGCCCATCAGCATCTGTACCTCGTAGGAGGTGCCGTACTCCTCGTGGAGCTTCCGCGCGAGGTCGACCATCGCCGGGTCGTGACTCCCGACGGCGACACCGTCGTCGAACTCGCGGAACATGTACTCCAGGAGCTCCCTGTACTCCTGGTTCACCCGCGATTTCTCCTGGTAGGCGACGTCGACGGGCGGGTCGTAGGCTCCCTTGACGAGGCGGACCTTGCCCGGCACGTCGGCGAGGCGTTCGAGGTCCTCGCGGGTGCGCTTGAGGTTGGCCTGGACGCAGAGGCCGACGCTCGCGTCCGTCTCACGGGTCGCTCCCGGCGCTTCGCGCCGCGCACTCCCCGTTCGATCATTCTGCGGCGACTCCCTGCCGTCGTCGCCGCCCGTCTCGCGAGCGTACTCCTCGAAGGCGTCGAGCGTCGCGTCGGTCGTCGTGTGGTCTTCCATGTCGACCCAGACGAACTCGCCGTGTTCGTCGGCCCGCTTGACCACCCGTCCGAGGTTCTCGCGGAAGACGGACTCGCCCACGTCGAGCCCGAGCTGTGACGGTTTCACGGAGAGACAGGCCCGAAGGTCCGTCCGGGCGATGTCGTCCAGCAGCTCGCAGTACGTCGTCGCGTCCTTGTCGGCAGGTTCGCGCTCGTGGTAGTGTTCACCCAGCAGATTCAGAATCACACCCACGTCACGCTCGTTCATCTCGCGGGCGTGTTCGAGCGCGACCGGGGCCGACTCGCCGGCGACGAACTGACTCGCGATCGGCGGTATCATGCTCGCAAGTATTGCCGCCAGTGTGAAATGGATATCGGAATCGCCGGCCTCCACCGTGTCAACCCGTCGCTTCCGGGACGGGACGCGAACCACCCCGACTTAAGTCCCGCGAGCCTGTCGGCGTCGATATATGGATCTGTTTTCGGTAGTCGTGACGGCGCTGTGGGCGATGTTGCCGGCGTACGTCCCCAACAACGCCGCAGTGTTGGCGGGCGATGGTCGGCCCATCGACGGCGGGCGCACGTGGGGCGGCCGGCGGCTCCTCGGCGACGGGAAGACCTGGCGTGGAACCGCCGCCGGGACCGCCGCGGGCGTCGCGCTGGCGCTGGCGCTCGACGCTGTTGCTGGCCCCGTCGCGGACTTCCTCGGGGTCCCAGCAGTTGCGTTCCCGCTCCCCGCCGCGCTGGGCCTCGCACTCGGCGCGATGTGCGGCGACATGTGTGCTTCGTTCCTCAAACGCCGGAGCGGACACGAGCGGGGCGCACCGTTTCCCGTCCTCGACCAACTCGACTTCGTCGTCGGTGCGCTCGCGCTCGCAGCCCTGTTCGATTTCGATTGGGTCCTCGCGACGCTCACGCCGCCCGTGCTCGTGACCGTCCTCGTGGTGACGCCGCTGCTCCACGTGGTCACGAACGGCATCGCCTACCTCATCGGCGCGAAGGATGAGCCTTGGTGAAACCATCTTTTTCCGCCGGGGGTTTCCTCGCTCGCTTCGCTCGCTGCGGGAACCCCCGACGCAAAAACATGGGTGAAAAAGGCCGCCTCCGGGGCTTCGCCCCTCCGGCGGTGAACCGCGCTCGCTTCGCTCGCGCGGATGCCAACTACAGCGGCCTCGTACAGCGTTGGCTAAGAATTAGCGTGTCATAGAAACACTGGAAAGTCCTCTTGTAACATCTGTGAATAATCAGTACAGAGTATCTATTCAGCAATCGGATCGACCGATCTCCACGCCGCCGGCAGTGAAGCGGGTTATTTCTTCTATCTCATCCGGCACTCGTACCATCGTTGCTATCCAATATTTTGTATCTCCGTCTGGACAGCTCCCGTCTTTCTCATCGTAGCTGTATTCCATCCCGATCTCGAACCCTCCACCTGTGCGCTCGTCTTGTTTCCACATCAGTTGTTCCAACTGTAGCGAGCGACAGCTATCGAAAGTCTGCTGGTAGATAAGCACGTTCTGTGCGGACAAATCTGTCGCGTCTAAGAACTGTCTCGCATTCTCGACGCCAGTCGTGCCGGTTGGGTATTCGAGCGCTTCTTGCTCGTTGGTGGAAGTAACTAACCAGTTGGTCCGTTCCCAATCCATTGGAGGAGAATACGCTGATGAACGAATCGCTGGCTCACCAGTTGCGTTGGTTAGTTTGGCGGTAGTTGGCATATTCACACACGTAGAGAACGATCGCCGCTCGGTAATGGCGATGGTGGGGCTCGGTGTCGCCTGGCGGCCACCCGTCGTACACCCGCTGACACCACTCAACATGACTGCAAGTCCGCCGAGAAGTTGACGACGCGAGGGGGAGATGTTGTCGTCGGGAACCATATTCCGAAATATCTCGACGATATAATATATCTTCTCACTGCCCTATCACTACCGGCCAGTATCTACTAATAGTACTGGACAAGACAGACTTGTATTCATCACGGCTCCGTGAATACCAACTCTTTCTGGTCGGAGGTCAGTGGTCAGTTCGCACACGCACTGACCGGCTGTTTCGACACAACAATCGGTGAAATCAACCCACCGTAGACGATTCTATGACACGCTGTAAGAATTGCAGTCGTCTCAAAAGACGAGGTCGTGAGTCATCGCTATGAGCGGCGAGTGGTTAGAAATTACTGGCCGACGACGTTCGCCGCGCGCGAGCCCTTCGCAGAGGATTCGGTGTCGAATTCGACCTCAGTGCTTCCGTCAGGTCCTCCCCGCCGACGTCCTCCGTGTGGAAGAGGACGCCGTCGTCAGTCGAGATGAGACCGTAGCCGCCTGCGTCGTCGAACGAATCAACTGTACCGTTCGCCATTACGAGTGGAAAGAGAAGCGATCGGGGGATCCCCCTTCCGAGGGTCGAGTTCTCACGACGCTTCGCGACAAATTAGAGAGACCGAACGCCGGTCGAGGGCGGAAGTGGTGTGCTTTTCACCACGGCGCGTCCACTGAGAGACAATGAGTACGACGGTGCGGCTGGGGACGCGCGGCTCCGACCTCGCGATGCGGCAGGCCGCGACAATCAAAGAGCGACTGGAGCACAGACGATTCGACGTGGAGCTCGTCGAAGTGGAGACCACGGGCGACCAGATCACCGACGAGGCGATCCACGAACTGGGCAAGACCGGCGCGTTCGTCCGCGCGCTGGACGAGGAAGTCCTCGACGGCGACTGCGACGCCGCCGTTCACTCGATGAAGGACATGCCGACCGAGATGCCGGGCGACCTCGTCGTCGCCGGCGTCCCCGAACGGGCCGCGCCCCGCGACGTGCTTGTCACGCGCGACGGGAGTTCCTCGATGGGACTCCCCGAGGGCGCGACGGTCGGCACCTCGAGTCTCCGACGCGGCGCGCAGGTGCTCGCCGAGCGAGACGACCTGGACGTCCAGCCGCTGCGGGGCAACGTCGACACGCGCGTCGAGAAACTGCTCGCACCGCCGCTGGTGGCCGAGCACGAGCGCCGCGTCGCCGACGAGGCCGACGAGGACCTCGAACGGTTTGCGGAGTACAACGTCCCGGACGACGACGAAGACGAAGCGGACGGCGAGGACGACTCCGAGTACGACCGGACGGTCGAGGAGTGGTTCGACGACCTCTCGATGCTCGAACGGCGCGCGCTCGAACGGGACCCCGACGTGGCGTACGACGCCATCGTCCTCGCCGAGGCGGGACTCGAACGGGCGGGCCTGCTCCACCACGTCGAACACCAGCAGCTCTCGCCCGACCGCTTCGTCCCGGCACCGGGCCAGGGGACGCTCGCGGTAACCGCCCGCGACGACGAGTTCGCCGAGGACCTGCGCTCGGTCCTCGACCACGCGCCGACGCGCGTCGAGGCGACCGTCGAGCGCACGGTGCTGGAGGAACTCGGCGGCGGCTGCGTCGCCCCCGTCGGCATCTTCGCAGTCCTGCAGGGCTCGGTCGTCCGCACGAGCGTCCGCGTCCTCGACCGCGCGGGCGAGGAGGAGGTCCGCGAGACGCGCGAACTCCCCGTCGACCGCCACCCGCAGGCCGCTCGCGAGTTCGCCGCCGACCTCGCCGACGCCGGCGCGGCCGACCTCATCAACCAGGCCCGCAGGCGCGCCGACGAGGCGTCCGGGACCGGTGGTGCCTCGCCGGAGAGTCCGGCTGCCGACGAACGCAACGCGGGTGAGTGACGATGACCGGCACCGTCTACCTCGTCGGCTCCGGGCCCGGCGACCCGGAACTACTGACCGTCAAGGCCCGCAGACTCCTGGACGATGCCGACGTCGTCCTCCACGACAAACTCCCCGGCCCGGAGATCATCGACCTGCTCCCCGAGGAGCGCCGCGAGGACGTGGGCAAGCGCGCCGGCGGCGACCGCACGCCCCAGTCGGTCACCAACGAGCGACTCGTCGAACTCGCCGAGGCGGGCGAGACCGTCGTCCGACTGAAGGGCGGCGACCCGTTCGTTTTCGGCCGCGGCGGCGAGGAAGCGGCCTATCTGGCCGAGCACGGGGTCCCCTTCGAGGTCGTGCCGGGCGTCACGTCGGCCGTCGCCGGCCCAGGGGTCGCGGGCATCCCGGTGACCCATCGCGACCACGCCTCCTCCGTCTCCTTCGTCACCGGGCACGAGGACCCCACGAAGGCGGAGTCGGCCGTCGACTGGGATGCGCTCGCGGCGACCGGCGGGACCATCGTCGTTCTAATGGGCGTCGGCAAGCTCCCCGAATACACCGCCGCGCTGCGCGAGGCCGGGATGAACCCCGAGACACCCGTCGCGCTGGTCGAACGGGCGACGTGGGCCGACCAGCGAGTCGTGACCGGGACGCTCGACAGTATCGTCGACGCTCGCGACGAGGCGGGCATCGAACCGCCCGCGAACACCGTCATCGGCGAGGTCGCCGGCGAGCGCGACCGGCTCGCGGCGTTCCTCCGCGGGTACGGCGACGACGACCCCTGGGAGGCGACCGAC
>PXSD01000042.1 GCA_003023165.1 Halobacteriales archaeon QS_9_67_15 | reverse complement strand
CCGGTAGGCGACGCCGCCGCCCGAGGCGGTCATCTCGAAGGTTTCGTCGTCGCGCTCCTCGATGGTGACCGTCGTCTCGAAGCGCGGTTTCACGCTTCCGACGCCGACCTGCATCAGCGCCGCGTACTTCCGGCCCGCGATGAAGGCCCGGTCGGCCACCGCGTCCGGGTCGGCCTCCGGAAGCATCTCGACGTCCTCTTCGGCCCCGTACTCGTCGAAGTTGAACTCGTCGTTCATCGGGGTGATGTAGCGACACCCCTTCAGCGAGTCGTGGACCGCCATCGGGTCCGACAGGACGACCCACGCTTTCTCCGGCGAGACGCCCTTTAACTCTCCGTCAAACTCCATCTGTGAATCCCGTCGGTCGACCCTGCCTGCTCGATGCACCGCGACGCTATCTTTTAAGTCCCCCCACTATGTGCATGCTATAGCCACGTCATATGGTATCAAGGAGATCCTCAATAAAAGTTTGTGTCGTTCGTGTGGGACGAGCGTACGGGGGCCGCTCGAGTCGGGGACGAGGATGAGCGACGATTTAGACCCGGACACCGGGGACGACCTGCAGGGTCGGAGCAGCGAGGAACAGGACCGCGATTACGACACCATGCTCGCGTGGGACGACGCCGCCGACCGGGTCCGAGCGCTCCGCGGGCGGTGGAGCCGTTAGACGCGCCGGCGGCCGTGCCTGCCCGGAGCCACGCGACGATGGACGGGTTCGCCGTCGACGCGACGGACGACTACCCGCTGGCGGTCGTCGGCGGCGTCTTCCCGGAGGACGTTCCCCCCGCCATCGAGAGCGGTGAGGCCGTCCGCATCGCGACCGGCGCACCGCTCCCGTCGTCGGCCAACGCGGTACTCAAGCGCGAGGAAGCGACCATCGAGGACGGGCGGCTGACCGGACCGGAGACCGACCCCGGCACATACGTCTCCGAGCGCGGGAGCAACGTCGCCGAGGGCGAGCGCCTCTTCGCCGCCGGGGAGCGACTCGCCCCGAGAGACGCGCTCCTGCTCGGTGACCTCGACGTCGACGCCGTCACCGTCCGCGAACGGTTCGACATCGGGCTGCTCGCGACAGGGACGGAGATCCACGAGGGACGCGACCGCGACCTGGACTCGCCGATGCTCGCCGGTCTCGTTCGCTCGTGGGGCCACGAGGCGACGCACGAGGGCAGCGTCCCCGACGACTCCGGCCGCGTCGAGTCCCGGATCGGCGCGCTGGCCCGCGAGTACGACGTCGTGGTGACGACCGGCGGGACCAGCGTCGGCGACAAGGACTACGTAGTCCGCGCGCTCGACGCGCTCGGCGACGTGCGGTTCCATCGGGTTCGTCTCCGACCCGGGAAGCCCGTCGCCGTCGCCGAACTCCCCGACCACGACGCCGTCGCGTTCGCCATTCCCGGCAAGCCCGTCGGCGCGCACGCCGCGACGACGCTCGTCGTCCGGCCGTTCTTTACGGGCGACGCGTCGCTGTCGACTCGCCCCGCGCGGATGGCGCGGTCGGTCGACCTCGGTCCCTCCGGATTCGCGTACGCGATCCCCGTGGCGCTCGACGACGGCGTCGCGACGCCGCTGGGGCACGTCGACTCGCCGCTGTCGGTGTACGAGGAGACGTTCGACCCGAGCGTCGTCTCGTCGAGCACCCGGGCGACTCGCGCGGACGGGTTCGTCCTCACCGAAGCCGCCGTCGACCGCGACCAGTCGGTCGACGTGGTCCCCTATCTCGCGGTCGAGCGATGACTGAGCGCGAGCCCCCGCTCGTCGAACCGCCGTTCGACGACCCGGAGAGCGACCGGCCACGCGTCGCGGGCGTCCTGCTCGCGGCGGGGACGAGCAGTCGCTTCGGCGAAGCGAACAAGCTCCTGGCGACCCGCGACGGCGACCCGCTCGTCCGCCACGCGGCGCGGACCCTGCTGGACGCCGGCGTCGACCCCGTGGTGGTCGTCGTCGGACACGAGGCCGACCGAGTGGTCGACGCGCTCGACGGACTCGACGTGACGTTCGTCCGCAACCCCGACTATCGCCAGGGCCAGACCACGTCTGTCCGCGCCGGTATCGACGCGGTGCGAGACCGCGGAGACGCCCACGACGCCCCAGATGCCGCAGTCGTCGCGCTCGGCGACATGCCGTTCGTCGACCCCGAGACCATCGGAACCCTCGTCGTCGCTTACGCGGCGGGGGTCGGCGACGCACTCGCGGCGGCTTACGAGGGGACGCGTGGAAACCCGGTGCTGTTCGACCGGCGGTTCTTCGGAGACCTGACCGACGTCTCCGGCGACGTCGGCGGGCGAGCGATTCTACTGGAGAGCGACGACAGCGCTCGCGTCGCAGTCAGTGACAGCGGCGTACGCCGCGACGTCGACGAGCGGTCCGACCTCCCCTGAACACGGCCGCTACTCGACGTCGTATTTCTCGACGATTATCCGTCCGTCCTCGACGTGCCACTCGACTCGGTCACCGGCGCCGACTTCGAGGAAGTTTCGGACGGACTTCGGGACCGTCGTCAGGTTCCTCTCGGATATCTTCGTGTCCGCCAGCGTGCCCATACCCGGTGTTGACACGTAGTATTTACATCGGTAGCAGGGAGAGAGCCTACGGCTTCAGCCGCGGGATGAATCCCGTAAACTATTTGAACTTTGTACCGTCCCGCACAGTATGACGGGTGCGACATCACGGCCTGCATTCAAAGGCAAACACACGCCTGTGCAGTCTCGGTCGTGTCGCAACTGGCCCGTCGAACAGATAGGCAGAGGACGGGCCGAATCCGACGCCTGTGGAGACTGGGACCGCTGTGGAAGCCGTCGAATGCAGTCGGCTGTTCCTGCAAGTCCTGTCGTGGAAGCAGGAAGCCCACGACTCTAGTCGTGGGCAGTTCACGACCGTGACCGAGCGCCTTGCGGCCGCAGTCTCGCTCCCGTCTATCGAAAACCGACCGCTGAAACAGTGCGATTCGGGATCCGGGCCACTCAGCGCTTCGGTTTGCTCGGTTTCTAGATTCGAACCACGGGCTACTTGCTCGTCACGCGAGTTTCGAGAAGTAGTCCTGGGAGGATTCGAACCTCCGTCGTAGCCCCCAGAAGGCTACATGATTGGCCACTACACCACAGGACTCCATTTTCATGTATCCCCGTACCGTATTTCAGTGTTGCGGACTCTGCTGTGCCTTGGTACCGTGTCTCTGCCGATCCGGGGGCCGCTCCTCCGCGTACACGAACGACTCGTAGAGCGCGACCGCGGCTGCCTGTCGCGGCGTCGTGTCGAGAACGAGCCGCTCGAACCCGAGGTCGACCATACGGGCTTCGAGCACTCGAAGGACCTGACTGCCGTGGCCCCGTCGCTGGTGGTCGGGGTCGATGCGCATCCACTGGACGACCGCCGCGTCCGGGTCGCTCTCGTGGTGGTCGACCGCCGACGACAGCTGGAGCGCGCCCATCGCGACGATTCCGTCGTCTGACTTCTCGCCGCCGCGCTCGCCGTGTTCGCGGGTCGTTCCGCCCCGCTCACGGTCCGAGGCCTCGCTCCGCTCGACCTCGCCGACCAGAAACTCCCCGCGGGCGTCGAGATACTCGGACTCCACGTCCCGGAGGTCGGCGTCGAGGTGTGCGTGCTCCTCGTCGTACGCACTCACGTCCCGGAGCGCCCGCTCGTGGAGGTCCCACACTGCGGATCCGTCGCCTAGTTCGTATCTGCGGATGCTGAGTCCGGCCACGATTACTCGGTCGGCTCGCGTGCTAAGCGGGAGCGGGACCGCGGTCGAGTCGGCTACAGCGAGACGGTTTCCAGCGTCTCGGAGGTCTCCGCGGCGTGTTCGTTGAACGCTTCGACGAACCCCGGGAAGTCGGCGACGTGAGCGCGCAGGTCCTTCGGCGCGGGCGGCTGGTACTGCGAGAGGACGTAGATACCGCCTTCGCCGCCGACGCGGAGGTAGCTGGCGCGCCCTTCCTCCCACTTGAGCTCCCAGCGGGAGCTGTTGACGCGGGCGGAGAAGGTGCCGTAGTCGTTGCCCTCGACGCGGTTGAGCTGCCGGGCCATCGCGTTGCAGGCCTCGCGTATCCGCGAGAGGATGTGCTCGCGTTGCTCGACCACGGCGTCGACGGCGGCGACTTCGGGGAGGTCGTCGGCCACCCCGTCGAGGACGCCGTCGAGCGACCGGACGTACTCGTTGAACGACTCGACGAAGGCGTCGTAGTCGGTCATCGCGTCGGCCAGTGCCTCGGGCTCGGGGGACTGCTGGGTCGAGACGACGTAGGTGTCGACGCCGCGGCCCTCGAACCGGAGGTACTCCACGTCGCCGGCTTCGTACTTGAGCGTCCACGTCCCGCGGTCGGTCTCGAACTCCTCCTGCCCGTAGTCGCCGCCCTGGAGGCGTGCGAGTTCGCGCGCGACCCGGCCGGCGTGGTCGGTGACCCCGGCGACCACTTCGTCGCGGCGCGCTGTCGCCGCGTCGGTGCCGACGACGTCTGCGTCGAGGTCTGTCGTCATCGACGGATCCACGAGCGCGAGGGCCATAACCCCCGCGCTTTCGCCGCGTTTCGGCGCTCGCTCGCGGGTCATTTCGTTCACCGGACGACTCACTTCGTTCGTCTTCCGAGCCCTGACTCGCTCTGCTCGTCAGGACCCCGCTCGCACTCGGGGCCTCCCTTCGGTCGGCCCCGCACTCGCCTGAACCGACACCTACTTTCACCGGAGGATCTGAGTCTCGCCCATGTACGTCGGACGCCTCGTCGTCGTCGCACCCGAGGTCGGCGCCTACCGCGTCTCCTCGCGCTCGTTTCCGAACCGGAAAGCCACCGGCCGCCAGCCCGGCACCGTCACCGTCGGTCCGACGGCCGACGCTCCGGAGACGGACAACCCCTACGTCGAGTACAACTGCCTGCAGCAGACGGCCCGCGGCACCGTGATCGGCAACGGCTCGCACGTCGACCCTATCGCCGAGAAACTCGCGCTGGGCTACCCCGCCCGCGACGCGCTCGCCGAACCCCTGCTCGCGCTCGACTTCGAGAAGGACGACTACGACACCCCGCGCGTGGCCGGCATCGTCGGCGTCGACCCCGCCGACCCCAGCACGAACGCCGACGGCCCGGGTGCAGTCATCGGGACCGTCCGCCGCGACGCCCTGCTCGTCGAGGAAGTCACCGAACCGACACTCGTGGCGACCTACGGGACGGACAGCCCGGAGGCGTTCGACTTCGACGCCGTCGACGCCGCGAGCGCGGCGCGCGAGGCCTACGAGCTGGACTTCGAACACGAGGTCTGTGCCGTCGGTGTCTCCGGGTCTGCCGTCGACGGGTTCCAGACGGCGATCGTTAATCGACCGGACGAGTGACCGGCGTCCGCCTCTCAACCATGGCGCACCGCTCGGCCGACGGACCGACGAGCCATCGCTCGAACACCTCTCGGGCGTACAACTAAGACGGCGGAGTGCGCACGGCAGGCCATGAGAGTCGGGGTCATCTCGGACGTCCACGGCAACCGCGTGGCGCTGGAGGCGGTGCTCGAAGACATGCCCTCGGTCGACCGGCTGGTCTGTGCCGGCGACGTGGTCGGATACAACCCCTGGCACGCCGAGTGCGTCGCGGCCATCCGCGGCGAGGGCGAGACCGGGCTGAGCGACGAGGCCGAGGCGATGCTCCCGGACGACGGCGTCCCGACGGTAATGGGCAATCACGACCGCGCCGTGGCGTTCGACCAGGCGTACGGCTTCAACGACATGGCCGCGGCCGCGGTTGAGCACGCCCGCGAGACGTGTTCGGCGGACCAGCTCGAGTGGCTCGGCGACCGCCCCGAGCAGCGGCTGGTCTGTGACGACCGGATGCTGCTCGTCCACGGCCATCCCCAGGACCCGGACCGCTACACCTACCCGGAGGAGTACACCGCGGACATGCTCGGCGACGAAGCCGTACTCGTGATGGGACACACCCACGTCCAGGGCCACGAGGCGTTCGACGACGGGCTGGTCATGAACCCCGGCTCGGTCGGCCAGCCCCGCGACGGCGACCCCAGAGCGGCCTACACGGTGGTCGACTTCGACAGCCGCGAGACCGAGGCTCGGCGCATCGCGTACGACGTGGACGAAGTGGTCGAGCGTTCGGGGCAGTGAGGCGGTGTCGAGAGCCGCGCGCACTCATACTGCCGGCTGTAAGTCCGTCAAGAATTTCGCCGCCCCGGGGCGGCGAATATCTTTACGAAGTTACAGCCGGCAGTATCAGAAGACGTTCTGGACGAGTTCGAGCGTCCGCTCGCGGTCCTCCCAGGGGACGAACAGCGAGACGGAGGTCGCGGAGGTGATGACGTCGTAGAGGCGGATGTGTGCTTCCGAGACCGGGTCGATGGTGCGCTTGACGATGCCGGGCTGGTTCGGGAGGTCGCTGCCGGTGACGCGGACGACGGCGATCTCGTCCTCGACAGTGACGCTGGAGAGGGCCTCCTCGTCGACGACCTGGTCGTGGAGCAGCGCTTCGGCCTTCTCTGCGTCGTCGGCGTTGACGTAGAAGGTGATCGAGTCCATCCCCGAGGAGTTGGCGTCGATGTTGATCCCCTCGTCGCCGAGCGCGGCCGCCAGTTCCGCGAGGATGCCCGGGCTGTTGCGGATGGCGCGACCGGCGATGGTGATGCAGGCCAACTGCTCCTCTTGCAGGTCGATGAGGTTCTGGAACTCGCCCTCGATGGCGGTGCCGCCGGTCAGCAGGTCGTCGTGCTGGTAGTGGACGACGCGGACGCCCATGTCAGATTCCTTGTAAGAGAGTGCGGACGGCGCGACGACTTCCGCGCCGCGGAAGGAGAGCGACCGGAGTTCGTCCACGGAGATCTCGCCGACGTTGCGCGCGCCTTCGACGACGCGCGGGTCGCCGGTCATGACGCCCTCGACGTCGGTGACGATGACGACCTCGTCGGCGTCCATGAACCTGCCGAGCATGACCGCCGTGGTGTCGGAGCCGCCGCGACCGAGCGTGGTGACGTTGCCCTGGTGGTCCTCGGCGAGGAAACCCGTGACGACGGGGACGACGTCGGAGAGTTGGCCGCCGAGCGCGCTCGCGCGCTTGGTCGTCTCGTCGACGTCGACCTCGCCGTACTCGTCGGTGATGATCGGCCACCCCTCGCTGCCGGGCTCGAAGAACTCGGCGTCGATACCGCGGGCGGCGAGCGCTCCCTTGAGCATCCGGACGGAAGTGCGCTCGCCCATACTGACGATCTCCGCGCGGTCGGCGTCGCCGGCCTCGTAGTCGATGTCGTCGAGCAACTCGTCGGTCGTGTTGCCCATCGCGCTGGCGACGACGGCGACCTCGTGGCCGGCCTCGACGGCGGCCGCGATCGAGTCGGCCGCTCGCGTGACGCGCTCGCCGTTGCCGAGACTCGTGCCACCGAACTTCACTACGACCCGCATCGGATCACCCGCTCCGTGTGTGCGTGGCGCATGGTTGATGCAGTGGCGTAATCGCTCTCCCCGAATAACTGTGTCCATCTCGGGGCAGCGAAACTCCGCTATCGTTGGATTTCCGCGGCAATATCCGCGACGGCGGTGGAAATCTCGCCATTGTTCTCGTAAATCAGCACGTCCTCGCGGCCGGCCAGCAGGTCGCGATACCGCTGCTGGCGCTCGGCATAGCGGTCGGGAACCGACCCGTCGTCGAGCAGTTCCGGTCGGTGGCGCTGCTGGCGTTCCCGGCGCGTCGCATCGTCGACGGTCAGCAGGACAGTCAGGTCAGGTTCGACGGGCATCGCCGCCCGGAACTCGGCGAGCGTCTCCGCCATCGCCACGCCCTCGCGCTCGGCGACGTGGGGCGCGTTGTAGACGGGGACGGTGTCCAGCCAGCGTTCGCTCAGGGCGGTGTCTCCCTGGGCTAATGCCGGTTGGATCATCGTTTCGGCCTGGTAGGAGAGACTCGCCAGCGTGTCGGCAAGTAGGGTGAGCGCTCGCTCGCGGTGTCGCTCGTGACCGTAGTCGGCCAGCGTCCGGGCGAGGTACTGCCCGACCTCGGCGTCGGCGAACTCCGGCGCGGTCGTGACCGACTCCCCCCGGTCGCGCAGTTCCTCGGCGAGCGCAGCCAGCAGCGTGGACTTGCCGACCCCGGCCGTCCCCTCCAGCACGACGAACGTCTCTGTCATCGGTCCTAACTCTGGGCGGGGTATCAGTTCCGGGGGTCGCTCGACGCCGAGACCGCCTGAGGCCGCTTTTCGACGCCGGCGCTCGGTCGCGGGTCACGTCGGGTTGACGCGACTGTCCAGCCGGGACTCGGCCAGTGCGAAGGCGAAGGTGCTGGCGAGGCCGAGCAGGGTCGCGCCGGTGAGCGTGAACGCGAGATAGGAGAGGTCACCGAAGGCGAGGACGTAGCTGCTGACGCCGTGGAGGATGAAGGCGATGGCGAGGACGTAGACGGGGGCGTTGAGGTGTCGCCACTCGAACTCGCCGTCGATGTAGCTGTCGACGACGCGGCCGAGACTGCTCGTGATGCCGGCGGCTGCGAACCACTGGAGCGACCCGTACACCAGCGCCCCGATCACTTCGATGACGTCGAGTGCGCTGTCGGCCTGGGCCTGCAGGTCGGTGACCGTCCCGACGCCGGTGAACCCGCCGATGACCAACAGCAGTCCCGCGACGAGATACGTCACCAGCGAGACGCGCCCGCCGTACAGCCCCTCGCGCACGCGCTCGAAGAGCGTGTCGAGCCGCTTGCCCAGTGCGAGCCCGCGCGAGAGCAGGTAGAACCCGATCAGCGCCGACGTGACCCCGAACACCGCACCGGGCATGTCGAACTGGTCGGCGATGATCGACAGCGGGTAGATGAGCAGCAGGATGCCCAGCGGGATCAACAGCGTCCCGCGCGTCTCCGGGTCGTCGAGCACTTGCTTGATCGTGTAGTACATCGATTCTAAGTCCTGTGCCTGTCGGACGACGACCCGCTGGACGCCGTCGATAGGGACTCGCGAGCGGATGACGGGCAGGACGGACTCGTCCTGTGCGCCGTCGGTGACGACCATCGCGCGCACGTCCTCGCCGGTCGCCAGCCCGGCGAGCACCTCGTCGAGTTCCTCGCCGACGGCGCGGTTGGCGGCCACTTCGCTCCCGTCGACGCCGGTGACCGCCGCGACTTCGACCGACTCGTCGCTGATCCGGTCGGCGATGTGCAGCCCCTCGAAGAGGACGTTCACGTCGCTGTCCTCGGGGTCGGCGGTGGCTAAGGAGACCGCGGCCGTCTCCACCGCGTCGCGGCCGACGACGGGCGTGTCGAAGTCGGTCTTGCGACCGAGGTCGTCGTCGAGGTCCACGCACAGGACCAGCAGCATCGTTCGAGCGTAGGCCGCCGCCCTGTATCAGTCTTCGGGGCTCTGCGTGAGTGTGGTGTCCGGAATGGTGGTCGAACAGCCGGTTTCTGTCGATTCGGTGTGTCCGTCGGTGGAGGGTTGGCGACCGCAGGCGACGGAGACGGTCGAGACGTTTCGGCTCGATCACTACGAGAAGACTCTCCCAGAGACGGTAACTATCGCTCAAAGCCCTCGACCCGCTCGCGCGGTTTGTGCGACATATCCTCGCTCCCTGCGGTCGCTCGGATAGTGGTCACGCAAACCGCGCGACCGTCTCTCGCCCTTTGAATCCACCAGGACCGCACTGCTCCGCATTGCACCGCAGACCGCCACACACCTCCCCAGCCGATTGCGATGCTCACTCCGTTGCGCTTCTCATCCCTCGCGCGACGCCGTCTCGCGATGAAACGCTCGACTGCGCACGCCACCGCAGTTCGCTAATTGCTCGATTTCAGTCCGCGCCTTTCTCCAGAATCGTCGCCATCGTCTCGCCCTCCTGAGAGAGCGTCTCGTCGCCGATGGCCTCGGTTTCCGACTCGAAGTGCTCGCGAAACGCCCGAATCCGCTGCTCGTAGCTGTCGCCCACGGTCAGCGGTTCGGACTGCTGTTCCCACTCGCCCAGTTGTGCCTCCGGCGGTGCCATATCGATGCCGTCGTCGATGGCCGGGGTTTCGGCCTCGCTCTCGCGTTCGTCGACCATCCAGTTCTTCAGGAGGTCGGCGTGTCCGGACAGGGGGTCGCCGACTGCGGCGTCCAGTCGCTCGATTCCGGTTCACTGGCCGCAGTTCTCGGGTCGGTCCGTTTCTCGTCGGCGCGACAGCCCGCCAGGACGGTCGCGGTCGAGGCGGCGGCCGCCCGGAGCAGCCACCGCCTGGTTCGGTCGGCATACCACGGCCTTCGATGACACCCCAAAAGACCGTGGTAAACGATCAAACGGCGATTTGAAGCTCGCCGGTCAGGTCGGTCCCCCGAACCGGACTTGGTACACGCGGGTCACGCTCCCGACGACGATCATCCCGGCGAGCAGGAGCGGGAGCACGCCGAGTGCCAGTTCGAGCCCGACCCGCT
This sequence comes from Halobacteriales archaeon QS_9_67_15, assembly GCA_003023165.1. Lineage (GTDB taxonomy): Archaea > Halobacteriota > Halobacteria > Halobacteriales > Haloarculaceae > Halosimplex. Next base: position 5,481 of record PXSD01000042.1, on the reverse strand, counting down.
CGGCGAGCGCGCCGACCAGCGGCGGGACGAGCGCGATGCCGACGTACCCCGCCGCGGTCGCGATGGCGTTGACGGGGCCGCTGAACTCCGGGGCGGCGTTCATCCCGAACGCCGAGAGCGTCGGAAACGTCGCAGAGACGACGACCCCGAGCGCGAAGACGGCCACGAACAGCTCGCGCCCGGACACTAGAAAGACCGTCGCGAACAGGATCGGCAGTGCGAGCGTCGCGGTCACGAGCACGAGGTCGAGGGTCCGCCCCGTGCGGTCGGTGAGGTAGCTGTAAGTCAATCGACCGGGGACGTACGCCGCGAGGAAGGTAGAGAGGACGAGGTTCGCGGACACCGCCGGGAGCTGCTGGCCGGCGAAGTAGGGGAGCCACGTGAACAGCGTGCCCTCGATACCGCCGTTGAGGACGAGCACGCCCGTCATCCCGGCCACGGCGGGCTTACGGACGACGGTCCGCAGCTCCGGGAGCGTGAGTTCTCGCTCCGTCCGGACCGACGCCGGGAGGTCGAGGCGGACGAGCAGAGCCGTCGAGACGACGAAGCCGACGCCGACGAGCGCGTAGGCGAACCGCCAGTTCCCGGCGGCGAGCGCCAGCGTGACGACGATCGGCCCGGAGGCCGCGCCGACCGCCCAGACCAGCGCGTAGCGGTTGAAGACCCGCGCCCGCCCCTCGGGGTAGAGGTGGCCCAGCACCGCGCGGTCGAGCGCGCGGAAGGGGCCCGTCGCGACCCCGCGAACGAACAGGGCCGCGAGGAAAACCGGGAAGACCGGCGCGAGCCCGGTGAGAAAGGCCGCGACGGCGACGACGCCGGCGCTCGCCAACAGGGCTCTGTGGATGTCGATCCGACCGGCGACCATCCCGACGACGAACGCCGAGACGACGAAGCCCAGCGTTCCCGCCGTCGCGACGAGTCCGAGGAGCGCCTGCGAGACCGCGAACGTCCGCTCGATACTGGGGAGGAGCGCGCCCCGTAGCTGGAACCCCACGGCTTCGGTCGTCACGAACGCGAAGATGGCGACCGTCCACAGCAGTCGCTCGCGCCCGCCCGAGTCAGCCATCGGCGCTCCGTCCACCCGTCCCCGGTCCGTCGCGCGACGCGGTTCGACTCACGTAGGGAGGAACAACGGACGGACCGGCAAATAGATTCCTCGTTTATGTCAGTGCCGGGACTGCCGGCTGGGCTCTCGTCGCCTGTGACCCGCTCACACTCCGACGCGGGAACGCACGACTTTTCCCGCTTGGATGGATAGGGAATATCGATGATATCCGAGGGCTGCGAGCAGTGCGCCAAAGGCGGCAAGCTGGGGCTGTTCGTCTACGGCTACTGCGACCAGCGCGACTGCTTCTACTGTCCCCTCGGCGAGAACCGCAAGAACGTCGAGCAGGTCTACGCCAACGAACGCCCCGTCGAGTCCGACCGGGACGTCCTCGAAGAGGCCGAGCGCATGGACGCGCTCGGCGCTTCGATCACCGGCGGCGAACCGCAGGAGGCGATGGGCCGCACGACGCGCTATCTCTCCCTGCTGAAAGACGAGTACGGCGAGGACTTCCACACGCACCTCTACACCGGTATCACCGGCGGCCGCGAGAACATGCGCCGCCTGAGCGAGGCCGGTCTCGACGAGATCCGGTTCCACCCGCCCTACGAGCAGTGGGGCGACCTCCACGGCACCGAGTGGGAGGAGATCCTCTCCATCGCTCGCGAGGAGGGACTGACGCCCGCCTTCGAGATCCCCGGTATCCGCCCGGAACAGGAGTTCATCGACTTCCTCGACGAGGGCGCGGCGGAGTTCTGTAACATCAACGAGTTCGAGATGTCCGACGGGAACTACCGCCGGATGCAGGAGGCGGGCTTCGAGCTGCGCGACGAGCACATGAGCGCCGTCGACAGTCCGCGCGAGGAGATATTGGCCCAGATGGGCGACCACGAGAAGGTGTACTTCTGTACGAGCGTCTTCAAGGACGCCGCTCAGCACCGCCGTCGACTCAAGCGGATGGCGCGCTCGCTCCGGCGGCCCTTCGACGAGATAACCGACGACGGGACGCTCGTCTACGGGAAGACCAGCGCCGACCCCGAGCGTCTGAAGACGCTGGGCGTCCCCGATGAGTACTACACCGAGAAGACGAACCACGTCGAGGTGGCCTGGTGGCTCCTCGAAGAAATGGTCGAAGAAGGCGACCTTCCCGAAGGGGAGATCGTCGAGCAGTACCCGACCTACGACGGAACGGTCGTCGAGCGGACGCCGCTGTCCGGTGGGAGCAGTGGTGACGGTGGCCAGCAGGCGGCGGGTGACTGATTCTGTCTAAGGATTTCAGCCCCACGGTAGTACGCTGTCGCGTAGCGAGTCAGTACGCGACTTATTCTGTCTGGGTATCGATGTGGTGGACCGCGTCCGGAGACAGCAGGCGACCCGTCGGGAGTTCGACCCACCCGTTCGCGAGGAGGCGGACCGCTCCCTCGTGGAGGACCGTCTCCCGGTCCATGTCCGCGTACACGACGGCGTTCTGATACTCGCGGGTGAAGTCCTCGACCAGCTCTCCCCAGATCGGTTCGCTGGAGACGACCATGTCTCCGGGGTGGTCCTGGCGGACCAAAACGATGTCGTCTACTTCGATTCGTCCGTCCGGCTCTCGACCCACGCGCCTCTCTGCAAGAACAGAACCCGGGCGTCAGACTCCGTCGCTGGTCGGGTAGTCGGCCGCGAACACGTCTTCGACGAGCGGTTCGTCGTCGCCGTCGTCCTGGCCGCCAACTGCTCCACTTTCGCCGTCCGCGTCGTCCGCCGGGCTGACACTGCCCGTGCGGTACCCCTCCAGGTCGAGAGTGACGTGCTCGAAGCCCAGGTCGCCGATGTGTTGCTGTGCGGCGGCGACGAAGTCGGGGTCGAGGGCGTCCTCGAGTTCGTCCGCGCCGACCTCGATGCGGGCGATGCCGTCGTGGTCGCGCACGCGGAACTGCTGGAAACCCCAGGTCCGCAGGACGGTCTCGGCCTGCTCGATGCGGGAGAGGCGTTCCTCGGTCACTTCGAGACCCGTCGGGATACGAGAGGAGAGACAGGCCATCGAGGGTTTGTCGGCGACGGAGAGACCGTACTCGTCGGCGATCTCGCGGACTTCCGACTTGGCGATCCCGTGTTCGAGCAACGGGGAGTAGGCGTCGAGTTCCTCGACGGCGCGGAGGCCGGGGCGGTGGCCCTCGCCGGGGTCGGAGGCGTTCGTGCCGTCGCAGACGACGTCGACGCCGAGTTCCTTGGCGCGGTCGAACATCGCGCTCAGCCGCATCGTCCGGCAGTGATAACAGCGGTCGTCGTCGTTCTCGACGAATTCTTCACTTTCGAGTTCGGAGAACTCGGCGGTCTCGTGTCGGATGCCGATCTCGTCGGCGACGCGACGGGCGTCGTCCAGCTCCGCGGCGGGGAGGGTCTCGCTCTTCGCCGTGCAGGCGACGGCGTCGTCGCCCAGCGCGTCGTGGGCGATGGCGGCGACGGCGCTGGAGTCCACACCGCCGGAGAAGGCGACGAGGACGCCGTCGCGGTCGGCCAGGTCGGCGCGCGCGGCGTCGAGTTTGTCGGCGACCGAAGTGCTCATCGACGGCGATTCGACGCGAGCGGTCAAAAGCCCGTTGTTCGACCGCTGGCGTGCTCCGAACGGGTTCGGGTGTGACCGTCCCGTTCGTGTTCCCGGACTCACCGCGGTCCGAGCGGCGGTGTTCAGATAAGCCATTCAGGAGTGGACGGCCCGCGAGCAGAAGCCGAGACTGCCGAGGGCTTTCCGTTGTTCACCCTCCATCTATTACTGGAAACTGCTTATTTGAACACTACCGTCCGAGCAGGCACGGGATTTTTCTCCACCGGTGCGAATGGAACCGGTAGATGGACATCGAGACGATCCCCGGTGTCGGCGAGAAGACGGCCGAGGCGCTGTCCGCGCTCGACGACCCCGAACGCGCGCTCCGCGAGGGAGACGTGTCCGCGCTGGCGCGCGCGCCGGGTATCAGCGACGGCCGGGCCGCGCGCATCGCCCGCGCTGCCATCCGCCAGCAACACGGCGACCCCGGCGGGTTCGCCGCGACGTCGCGCGCCCAGGAGATCTACCGCGACGCCCTCGAACTGGTCGCCGACCGCGCCGTCACCCGCTACGCCACGCGCCGCCTCGAGACGTTCTACCCCTCTCCCTCCCGGTCGCGCGTCGAGGAGGCGCGCGAGTACGCCGAACGCGCGATGGCCCGCGACCCCGACGACGAAACCCGGGGCGCGCTCGCCGGCGTCGAACCGCTCGAAGCGCCGCCGGACGTCCGCGTCCGCGACCGCTGTCTCGCCACGACCGACGCCGAGACCTACACCCGCGCTCAGGCGGAACTTCCCGAACTCAGCGTCGAGATCGTCGACGACGCCCGCGGCCTCGCGGACCTCGCGCGCGGCTACGCGACCGTCATCGCGCTCGACGACGCCTTCATCGGCGTCGAAGTCGACGGCGATGTCCGCGTCGAACCCGACGCCCTCGACGACCCCGTCACCGTCGTCCCCGAACGCACTCTCTCGTTTTTCGCCCACAACCGCAACCGCCTCCGGGCCGCCGTCGAGGTCCACCGCGTCGCCGACCTCGACCCGCCCTGTGACCTGGACACGCTCGAATCGGCGCTCGCTCGCATCGACGACCAGGGGAACGTCGCCGACGACGACGCCCTCCAGCGCCTCCAGACCGCCGTCGACGACCTCGACGCCGCCGTCTCGACCGCCGAGAGCCTCGCCAACGACCGCCTCCGCCAGGCCATCGAAGAGCGCGACGTGACCATCGAGGGCGCGGACCTGCTCTCGCTGGTCGAACAGGGCGCGGGCGTCGACTCGCTGCTCCAGCGCGAACTCGCCGACGAGTACGCCGGGGCGGTCGAAGACGCCCGAACCCACCTCGTCGACGCGCTCGGCGTCGACGACTACGGCGACGTTGCCCGCCAGGCGTTCCCCGACCAGCCCACGTTTCCCGTCGAGCGCGACGAGGACGTGGTCTCGCGCCTCCGCGAGGAACTCGCGACCGCCCGCGACCGCCGCGCCGCCCGACTCAAACGGGAAGTGGCGACGGACCTCGCCGACGCCCGCGAGGACGCCGGCGCGCTCGCCGAAGCGGCGCTCGAACTCGACGTGGAACTCGCCATCGCCCGCTTCGCCCGTGAGTACGACTGCACGATGCCCGAACTCGGCGGCCGGGGCGTCGCCATCGAGGGCGGCCGCTCCCCGCTTCTGGACATACCGTTCGAGGACGTTGATTCGGTCGACTACGCGGTCGAGGGCGTCGCGCTGCTCACTGGCGTCAACAGCGGCGGGAAGACCTCCGTCCTCGACCTCGTCGCGCTGACGGTGACGCTCGCGCACATGGGCCTGCCCGTCCCCGCCGACCGCGCTCGCGTCGAGCACGTCGAGGAGCTCCACTACCACGCCAAGACCCAGGGCACGCTCGACGCCGGAGCCTTCGAGTC
>PXSD01000054.1:2693-13489 GCA_003023165.1 Halobacteriales archaeon QS_9_67_15 | reverse complement strand
CGAACAGAACCTTGCGTCGTTTCACCATCGTTGTGTTCACCTTGGTTGCGCACGCACGACCCCCGCTCCACGTATCGCGAGTGGACCGGCGGAGTCGCACGCTCACACACCCACCTCAGGTGTATCCCATACACGGCATGGTAACCACCTTTACATGAGACGCCAGAGGCACTGCTCGGCGGTCGTTGACGGCTGCAAATGGTCCGATTGATCGACCACTCTCGTGAGTAAACAGCAGCTAAAATCAGTGCTTTTGAAGGTAAACGGTCTATACCATCCCCAAAACATGTTAACAATGAATCTATTTTATTAGTGAGCGATTCTTTTGGGCTCTCGTGTGGGTCGGAAGCGTCCGCGGGGGAGTAGAGTGATCTACCTCACACGCAGAGTCAAATAATCAGCTAGCTAAGCGGGCACGGGCGTCGGAGTTCGCGTTCGCTGTGGGTGAAAACATGGGTACGTCAACACAATCGCAGACAGAGAATAGTGCGGTCGGCCTCCAGGGTGTCGAGGACGACGCAGAATCAGGGCTAAACCGGGACGAGCTGTTCCACGTCCTTCGGAACCAGCGTCGTCGATTCGCGATCCACCACCTCAAACACGACCGAGGGCCGGTCGACGTGGGTGAGCTCGCGACGCAGGTCGCAGCGTGGGAGAACGGCATCACCATCGAGGAAGTCACGTCGACCCAGCGCAGGCGCGTGTACAACGCGCTCAAACAGACGCACGTCCCCGAACTGGACGAGACGGGACTCATCGAGGAGGACCGCGGTGAGGTCGTCCTCACCGATGAGGCCGAGCAGCTGGACATGTACCTCGAACTCGTCCCCGAGAGAGACATCCGGTGGAGCGAGTACTACCTCGGGCTCGGGGCGGTCGGGCTGGCTTTGCTGACGGTCACTGGACTCGACTTCGGTCCGTTCGCGATGCTCTCGAACGTCGCGACCGGGGTGTTCCTGTCCGTCGCGCTGGTCGTGTCGGCGGTCGCACACCACTACTACTACACGAACATGCACCTGGTAGGAGGCGAGGAGAAGCCGCCCGAACTCCGGGGTGACTAGCGTGCACCGTCGGCAAGTGATGTTGCTCTCGGTCCTCGTCGTCGTCGGCCCGGCGCTCGCGTTCGGGTCCGGGAGCTTCAGCGAGGTGGCTGCCGACCGGGGGCTCGATGCCGACGTCGTCGCCGACGAGAACGCCTACGTCGGGGTCGAAACCGAATCCGCCGAGGGGTACGTCGGCGGCGACCCCGTCCCGGTCCTCCGATTGACGGACCAGCTCTCGGGCGAGTTAGTCCTCGAATCCGTCTCGTCGGCCAGTTCGATAGTTGAAGTCGAGACCGAGCCCCCAGTGGTGATCGGCGAGTCCGAGCCGTCGACGGTCCGAGCGACCTGTCAAGCGGCCGGGAGCGAGTCCGCGCCGTTCACCGTCGTCGCGGCAGATTCAAGCACGACGGTCACCCTCGACAGGGCTGTCCCGGTAACCTGTCTCGAACCCGAAGTCCAGAGCGCGGCGTTCAACGGCTGTGAAACCGCCCATATCGAGGCCGACGACGCGGTCTATCCCCTCACCGTCACGATAGAAGTCGACAATCCGAGTTCCGACGGTGTGTCGACGAGCACCGAGACGATCGGCAGTGACGGGAAGGTGGGCCCGGACGAGAGCGGGAAACTGGTCGCAGTCGAGGCCGACGGCGAGCGGTACGAGAACCCGAACGCGTGTGTCGGCGAAGGCAAGTCCGGTGGTTCCGTGAGCACCACTGCTCAGAGCGAATGACGGCTCGATGCGACGACCGGGTGACGCGAACGCTGCCAGCGACCGTCGCCGATTCGACCGCGTCCGGCGACGACGTGCTCGTCTGCTGTCCGTCGGTCGCCGACGAGGAGTCGTCGGCGTGTGCCGACCTGTCGACGCTCGGACCACCCGAGCGGACGAACGTCGTCGCCGTCACGACCACGGACTCCCCTCTGGAGCGGCGCGCTATCTGGGACCGGCACGTCGAGAGAGCGCCCGCTCGGATGGCTGTCGTCTCGGTCGAAACCGACACTCGGTCCCCACAGAGCGGTGTAGAACCCGTCCGGAACGAGCGCGTGACGCAGGCCCGGTTCGGACGCGTCGAGACAGTCTCGTCTCCGACTGACCTGACGGAACTGGGGCTCCGGATCACCGAGGTACTGTCCGAGTGGCGGGACGACGCGAACGACCGACGAACCGTCCTCTGTTTTCACTCGCTGACGGCACTGCTCCAGTCCGTTCCGGTCGAACGTCTGTTCAAGTTCGTCCACGTCCTCGCGAACCTGCCGCTCACCGAGGACGTGACCGCTCACTACCACCTCGACCCGACCGTCCACGACGAGGTGACCGTTCGGACGCTCGCCGAACTATTCGACGTGGTCTACGAGCGTGGCGAGACGTGGGAGGTGTCCCGGTGACGGGCGAATCGACCGCGAACAGCTGCGAGAGGTGCTCCGATGCGGTACTCTGACCGCCCGCCCCGGCCGACGCTGGCGCTTCTCGTCTCGTTCGTCCCGAAGATGCGACCCGGAGAACCAAAACGGAACGTCGCGGTCGGGTTGTTCTACCTCCTCCTGCTCTGGGTCCTCACGGCCCAGGCCCTCTCCACCGTGTAGTCGGAGCGGGGCGGGGCTACCGCGGACGGAAGACGATGGCGCGGTCGCCCGTGGTCTCGCGCTCGGCGACTTCGATCCCCACGGGCATCCCGACCTCGACGCCTTCGGGGTCGACGCCGCGGAGCAGGCCGGTCACGCGGACGGGTCCGCAGTCGACGATGGCCGTCGTGTAGGGCGTGTCGGCGCTGAACTGCGGCGTCGCGACCGAGACCGTCGTGTAGGTCGCCACCTCGCCCGACTCGGGGAACGGCGTTTCGGTCAACTTGCGGCTCCTACAGTCGGGGCAGACCCGGCGCGGTGGCAGCCAGCCGTGTCCGTTCTCACACGTCAGGTAGTACCCGTCGCCGTCTTCGATGGCGTCGAGCAGGTCGTCGTATTCGCCGTCTCTGGCTTTGTCGCTCATTCTAAAACCTCCAGTACGTGAACCGTTGCACTCGCGACCGTGCCACCGGCGTTGTGCGCGACGCCGACCCGTGCGTCGCCGATGTTGTCGGACCACGAGGAGTCTCCGTTTAGCGCCTTCGCGATCGAGGCGATCTGGGCGACCCCCGTCGCACCGACGGGGTGGCCCTTGGCCTTCAGCCCGCCGGAGAGGTTGACCGGCATCTCGCCGGTAGCGTGGGTTTCGCCTTCGCGGGCGGCGGTGACCCCCTCGCCCTTCTCGTAGAGACCGAGCGACTCGACGGCGAGCACCTCGGCGATGGTGAAACAGTCGTGGACTTCGGCCACGTCCACGTCGTCTGGGCTGACGCCGGCGTCGGCGTAGGCCTCCTCGGCGGCCTTGGTGGCGGCCGGCGACCGGGCGAGGTGGTCCCGGTCGTGCAGGGCCATGCGGTCGCCGCCCTGCCCGGTGCCGGTGACCGCGACGGGCGCGTCGAGGTCGTGTCCCGCGGCGTACTCGGCGCTCGTCAGCACGGCGGCGCTCGCGCCGTCGGTGATCGGACAGGCGTCGTAGAGGCCGAGCGGTTCGGCGACCATCGGAGCGTCGAGCACGTCCTCGACCGTGATCTCGGAGCGCAGTTGCGCGTACTCGTTGGGCAGCGCATGGTCGTGGTTCTTGACGGCGACGTGGGCGAGGTCCTCGCGCGTGCCGCCGAACTCGCGGAAGTACGCGCGGGCCATCAGCGCGTAGGCCCCGGGAAAGGTCATCCCGGCGCGGATCTCGTAGAGGTCGTCGGCGGCGATCGAGAGGGCGTCCGTCGCGCCCGCGGTGCCGATGTTCGTCATCCGTTCGGCCCCGCCGACGAGGATCACGTCCGCCTCCCCGCTCCGCAGGTGTCTGACGGCTTCCCGGACGGCAGCGCCGCTGGACGCGCACGCGGCCTCGAAGCGCGTCGCCGGCACGTCCAGTCCGACGGCCTCCGCCATCAGCGGGGCCTGGTGGCCCTGGTGCTCGGCGAGTTCCCCCATGAAGTTGCCGTAGAAGAGGGCCTCTACGTCGTCCGGGTCGACCCCCGAATCGTCGAGTGCGGCCAGTCCGGCCGCTGCGAACAGGTCCCGCCCCGTCCGCTCGGAGTGCTCCCCAAACGGGGTCAGTCCGACGCCGGTGACGCGTGGATGACTCATCGCCTACCAGTACGAACTCCAAGAAATAAAAGGCGCGCGTTCACGTATAAACCGATCGCACGACTGTCTCTGTCATCGCACGACTGTGACCGGATCGGTGGGTCGATAGCGGACGCCGCTCGTCTCTCGGGTCACATCCCCATGTCCTCGGCGGCGTCGGGGACGGGCAGGTCGTGGGCTGCGACGCCGAGCAGTTCGGCGGCGTGGTCCAGTGCCATGTCGAACCCGTAGTAGCGTTCGAGCTCGTCGCCGTCGGCGCCCGGGCGGACCTTCAACATTGCGTAGCCCTCGACGTTCTGGGCGACCGCCGCAGTTCGTCCGTCGCGCTCGAAGGTGAGTAGCCGTTCGGTGTCGGTCTCTTCGTAGGAAGCCGTGATCCCGTCGCTCGTCTCTGTCGTGTCGGTCACTGTCGAAGGTCAGGGCCGATGATAGTCGTAGGCTTCGATCGCTGTCGCTCCTCTGGAGGGACAACCGACGGGGAACCACAAGAGTCGAACCGGCGCGGACCGCAGACGCTCGTATGACCAAGTGGCTCCAGAGCGGGCGTCGGCGGGACGTCTGTATCATCCTCGCAGGTGAGGGTCCGCTGAACGGACAGGCGCTCAAGTCGCGACTCGAATCGCACTACGATTCGCGCGTCGAACCGAAGTCGTTCTACGGCGCGCTAGACACGCTCGTGGACAACGGCCACCTCGAACTCCGCGAGTCGGGGATCCACGACGAGTACGCGCTCACCGACGCCGGCCGGCGGATGGTCGACGAACAGTTCGCGTGGATGCGTGACCACATCGAAGCCGACGATGGGAACACCGCCGACGGCACGGCCACCGGCGACGGCAAAGACACCACCGACGGCACGGACACCACCGACCACGCGTAGCACCGCAGAGAAGCGAGCGCGAGATAGCACGCTTTTATTCGCGGCCACCCGACTACCGCTATGGTCACTCGGGACGCGACGTGGGCGTACCGCGAGGAGTTCGGCGACCGCTTCGCCCGCACGTACTTCCGGCGGTTCGGCGAGGGTGTCGTCTCCAGCATCGGCGTCGGCACGTACCTCGGCGACCCGACGGACGAGGCCGACGACGCCTATCACGACGCCATCGTCGAAGCCCTCGAGAGCGGTGTCAACGTCGTCGACACGGCGGTCAACTACCGCAACCAGCGCAGCGAGCGCGTCGTCGGGCAGGCCGTCGCGGACGCCGACGTCGACCGCGAGGCCGCGCTGGTCGCGACCAAGGGCGGGTTCGTCCCCTTCGACGGCGAGCGACCGGACGACCCCGGCCGCTGGATCCGCGAAGAGTACGTCGACAGCGGGGTCGTCGACACGGACGACCTCGTGGCCGGTCAGCACTGCATCGCGCCCGACTTCGTCGAGGACCAGCTCGACCGGTCGCTGGGTAACCTCGACCTCGACACGATCGACCTGTACTACGTCCACAACCCGGAGACGCAACTGGCCGAGCGGTCCGCCGAGGCGGTGTACGACCAGCTCGAAGACGCGTTCACGCGACTGGAGGAACGCGCGGCGGCGGGCGACATCGGGCACTACGGCGTCGCGACGTGGGACGCACTGCGGGTGCCGGCGGACGACGACAGCTACCTGTCGCTGGCGGAGATAGTCTCGCGGGCGCGGGCGGCGGCCAAGCGGGCCGACAACGCGGCGACGCACTTCCGGGCGGTCCAGTTGCCGTTCAACGTCGTGATGGCAGACGCCTTTACTGTCGCGTCACAGGAGGGAAGCGACGGCGCACAGTCGACGCTGTGGTTCGCTCAGGACGCCGGACTCAACGTCTTCACGAGCGCGTCGCTGGCCCAGGGGAACCTCGCCAGTGCCGGACTGCCCGAGGACGTGGCAGATCAGGTTTCGGGGGAGACGAGTGCCCAGCGGGCGATCAACTTCGCGCGGAGCGCGCCGGGGGTCACGTGCTCGCTGGTCGGGATGGGGTCGCCCGAACACGTCGCCGAGAACGTCGCCGCCGGGACCTATCCGCCGCTCGGCGCGGACTCGTTCGACGCGGTGTTCGAGTGACGGGCGAGAGGAGAGTGGGAACGACTCCGACCGCAGTGACGGCGACGCGCGCTCAGCCGACTTTCTTCCACTTGCTGCCGCACTCGGGGCAGACGCGGACGGTGCCGAGTTCGTCGGGGTCGTTCTCGGTCCCGAGCTCTTCCCCGCACTCGCTGCAGGCGAGTCGCTCGTAGACGTCTTTCTCGATCTCACCCGAGCGGAGTCCCTTTCGGACCGATCTCATAGCCGACGGTACAGCACGGATCCGGAAAAACCCCCTGCATAGATCCAACGCACCACACGCCACCGCACTCGGGCGAATATGACAGTCGTTCCCGCACGCGGGCCGGCTTCGCAACGCTTGAAGGGCTACGCGACAACTCGGACGTGTGACGCGTCGTCGCCTCTTCGGCTCGCTCTGTGCGATGGTCTTCGTCGTCAACCTCGGGCGGGTCGTCTTCGCGCCGTTGCTCGACCCCCTCCGAGCGGCGCTCTCGGTCGACGCCGCGGCAGTCGGCCTGCTGGCCTCGCTCGTCTGGGTCGGCAGCGCAGTCCCGCGAATCCCGACCGGGTACCTGTTGACGCGGGTCCCGCGCCACTACGTCGTCTTCGCGACGGGTGCGATGCTGACGGGGGCGACCGCCCTCGCCTCCGTCGCGCCAGGGATTCGGGCGTTGCAGGCCGCCGCGTTCCTGATGGGGATGGCCAGCGGCGCGTACTTCATCGCGGCCAACCCGCTCGTGAGCGAGCTGTTCCCGTCGCGGGTCGGGACCGTTCTCGGCGTCCACGGGACGGCCGCCCAGCTCGCGGCGGTCGGTGCACCGCTGTTCGTCACAGCGGTCCTCGACGCCGGACGCTGGCCGTCGACGTTCCGGGTGATGGCCGTGATGACGGCCATCGCGACCGTTCTGTTCACCGTCGCGGCCTGGCGGACGGACCTGCCCGAGGCCGGGACCGAGGACCGGGACCTGCTCGTCGCCGTCCGCGCGCAGTGGCGACTCGTCCTCGCTGGCGTCGTCATGCTCGGCGCAACGGGCTTCGTCTGGCAGGGCCTGTTCAACTTCTACCCCACCTACCTCGCCGAGACGAAGTCGCTCTCGGAGCCGACGGCGCGGACCGTCCTCTCGGTCGTCTTCGGTGCCGGCGTCCCGGCCATGGCGCTCTCCGGGCGACTCGCGGACCGCCTCGACGTGGTCCGGTACGTGCTCGTCCTGCTCGGCGGGTTCGTCGCGCTCGTCTTCGCAGTCACCGTCGTCTCCGGGTTCGTCGCGGTCGTCGCGGTCAGCCTCGCGCTGGGGTACGTCGTCCACAGCCTCTTCCCGGCAATGGACACGTACATGCTCGGGACGCTTCCGGACCGCCACCGCGCGAGCGCCTACGCCGCCTACTCGGGGACGATGATGTTCGTCCAAGCCGGCGGCTCCTACGCCGTCGGCTTCCTCCGCGACGCCGCGGTCCCGTTCGACCGGATCTTCCGGACGTTCGCAGTCGGCCTCGTCGTCATCCTCGTCGCGCTCCTCGTCGCGAACTGGCTGGGTCGCGTGCCCAGCGGCGCCCGCGTGGCCGAGTCGTGAATCGCTACTCTGGGGACGGCCCGCTCGTTTCCACCGGCCGTTCCGGGCCTGCCGCAACGGCGGACTATTTGAGAGTCGAGTCGCTAGACCGCGTCGATGGAGTACGTCCAGGAGCGGGTGGCGACGCTGCACAACTTCGACAGTGCGACCCCGGACGCACCGGTCGACCGCGCGACGGTCGTCGTGCCGCTGACCGACCGCGACCACGCCGGTCTCGCCGCCGAGCAGGTGCTGTCGACGCTCGGCGACGTGAACCCGGACTCGGTGCTCGTCGCGCTCCGCGCCAGCGAGGGCAATGTCGGCGACGTCCGCGAGGCGTCGCCGCCGCCCGCAACGAGTTCGTCGCCGTCCACGACGCCGACGCGACCACCTACGGTCCCGAACACGTGCCCCGCCTCCTGTTCCCACTCGCGCACGACTACTCGTTCGTCAAGGGCTACTACGCCCGCGTCGAGAACGGCCGGCTCTACGGTCGCCTCTGCCGACTGTTCTACGAGCCCGTCGTCGCCGCGCTCGCAGAGGACCGCACGGACCCGATTGTCGACTACCTCGCCGCTTTCCGCTACGCGCTCGCCGGCGAGTTCGCCGGGACAAGCGACCTCGTCCGCGAACTCCGGCCACCTCGCGGCTGGGGGCTGGAACTCGGCACGCTCGGCGACGCCTACCGCGAGGCCGGGTTCGCGGGCACCGCGCAGGTCGACCTGGGGATCCACGAACACGACCACCGCGCGGTCAGCGGTCGCGGCGGTCTCTCTGACATGGCTGACGAAGTCGCCGCCGCGCTGTTCCACGCGCTCGCCGACGCCGGCGTCCCCGTCGACTACGAGTATCTACGCGACCGGTACCGCACTACGGCGCGGCGATTCATTGACCAGTACGCGGCCGACGCGTCGTTCAACGGACTGGAGTACGACCCCGTCGACGAGCGCGAGCAGGTCGACGCCTACGCGGATTCGGTCCGCGAACCCGACGCGGACGACCAACTTCCCGCCTGGAGCGAAACCGACCTCGACCCGGACGAGGTGTGTGCGGCCTCTCAGCGTGCGCTCGACGGCGTGATCGACTGAGCGAAGGGTCGAACTGATTCACTCTGGCGCGCGCTGTCGCGGCGTTTATACCGCGACAGGAGCCGTGCGAGGGATGAGTCGCGCAGGAGCGTAGCGACGAGCAACGCAATCGGCTGGGGAGGCGTGTGGTGCGGTTCGTCTAGTCGCGGCCCTGGTGGACTGAAAGGGCGAGACTCGGTCGCGGTGAGCGGAGCGAACGGAGTCGCCTGAGTCGGCACTATTCGAGTGACCGTAGGGAACGAGAATATCCGGCTCAGCGACCGCGAGCGGGTCGAGGGCTTTCGGGATTCGGTGTCGACTCCGGTCGAAGTAACTCCTGACGAGCGGGTCGAGGGCTTTCGGGATACAGTGTCGACTTCGGTCGAAGTAACTCCTGGCGAGCGGAGTGAGCGGGTTCGTCGATTGCTGTCACTCGTGGCTTGACGGACCAGACGACAGAGAAACAAGCTAAATGTCGCCGGTCATGGCGTCGAACAGTTGGTCGACGAACTCAGCCCCTCCATGTGCTCGACGGACAGCTGACCGCCGCCCATGCGGGCGTGGCCGCCGGCGTTGGCCATGGGGATGTCGTCGACCACCGCACGGAGCGCCTTCCCCATGTGGACGCGGTCGTCCCGGGAGCGGCCGGAGAGGTGGAGCGTGTCGTCTCTCTGGCCCATGACGACGACGGCGGTCACGCCTTCCAGGCGAGTGAGCTCGTCGGCGGCCTGCGGGATCGCGTCGGCGTTCGACACCTCGTCGACGTCGGCCACCGCGAAGGCGTTGCGAACGACGCGTTCGTTGATGGCGCGGGCCTTCACCTCGAGGACTTCGGCGTCGACCTGCGGGTTGGCGATGCGGTCGAGGCTGTCCTCGTCGATGCCCTCGTAGAGGTAGGCGCTGGCGGTAAACTCCGCCTCGGAACAGCCCTTCGTGAGGTGTTTGGTGTCGGACTGGATGCCGTAGAGGAGGCCCGTCGCGGTATCGGCCGAGAGGACGCGACCGGCGTCGCCGTTGAGCGCAGCCTCCTCCTTGGGGGAGACGGGCTCCCAGTTCTGCTGCTGGAAGTACTCGGAGAGGATGCTGGCACAGGAGCCGTGGTCGGGACGGACGTCGGTGAACTCGGAGCCGGTGCCCTCGCCGGGGTGGTGGTCGACGACGGCGATGGGGTCGACGCGTTCGGCGCCGCTGAATCCGCGCGGCTCGTTGTGGTCGACGAGGACGACGTCGTCGGAGACGAGGTCGTTCGCCGTGTCGACGTGGTCGAAGTCCAGGTCGAGGACGGTCTCGAACGCGCGGTTCTCCTGGTGGCGGATCTGGCCGGGGTACTGGAGCGAGGTGTCGACGCCGGCGTGGTCCGCGAACTCGGCGACCGCGAGCGCGGAGGCCATCGCGTCGGGGTCGGGATTGGGATGCATCAGAACCGAGACGTCCTCGTGGTCGGCGAGGTGGCTGATGAACTGCTGGCCGGGCGTCCGGCGAAACCAGCGGATGCCCCACCAGAGGGCGACGAGCACGACGAGCAAGCCGACGACGGCGGCCCCGAGCACCAGCGGGTCCTGCTCGGCGACCGCCGCGGCGGCGTCGGACGGGTCGCCCGCCCCGACGCCACTCGCGGCTGCGTCTGGCATACCCGGGCTGTCAACTCGGAGGGTCAAGTAATTTCCCACTGCCCGGGTCGGCGGCGAAAATCGAAAATATCGGACCGACGGGTTCTATACCGGCCGATATAACCCCCTGTCTCGTTCGCAGACGGACGCGAGCCAGCCGGCTAGTCGCCCCCCTCGCTATCTCCCAGATACGCGTCGATTGCGTCGCGATACCCCTCGCGGTAGGTCGGGTATGCGAACTCGTACCCGAGCTCGCGGAGTCGGTCGTTCGAGACGCGCTTGCTGGTCCGCAGCCGCCGTTCGACCGTCTCGGAGAGGCCCTCCTCGGCGAGCCGGTCGTCGATCGTTTGCTTCGGTGGGTC
>PXSD01000054.1:0-2595 GCA_003023165.1 Halobacteriales archaeon QS_9_67_15 | reverse complement strand
GCGTAGCGGGCGACGGTCCCGTCGACGCCGTGCTCGGTCGGTCGCCCGAGCGCGGTCCGCTCGGCCTCGGCGAGCACTTCCGTCTTCGGCGTCGTCGGTTCGACCGGCGTCTCCTCGTCGACCCAGTCGCCGCCGTGGTCGCCGTAGACGCCCGTGCTCGACGTGTAGACGATCCTGTCCGGCGGGTTCGCACGACCGCAGAAGTGGCCGAGAGCGGTCTCCAGCCCCTCGACGTACACCGCGCGGGCGGCCTCGGCACCGCGGCCGCCGCTGCTCGCGGCGAAGACGACCGCGTCGGAGTCGGGAACCCGTTCGAGGGCGTCCGCGTCGGTCACGTCGGCCTGGACGGCGTCGAATCCGGTCGCTTCGATCTCGTCGAGGCCCGGCTCCGAGCGGCGGACGCCGACGACGTCGTGGTCGGCCGCGAGCTGTCGGCCGAGTTCGAGGCCGACGTAGCCACAGCCGAGGATCGCGACGCGCATTATCGCGACTCGAGGAAGTGGTGGATCGCGGCGTACTCGCCGAGGGTGATCGGGTATCGGCCCTCGACCTTCTGCTGGATCTCTTTGGGGTCCATCTCGTCGTTCAGTCCGGTCGCGACCGCGTCGACGTCGACGACGGCCGTCGTCATGCCCATCAGGAGGATGTCGAGCGCGTCCGTCTTGAGGGCCTCGCCGTCCGGGTGCTCGGGGTCGGCCGCCAGGATCGCCGCCGCGGCCGCCAGCGTCAGTTCGGGTTCCTCGCCCGCCGCGACGGCCGCGACGACGTCGCGGTCGACACCCGACCGCTCGACGACGGTGTCGACCCCGAGGGTTTCGACCGTCTCGGCCAGCAGCCGGCCGTACGCGCTCCGCAACTCGTCTGTCGAGTGCTCTCCCGCCGACTCGAACTCGCCTCTGAGCATACCCGCCCTTGGCGGTCGGCCTACAAGTCACTGTCACTCTCCGCTCGACAGTTGTTCCCGGACCCGGTCCCGTTCCCCGGCACCGGCACGGGTCCGACCGGACTGGGGACGTTGTCACACGACCCATCCGACCTTCCAACCGACAACGGGTACTCCTCGCCGCTCCACGGCCTCGTTCGGTCGACGGGCCCCGGGAGCGGCCAGCCCGGGGACGTCTCCATCGCGACGCCGTCGATGTCGCCGACGCCGGTCGGCCCGGCAGGAACGACGACGACGACGGCCGTCCGGGACGTGAACGTGACGCGCGAGGCCCGTCCCAGGACCTCCTCTTCGCCGTCCTCGTCGATGTCGAGGGTCGTGTTCTCGCCGTCGCGGACGTAGTTGAGCGACGCGTCGCCCGCGCCCGGCGTCCGCCGCGGCGTCTCGACGGCGAAGCGAGCGTACTGCCCGCGGACCGTCACCGACCAGACGTTCATCGTCGCGGCCCACGACCCCGGCACGGGCGCCAGCGGCATCCCGGCCGGGATCTGTTCGACCGACTCGTTGAACTGCTTCTCGACCGCGTTCGAGACGCCGGACTGCACCGTCTTCCGGACGACGTCTTTCGTGTACGCCGTCGCGGCCGTCACCTCCTGACCCGAGACTTTCCCCCGCTTCGTCGCGAGCGAATCGTACAGCGCGGTCCGGAGCTCCAGACGGACTCTGTCCCGCCGTCGCGTCGACCAGCCGTCGTCGGCGACTCGCTCCTCGACGGCCGCCACGAGCGGCTCGACGACCGATCCGTTGGCCAGCGCGAGCGCCCGCGCGTCGAGGGTGTTCCACTGTGAGAGCCCGTCGGAGACGATTCGCTCTCGGGTCCCGGAACTGTTGCGGACGCCCCAGGTCAGGAGTTCTATCCGCAAGTCCCGCCGAACCGCGTCGGTCGTCGAGTCGACCTCGGCTCGCAGTCGGTCGCGGCGTTCTGCGACGGTCGCGTTCGGTCGGTACTCGAGCGTCCGATTGGTCGCGTGCAGTGCTCGCGCCGCAGTGGTAAGCTTGCGCTCCCGGCTCGAGTCTCCGGGCAACAGTGCAGTCAGGACCGCGCTCGTCGCGTCGCCGTAGGGGATGGTGATGTAGTTCACGTTCCGCGCGGTGAGCGGGTGCGTCGGCGCATCGTCGCCCTCGACGGCGGCGACCTGCCCCGCTTTCACCTTCGTCAGCGTCAGGTACGGCGGCGAGCCGTCGACGTGCAGGTCGAGGTCCCCCCGCGGACCCCCACCGGGTCCGGATCCGCGCTCGTCCGCCCGTCGGGCGTCGTAAGTCGTTCGCAGTCGCGACAGCGACGGCCCGTCGATGTCGTCCAGCGCGTCCGAGAGGGACTGCTCGCGCTCCGAACGCTTCTCGGCCCGCTCGTCCAGTCGGTCGACGACCAGGTTTAGATAGCGGCCACGGACGGCCGCGTCGGCTTTGGCCGCGACGCTGTCGTAGGTGTCTGGCACCCCGACGAGCGCGCTGCGGCGCTCGCGCAGATCCGCTGCGAGCAGTGCGGGCGGATTGACCTCGTAGGTCCCCATCCGGCCGCGCGAAACCGGGACCGACGTGTTGCGAACCGTCCGACGTAACTCGACGAGGTCACGATAGACCCACGCTGACACGTCTCCCGGCCACTCGCCGTAGACCGTCTGGGGTTCGTCGTCGAGAGCGCCCCGTGC
>PXSD01000053.1 GCA_003023165.1 Halobacteriales archaeon QS_9_67_15 | reverse complement strand
CGACCTCGTCGACGTCGGCGTTGTGGAGCATCAGGTGGTCGACGTACTCCATGTCGAGCCTGTCGAGCGAGCGGTCGAGCGCCGTCTCGATCCACTCGGGGTCGAGCCGCTTCGGGAGCTCGCCGTGGCCGGCCTGGGGGTTGTTGTAGAAGTCGTAGCCGACCTTCGTCGAGACCGTCACTTCGTCGCGGTACTCGCCGAGCGCCTCGCCGACGAGTTCCTCGCTGTCGCCGTGACCGTACACGTCGCCGGTGTCGAAGTAGGTGATGCCCCGGTCGAGGGCGTGGTGGAGCATGTCGATGGCCTGCTCGCGGGTGCGGTCGCCCCACCAGTCGGTGCCGACCACCCACGCGCCGAAACCGACCTCGCTGACCTCGACGCCGGAGGATCCGAGTTCGCGCTGGTTCATGTCCGCGGATTAGGTGTCGGTCCACTTAGCCGCCGCGGTTGCCGCGCGGTCGAGGGACCGTGGCGGAGCCACCGCGGTCGCCGCGCGGTCCGAGAACGTGACGGTGTCGCGCGGTCAGTCGCTCGCGGTCCGCGGTGTTGCCACCTGCGGAGCGTCGCCCAATCGGTAGTACGTCGTGCCGGCGCTGTCGACGCCCGCAGTCTCGACGTGTCCCCGCGACTCGAGCTCCTCCAGGTGAGGCTCCAGAGCGTCGTACGTGATAGTCACGTCGGACGTGTAGGTGAGCTGCCGGCGGATCGCGGTGGCTTCCGCGCTGGCTCGGTCGTCCAGGAACTCGAGGATCTCGCGCTGGATCGCGTACAGGTGCGTCATTACCGTGTTCAAGGTCACACACGTACATAAGTCCCCTCTGAGTCGGGTTCGAGTAAAGAATTGTTCGGCGCTACCGGTCCAGTGGATTCGCGGCAGGCGCGGCGGCCCACGAACCGGGAGTCACCGCGGGTTTCGTGGGTCGAGAGTCGCCGCCGCGTCACCGGATCGCGTCCAGGCACGCGTCTATCTCGCGTTCAAGACGCTCGGCCGCCTCGGTGGGCGATTCGTCCGAATATTCGACGTGCTTGTCGAAGAAACCGGCCGTCCCGAGGAGCCGGACCGCGGCCGAGTTCCTCCGCTCGGTGACCGACGCCGACCGCGTGTCGCTCGTCGGCGAGGGAAACCGGTACGTATCACGCGCTGTACGCCGCTGGCGCGGCCGAGGGCGTCGAACACGTCGTCCTCCGCGGTCTGAGGCCGAGCTTCACCGAGCGGGCGATCGACCGCGTGGTGCCGTTCGACCCGCAACTCACCGTCTTCGACGCGCTCTCGTGCGACACGGGCGGGGGCTCGCGGCGCTGGACGAACGCGGCGTGCGCGTCGACCGGACGGACGGCGACCGGTGACGCTCACTCGCGGTCGGTCTCGGGAGCCCGGTCGGCCTTTGTGGTTTCGACGGTTTCGGCGCGCCCACCGGTCTCGTCGGTCTGTCCGGTCGCCGCGCTCTCGTCGGCGAAGAGCCGACCGCGGAGCGACGGACTGGCGACGCCGACCCGCCACTCGAGTGACCCCTCGCGCCACCTGACCCACCAGCCCAGCGCACCGACGCCGACGACGAGCGCGAGGAGCGCGACGAGACCGCCTTCGGGACCGAACGAGCCGCCGGTCACGAGCGCGGGGCCGGACTGCTCGACGGCGACGACGGTCACGGGCGTCGTGAACCCGCTGACGGGGAACCCGAAGACGGAGGCGATGGAGAAGTTCCATGTGACGTGGAGGCCGATCGCGACGGCGATGCGTTCGGTCAGGAGGTAGCTCGCCGCGAAGAGGCCGCCGAACAGTGCGATGTTCGCCAGTGCGAGCGCGGTAACGTTCGGGTTCAACCCGTGCCCGACGCCGAAGGCGAGGCCGGAGACGACCGCCGCACCGGCGAGTGCGCCCGTCGACCCGATCCCGAGCCACCCGTCCAGCCCCTCGGCGACGTTGGGCAGCAGGTACCCCCGGAAGAACATTTCCTCGAAGACGCCGACGCCCACGAAGTAGCCGAGCGTGAGCGCGAGCGCCGCCACCGGCGCGACGCCGGGTCCGATCCCGAGCGACGGGTCGGAGCGAGTGACGAACGTTCCGGTGACCCGGAGGAATCCGGCAGCGAACTCGAGCGCGAACACGAGCGCCGGGAGCGCGACGCCGAGCGCGAGGCCGAACGCGAGGTCGGCCCACCACGCTGGCGACGGGCGCAGGCCCACGTCGGCGAGGTATCGGCGGTCGACCAGCACCGCCGCCGCGACGAGGCCGGCGACGAAGCCCGCCACCTGGACCACCTGCGCGACGACCGTCAGCACCGCTGTCAGCGTCGGTCCGGCGGCGTTCGGTGTGAGCGCGGTGATCCCCGACGCGGCGACGAACCCGCCGACGCCGCCGGCGACGAGCAGGACCACCGCGAGCGCGAGTCGCCACGGCGCACGGGGGCGGGACTCGTCGTCGTTCCAGAGGAGTCCGCGTATCGACCGGGAGTCCGCCATCGTCTGTGGGTCGGGCGTCCCGGGCTTAAGCCTCCGGGCCGCGGTCGGTCGTCCGGCGCTCGAGCGTCGGAGACGCGGTCGGTCGGTGTCGTTCGGGGGTCGAGCAGCGGGGAAGCGGTCGGTCGTCGCCGTCGGGCGGTAACCCTCCGGTAAGGAAATCCCTATTGGGACTGGGGCCGTTCGAGTGGATATGACGAAACGCCACGTCTCGTTACCGCCGGGTGGCGAGGAGGGTATCCACGCGTTCATCGAGGAGGTCGACGAGCGCCTCGCCGGCGACGAGGACACCTGTGACGTCGTCGAGGACGTGCTCGTCGACCTGTTCGGCGACCGCGAGGCCTACGAGCGGTGGCAGTCCGGCGGCGACGTCTCGCCGGCCGAGCGCGTCCGCCTCCAGGGGTACGACCCCTGCAACGTCACTCTCGAGAGCGAGTACTACGCGGAGGCCGAGGCGATGGACGAGGGCGAGTTCGAGCGCACGAAGCATCTTCAGTGGCTCTGGCGGCAGTTCGACGCGACGCCGATGGCCGACAACGTCGAGTTCGCGCTCCGGTTCCGCCGGATGCTCGCCGACCACCTCTTCGCCGAGGTCGGCGACGACTGCCGATTCTTCAAGGGCATCTCGTTCACCTACGGCCACAACATCTCCGTCGGCGACAACGTCGTCGTCCACGATGACGTCCACCTCGACGACCGCGGCATGCTGACCATCGGCAACCGCGTCTCCGTCTCCGACGACGCCCACGTCTACAGCCACGACCACGACGTCACCGACCAGACTCACGTCGACAACTACCACACCATCATCGAGGACGACGTGCGCGTCACCTACGACTCGATGGTCCGTGCCGGTGTCCGCCTCGGCGAGAACAGCGTCCTCGCCGCCAAATCCATCGCCGGGAAGGACATCCCCGCTCACCACATCGCCGCGGGCACACCCGCGAAGAGTATCGCCGTCAAGGACGGCTGGAAACCGGTCGCCGACGACCTCGACGGCGCCAACGTCGACCGCCGCGCGGAGCGGCGACTCGACTACGACCTCCCCGAGGACCTGAACGTCTTCGACGAGTTCGGCCGGACGCGGCAACCGCCGGGGAACTGATACGGATTACTGTAGATAGTTTCACAACGGTCGATGTATCCAGGTCTGTCGGGGGCTCGAGGCGGGATACCGCCCCGAGTGGCGGTAAAAAACTACAGTAATACGTATGAGTCTCGCACTCCGCGCGTCCGTCGTTTCCGGTTTACGACGCTTCCGGCCGCACGTCCCCGTAGCCTCACAGCGACTCTAGCCGCACGTCTCCGTTCGTCGACCGGAGTTCGAGCGCGTCTTCGCCGGACCGGGACTCTTTCTCGACCGTCGCCTCGACGGCGTCGCCGTCGCCGGGAGCGACGCTCACGTCGCCGGAGTCGAACGACCGCTCGACGGTCTCGATGTACGGCGTCGTGGAGACGATACAGCTGCTCAGGCCGAGTGCGACCGCGAGCCCACCGCCCGCACGGAGGAGGGCTCGCCTGGACGCAAGGGCGTCTGACGGGAATTCCATGGTGTCGAACTGACACGAGAGGGGCGCACCGAGTCGGGGCTTTCACGCTGTTTGCAGTGGCGCCTCTCCGTCGCGTATCTGAACACCGTCCAGCCCCGCGGCCAAACACCCAAGTACTGTGATAACGTATATCACGATATGGAACCCTGGGGCTGGATCCTCGTCTACCTCGTCGGGTTCACGCTCTTCCAGCTGTTGCTGGTCCGGTACGTCTCGGACGACCGGTCGCTGGGCGGCGTCTCGCTCGGTTCGAACGAGGCGTCGCCGCCGCAGTCGAGGGAGCGGGGTCGTGCCCTCGCTGAGACGAGTCGGTCGGCCGCCGACGAAGAGCCGGAACCGGAGGCAGCGGACGGCGTCTACTGTCCGCAGTGTGGCGAGTTCAACGCGGACGAACAGAGCTTCACCTACTGTCGGACGTGCCTCGCACAGCTCCGCTGACCTGGCCGGTCCACTGCCGATCCACTTCGGTCGGAGCAACCGCTATCAGCGCCGATATTCGGGACCGAAGCCTCAAGCGTCGGTCCGCGAACACTCGCGTATGGACGGCTGGGTCTTCGCTGTGGTCGCGCTCGGAGCCATCCTGGGGTTCGAGTGCGTCCTCTTTCGCTACGTCGAAACCGAGGGACCAATGAATGGTCGGGTCGACGGAAGCCGCCGGTATCGCGACCCGAACGGGGGTGGAACCTCGACCACAGGTCCGTCGGACTCGAACGAGGCTCGAACGGGGGACGGCCGCCGGCGGGCGACCGCCGAGGCCGTCGTCGCGTGTCGCCACTGCGGGGTCCGCAACGCGGACGCACCGACGGTCGTGTTCTGTCGCTCGTGTCTCGAGCGCCTCGCCTGACTCCGTCCGTCGCGTCCGAACGCCTCGCCCGAACTGTCGCCCGAATCGCTCCGCAGACCCCGCCGAGGCGGCGACGCCGGTGCGGCTGCGCCCACGGGTGTCGTGGCGTCACCTGTCGAACGATTATCAGCGGTGAAAAACAAGGGGTAAAGGTCTATACCGGGTACAGGTATTTCTCCGTATGCGCGTCTCAAGCGGTGTCCCTGGGTTCGACGAGCTCGTCCAGGGTGGTCTCCTGAAAGACAGGCTCTACGTGGTGAGCGGGCCGCCGGGGAGCGGGAAGACGACCTTCTCGTCGCAGTTCATCACGCAGGGTGCCAAAGCGGGGGAGAACTGTCTCTACGTGACGATGCACGAGACTAAGGAGGAACTGATGCAGGACATGTCGGGCTACGAGTTCGGCTTCGACCAGGTGATGGCCTCCGGCAAGATCCAGTTCCTCAACCTGATGACCGACAGCGGCAAGCGGACGATCACCCAGTTCGGGACTGAGAGCGGACTGACCAACCGGATCGTCGCCTTCCTCGAACAGCAGGACATCGACCGGGCGGTCATCGACTCGACGATGCTCCTCCAGCACTTCTTCAACGATGTCTCCGAGGAGATCACGGGCTTCCTCTCGGCGCTGAAACAGACCGGAACGACGGTCGTCCTCATCTCCGAGATGACGGATCCCTCCTCCTACGCCGACGAGCACTATCTCGCTCACGGTGTCATCTTCTTTCACAACTACCTGGAGTCGGGCGGCATGACCCGCGGGGTACAGGTGATCAAGATGCGCGGGACCGCGATCGACTGTGACATCCGGGCGATCGAGTTCACGAACCAGGGCCTGCGCGTGCTGACTGACCGGAAAGTCGAGGTGTGACCCATGGGGCTGTACGACCAGCAGTACGATACGTCGTGGTCGGAACTCGGGAGAGACGAGGCAACCGAGCGCGCGTACGCGCTGGGCGTCGCCGAACGCCTCGGGGAGTACAACCGCGAGGAGTTCGAGGCCATCCATGACGAGATGGACACGGCCTACGGCAAGAGCATGGTCGAACTAGCCTTCCGCGAGGGCAAGACCGAGGCCAGGGAGGCCGCGCCGACCGGCGACGCCGACGACGAGCAGATCTGGGACGAACTCGTCGAGGGCGAGGCCGTCGCGATCGACGAGGACGACCTCCTGACCGGCGGCCGCGACGCCATCCCCGAGGTTGTCGACAAGTTCGAGGGCCTCGACAAGCCCAACCCCGACGAGACCGACGCCACCGACCGCCCCGACTTCCTCAGCAAGTAGCCGGCGGCTGTGTCGTCCGGTCCCGGGCGGCGATCTGTGGTCGCCCGACGACGCACGCCCGGACCGCAACCGGCTTGTCCGCTCGGCGACACACTCCGGTATGGTCGCCGCGGATCTCCACGTTCACACGACGAACTCCGACGGAACCTTCCGTCTCTCCGAGGTCGCGCCTGCGGCGCGGAAAGCGGGACTCGACGCCGTCGCGATCACCGACCACGACCGTCTCCATCCCGACCTCTCCGGCCCGGTCGTCGAACGCGACGGCGTCACGCTCGTCCACGGGATCGAACTCCGTGTCGAGACAGACGCCCAGCGCGTCGATCTGCTCGGGTACGGCGCCCGCTCGACGGACGCGCTCCTCGGGGAAGTCGAACGCCTCCAGCGCGACCGCATCGAACGGGGCCGCGCCATCATCGAGTGCATCGAAGACCGGCTCGGCGTCTCGCTCGCTGTCGAGCCCGAACGGGGACTGGGCCGCCCCGACATCGCGCGCGCCGTCGTCGACAGCGGCGCCGATTACGACGCGATCCCGGCCGTTTTCGACGACCTCATCGGTGAGGGCGAACCCTGCTACGTCGCTCGCGAGGTGTCGTCGTTCGAGCGCGGTCGCGAGTTACTGCGCGACGCGTGTGCGGTGGTCGGCCTCGCACACCCGCTTCGCTACCCGGACCCCGAAGCCGCCCTCGAACTCGCCCCGGACCTCGACGCCCTGGAAGTCGTCTATCCCTACGGCGCTCGCGGGCACACCGGTTCGACCTGCGGTCTCGACGAGTCAGACGTCCGCATGGTCGCCGACGCACACGACGCAGTCGTCACCGGTGGAAGCGACGCCCACGACCAGACGGTCGGCGACAGAGGCCTCTCGACCGACGAGTACGAGCGCTTCGCCACTGCGCTCGACGAGCGGCTGTGACTGCGACCCCGACCACCCTCGTCGCCGGCGGTACGGCCCCGTGCGGTTCCCTCGTAGGTACTACTGTCCGCGACCGGTCGTCAGACGCGCGGCATCCGGTGTCGCAGGCTTCAATGCCCCTCGGGTACAAGAGCGGGTATGCAGTGTCACTACTGCGACCGCGAGGCCGAGATCGCGGTCGAGAAAGACGGCGTCAAGGTCGGAGTCTGCAAGGCGCACTTCCGCGAACAGATGGAAGAGATCGCGGACTCCGACTGGCTCGACGGCATCGAGGAAGACCTCGACATCGACCGCGCCGAGTGACGCCCCCGTCCGGCCAGTCCCCGCGAGGCTTTACTGACTCGCCCTCCTATCTCCGCGTATGGACCGCGTCACCCGCGAGGAGTGCGACCGGCGGATGGGGCCGGCCGCGGACAAGCGCGCGCTCTCGGCCGCGCTCGACACGGACGAACTGGCGCTCAACTACTACGAACTCGAACCCGGCGACAGCTTCGGGTTCGGCTACCACCGCCACCCCGAACAGGAGGAGGTCTTCTACGTCGTCGAGGGGGCGGCAACCTTCGAGACCGAAGACGGCGACGTGACCGTCTCGGCGGGCGAAGCCGTCCGCTTCGCACCCGGCGAGTGGCAACTCGGCCGCAACGACGGCGAGGACCGCTGCGTCGCGCTCGCGATGGGCGCGCCCAAGGACACCCGACAGACCGAAATGCTCAGAGCGTGTCCGGACTGCGGCGGGCGCACCGAGAACACCGTCGAGATGGCCGACGACCGCGACGCGCTCGTCACCCGCTGTCTCGACTGCGGCGCAGAGACCGGTCGATTCACCTGAGACGACCGCCACCCCGAGCGGTCGAACAACCGTCATTCCGTCACAGTCGACGGTCGCGGACCGTCGACACGAGGTCCGAGACGGCCTCGCTCATCCCCTCTGCCTTCGGTCGTTCGTCCGGGCCGATGCCGTCCTGCTGGACGGCCAGCGCGAGGAAGTACGACCACACCGAGAGCGTCCACCCCGTGAGGAGTCCGGTGACGACGTAGGCCGCCGACCCCGCGAGCGCGCCCAGCAACCCCGCGAAGAAGACGACGAATCCCGCGGTCGTCGCCCGACCCCACGCGGTCTGGGTTCGGGCGTAGTAGCCGGCGACCCCGACGGTCACCAGCGCGAACACGACGGGGGTGAGCAGGTC
>PXSD01000052.1 GCA_003023165.1 Halobacteriales archaeon QS_9_67_15 | reverse complement strand
GGCGATACGGACCCCGCGTGCCCCCCATCGGTCGCGGACGAACGAACGGTCACGGACCCGCGTGTCGGCGTACAAGAGGGCGCTCACTACGATCGGAGTGACGTACGTATGCAAAACCGTCCGGTGGCCGGCGACGGAGACCAGTGCAATAAAGGAATCGAGGTCCGGCGCGGCGGTGACGGCGAGAACCACGAGGAGCGCTCGCCGGTCGAAGGCGTCGCCCAGCAGCGCGGCGGCGATCATCCCTCCGAAAGCGAGGTGGACCAGCGTCGAAGGCATGGCAGTGCCTGTGGGACCCAGTCCCATAACCTTTCGTTCCGCTGGACCGCAGACCGCGCCGATGTATCGCGACCGGTCGCTCCGAGTTCCGCCGCGCATTTATCCGAGGTGTGTGCCGACTCGAAAGCCGCCAGTCGTCCGCGCTCAGACGTGCTGTTCGATCAGGTCACGCAGTGTCCCTTCGTCCTGCATCCCGACCAGTCGCTCGGTCGCCTCGCCGTGGACGAACAGGAACACCGTCGGGACGCCCTGGACGCCGTACTCGCGGGCGAGCCCCTGGTGGGCGTCGATGTCGACCTTCGCGACGGTGGCGTCGGTCGTCTTCGCGATGTCCTCGACGACCGGTGCGAGCATCTTGCAGGGGCCACACCAGTCGGCGTAGAAGTCCACGAGGACGACGCCGTCGCCGACGACGTCCGCGAAGTGGCCCTCGCCGTCGACGTGGACGGGTTCGTTCGGCGACTCCGTCGCTGCGCCGCCGGACCCGTCGGCAGTCTCGTCCGACTGCAGTCGTTCCTTCTTCTGTTCCCGGATGCGTTCCAGTTCCTCGTCGGTCTGGTCGTCGCTCGCTTCACTCATCGGAAGTCTGTAGGCGTCACGACCGTATAACTCCTCGGCGTCGTGTGCGTCCGACGCACGAACGACGGTCGACGGACGGCTATCCGGACCGGTCGTCAGACGTAGAACAAGATTTTAAGCCCCCGCCTCCCGAGGTATGGCATATGAATCCCGAGACGGCGCCACAGGAGATCACGACGCTGGTGGGGCGTGAAGTGTACACGAAAAACGGCGTGTTCGTCGGCGAAGTCGAAGACCTGCGGCTCGACCTCGACGTCCAGGAGGTGACCGGTCTGGCGCTCCATCAGGTCAACACCGAACTGTTCGACCCGGAGGTGAGCGCCTCCCGGGGCGTCATCGTCCCGTACCGCTGGGTGCAGGCCATCGGGGACATCGTCATCGTCAACGACGTCGTCGAGCGGGTCCGCGGGGATGCCGAGGGCGACGAAGAAGTGGCGGCCTGACCGCGGGTCTCCTTCTAGAACGCGTCGTCTTCGAGCGTGATGTCGGCGTGGAGCTCGTCGATCAGCGCCGAATGGACGTGACAGATCTCCTCGCCGAGTTCGACGACCTCCTGGACGTCCTCGCCGAGCGCGGCCTCGGTGTGGACGGTGAACTCGATCGCTTCGAGGTCGTCGTCCTCGTCGAGGTCGGCTTCGACTTCGACCTCGACGCGCCCGATGTCGTCGTAGCCGGTCTGCTGGGCGGCCACGCGCAGGGCGGGGACGTAACAGGAGGCGTAGTCGGCGGCCAGGACCTGGTTCGGGTCCGGACCGTCCTCGGAGAGCGCGTCGACGACTAGCTGCCACTCGCCGCCGATCTCGCTTTCGGTCGTGTACCCTTCCTCACTGACGCTTGTGGCTTCGATGTCTGCCATACGTGAAAACGTTCGTCCGCCCCCTTCTAAAACCTGGCCACACGGTCCGAACTGTCTCTCTCCGGACCGTCACTCTGCCCGTGGTGTGCGGGACGACTCCCGCAGGCGTCAGTAGCCGTCCGAGAGGTCAAACGTCTCGTCGCCGTCGAGGACGTGGACCTCGGCGTCGCTCCCGGTGGCGGCGACCTCGCCGACGAACTCCTCGGTGTCGACCTCGATGGGCGGGAAGGTGTCGTAGTGCATCGGGAAGACGTGGTCGAACGGCCCGATCACGTCGCGCATCTCGGTCATGAGCCCGGTGTCGCCGGCGTGGTAGAACGCCTCGCTCTCCTCGTCGGCGACCTGCGTGGGCTTCGTGTCGGAGATGACGAAGCCGGCCGGCGGCCCCGCGGAGTACTCGTAGTCCGTCTCGATGCCGTTCGTGTGGTCGGCGCGGTGCATCGTGACGAAGGCGTCGCCGCACTCGACCGTCCCGCCGAGATTCATCCCCATGCCGCCGACGGCGTCGTCGAAGCCGAGTTCTTCCCGCGCGAACGAGGCCAGTTCGGGGACGGCGACCAGCGTCGCGCCAGAGAACGCGTCGGCGTGCCCGATGTGGTCCGCGTGTCCGTGTGTCAACAGGACGTAATCGGGCGTGTCGAGGTCCTCGGGCGAGAGGTCCGTCTTCGGGTTGTCGAAAAACGGGTCGATCAGCAGGTCTGTGTTCCCCACCGTAATGTGCCACGTCGAGTGGCCGTGCCAGGTCACTTCCATGGTTCAGCCGGACGTACGAAGCAAACGCACTTATACTGCCGGCTGTACCTTCGTGAAGATATTCGCCGCCCCGGGGCGGCGATCGTCGTCCACGGATCGGCACTCGAGCGGAGCGGTTTCGTAGCACGTGTATCAGTAACGGCTCGGGACGTCCGTCGACGCTCTCCATCGGTATCGGCTGCTACCCGTCTGAATCGCTCTCAGCCCGCTGCTGGCGTTGCTGAGCCTGCCGCTGCTGTTTTCGACGCTGTTCGCGCTCGCGTTTCTGTTCCCGCTGGCTCTGCTGTGCGCGCTTGCTCGCGTACCTGACCCACGCGTAGGCCTGCCGGTCGAGCGTCCGGAACAGCAGGGCCACGGAGCCGACGATGGCGGCGACGACGACGAGAGCGGCGACCAGCGGCGAGGAGATGCGGATCGAGAGGTACGTGGCGACGAGCGCGACGAGCGCGACCTCCAGACCGACGCGGAGCGCGGGGCGTCGCCAGTCCGGGCGAGCGGGCCCGTCCGTCACGTCGTCGCGGCTCATGACACACCCTTTGCGAACGGGCGTGTTGTAGTTTACCCAAGCGCGCTCGCGCTCACCTGTCGGCGGCCCTGTCCGCCCCGAACGCGTCGAGAGAGACCGTCGGCCGCTGTCTCGTCCGCGGATTTATTCGTCTGGTAGCCTACGGACCGGTATGGACAGGTCCGACTCGTCACGGCGACGATTTCTGGCGGTTTGCGGGACGGCGCTCGCGGCCGGCACCGCCGGGTGTTCCGACTCGCTGTTCGGTGGCAGCGGCGACGGCGGTGTCGAGGACGACGAAGACACGAGGCCCGTGGACCCGGACACACCGGTGCCGGCCGACGGCGGGAGCGAGGCCGACAACTACGAGCAGTTCGACCGGTCGGACGACGGCGCGTACGCGGACGTCTACGGCGCTACTATCGGCTCTGTCGCGCAGATCCAGGTGTACACGAGCGCGCCGAACCCCGCGGGCGGGACGGGGTTCGTCTACAGCGACGGGTACGTCGTCACGAACCAGCACGTCGTCGAGGGCGCCGAAGACGTCTTCCTCCGGTTCCGCGAGAGCGAGTGGCTGAGCGCCGCGATGGTCGGCACCGACGTCTACAGCGACCTCGCCGTGCTCTCGGTCTCGGACCTCCCCGAGAGTTCGACGCCGCTCGCACTCGCGGAGTCGGACCCCGTCGTCGGGAGCAAGGTCGTCGCCATCGGCAACCCCTTCCGGTACTCCGGGTCGGTCTCCGCAGGTATCGTCAGTGGCGTCAACCGGACGCTGCCCGCGCCGAACGACTTCTCGATCCCGGACGCGATCCAGACCGACGCGGCCGTCAACCCCGGGAACTCCGGCGGGCCGCTCGTCACGCTCGAGGGAGACGTGGTCGGCGTCATCAACTCCGGCGGCGGCGACAACATCGGCTTCGCCATCTCCGCACCGCTCACCCGTCGCGTGATCCCCGCGCTCATCGAGGACGGGGAGTACGAACACTCCTACATGGGCGTGCGCCTGCAGACGGTCGGCCCGCTCCTGGCCGAAGCCAACGACGTGGACGACCGGGTCGGCGTCTACATCGCGGTCGTCCGCGACAGCGGCCCGTCGGACGGCGTTCTCCGCGGGTCGACGGGAGAGACGAGCGTCGCCGGCCAGACCGGTGTCGAGACGGGTGGCGACGTCGTCGTCGCGCTCGATGACACGCCGATCCCCACTCGCGAAGCGCTGGCGAGCTTCCTCGCGCTACAGACCAGTCCCGGCGACACCGTCGACGTGACCGTCCTGCGCGACGGCGAGGAACGGACCGTCGAACTCACACTCGGGTCGCGTCCGAACCCCGGTCGCTGACGCCGGGCTGTTCGGTTTGATTTCCGTAGAGACGTCGCCCGTTTAGTCGAGGCGCTCGGCGGCGTCGCGGTCGACCAGCGGTCCGGCGTTGGCCTCCGGGAGCTGGACCACGTCGTCGGGCGAGAGGTCGTACGCGCGCTGGTCGACGCCGAATATCTCGCCGATGTCGCTCGTTATCTTGACCGTCGCGCGCTCGACAGCCGGTTCGTCGGCGGCGTCCGTCTCGTCGACCGGCTCCGTCTCGGCTCCGGTGTCCGAATCGGAGATGCCGCCGTCCCTGTCTCCGTCCGCGGGCGTCCCACCGGCCGGGACGGCGTCTGGTTCGGCCGAAACGGTTTCGTCGACCCCTGTCGAGGGCGCATCGGTGTCATCGACCGCAGCGTCGGCCGTCGAGTCCGGCGCAGCCGTCGCGTCCGCCGCGGTGGCCTCCGGACCGTCGCCGCCCATCAGGTCCGCCGCGTCGACCGCCGACTCGTCGGACAGGTCCGCCGAACCGGACTCGTTGCCGGACGAATCCGACGACGGCCCGCCGCTTCGCGGCGCCGGCTCCCGTGCCTCGTTCTCGAGCGCGGCCGGGTCCGTCGGCGTCTCCGTGCGGCCCCCGCCACCGCTGGCTTCGGCCGCCGAGTCTGACGCCGACGTGGAGCCAGCAGCTGCCATCGAGTCGACGGCCTGCTCCGCGTCCGCGACGGCCTGCGCGGGGTTCTCACCGTCGATGACTGCCTCGACGTTCGTTCGGTTCCGCTCGATGGCTTCGACCAGCGTCTCGAACAGCGTCCGCTCCTCCGCGGTGAGGCCCTCGTCTTCGGTCGGCATGTCCGCGGCGGCCAGCGACGCCATCTTGACGGTCTTGCCGACGCGGCGCTCGTAGATGGCCTCGACCGTCTGCTCGGCCGTGTCGATGTCGTCGCTCAGGCGGTTGACCTCGGGCGCGTCCCACGGGTCGTCGGCCTGGTCCGCGGCGCGCTCGCGCTCGCGGTGGAGCTGCTGGATGAACTCGCCCGCGTCCTGGTAGAACGACTCCCGCAGCTGCTGGAGGCTGTCGGTCTGTCGCTCGCGGCTCTGCACGGAGCGCAGTTCGTCCAGGTCCATCATCGCTGTTCGGTTCTCTCCGTCATTCTGGTGCCTTCTCGGCGCGCCCTCTCGCCATCAGGAACGCGCCGAGATACTCCGGAACGGAACTCTCTCCCGCCTCCAGATTAAAGCTATCGCCGTAGAGTTCGACCGGTCCCGAGCCCGTCACGTCGATGCTGATCTCGTGCCCGACGAACGTCTCCGGGACGGCGTCCACGAGCGGGTCGAAGTCGTCGAGGTCCGGGGGGTCGATCCGCCGGACTTCCAGCGCGCTGCCGCCGTGGAGGCTCCCCGGGAGCCGGATCAGTCGGTTCACGTCGGTCGACACCGGCTCGTCGATCGGTGCGTTCTGTCGCTCGACGACCTCCGAGACGAACCCGTCGAGCAGCGTCCGCAGTCCGACGCCGCCGAGTTCGATGTTGCCCGCTTCGAGCGCCTCGGCGTTGTTCTCCAGCGCCCCGTAGACGGTGCTCGCTCGCTTCTCGCCGACGCCGTCGAGTTCCTGCAATCGAACCTTGGCCTCGTCTTCCGCCATCGCCACGAGGTCGTCGACGTAATCGAGGAGGTGTCCGTGGACGCGTCGGCCCCAGCCGCCCTCAGTTTCGAGCGCCCGCCGGGTGACGCCGCCGCGCATCTCCGTCGTCTCCACGAGTTCGGGGTTGAGGCCGATCCCGCGGACGTAGTCGACGACCTCGCGTCGCGCGTCGCTCTCTAACTGCTGGACCGTCCCGTCGCGGACGTGGACGTGGTAGCCGCGACTGCCCGAGAACACGACCGTCAGGTCCTCGAAGCCGAAGTCGGCCTCGAGGAAGTCGAGTAGCCGTCGGAGCGCGTCCTTGCACTTGGCGAGCATCTCGGCGTAGCTGTCGTCGCCGGGCGTCACTGACGGGAGATGGTCCGCGTCGAGGTCGAAGACCAGGTCCGAGGAGCGCCAGCGCTTCTCGCTCATCGAACTCACCGCGGGGCTCTCGTAGCGGCCCGCGGAGAAGTAGACGTGTTTCGGGCGCTCGCGGGAGAGAAAGCCCGCCAGCGACCCCATATCGAGCAGCGAGCGGTGACGGACCATCGTCTCGCCGGGGCTGTCGGTCCAGGGGACGTAGCCCCACTCGCGCTCGTTGGCCGCCGGCGGGGGCGAAAACTCCGTCCGCCGGTAGTGGTCGCCGAAGCGACCCCGGAGGTACGCCCGCGTCTGTTCCTGCACGGCTACCCGGTTTCGAACGGGGGGCCAAAAGCGTTTGCGCTCACGGCACGGTTCGGAAACCCCTAACTCCCCGCGGGTTCGAGGGGTGGGCATGGTTACCGCGAGCGCGCCCGGGAAGGTCTACCTCTTCGGGGAGCACGCAGTGGTGTACGGGGAACCGGCGGTACCCTGCGCCATCGACCGCCGCGCGCGGGTGACAGTCGAGGAACGCGACGACGACCACCTCCGCGTCCACGCCGAGGACCTCAGTCTCGACGGGTTCACCGTCGAGTACGGCGGTCGGACGGACGCGAACCCCGACGTCGACGTCTCCCAGTCGCTCGTCGAGGCCGCGACCGGCTACGTCGACGCCGCCGTCGCACAGGCGCGGGACGCCGCGGACGCGCCGCGAGCGGGGTTCGACATCACCGTCGAGAGCGAGATCCCGCTCGGCGCCGGACTCGGCTCGTCGGCCGCCGTCACGGCGGCGGGGATCCTCGCCGCCACTCGAGAGTTAGGGGCCGACCTCTCCGCCACCGAAGTAGCCGACCGCGCCTACCAGGCGGAGCTCGCAGTCCAGGAGGGCAACGCCTCCCGCGCAGACACGTTCTGCTCGGCGACCGGCGGCGCGGTCCGCGTCGAGGGCGACGACTGCCGGTCGCTCGACGCTCCGGAACTCCCTTTCGTCATCGGCTTCGACGGCGGCGCGGGGGACACGGGCGCCCTCGTCGCCGGCGTCCGCGAACTGAAAGACGAGTACGACTTCGCCGCGGACACGGTGGCGGCCATCGGCGACCTGGTCCGCAACGGCGAGGCGGCGCTCGGTGCGGGCGAC
The DNA here is from genome assembly GCA_003023165.1 of Halobacteriales archaeon QS_9_67_15. Lineage (GTDB taxonomy): Archaea > Halobacteriota > Halobacteria > Halobacteriales > Haloarculaceae > Halosimplex. The sequence continues at coordinate 9,153 of PXSD01000052.1, read as the reverse complement.
GTCGCGGAGCTCGGACAGCTGATGGACTTCAACCACGGGCTGCTGTCGGCGCTGGGCGTCTCCGCCCGGTCGCTGGACTCGATGGTGTGGGCGGCCAGAGACGCGGGCGCGCTCGGGGCGAAACTCACGGGCGCGGGCGGCGGTGGCTGCGTGGTCGCGCTCGACGAGAGCGAGGAGACGGAGACCGCACTCCGCTACCTGCCCGGGTGCGAGGAAACGTTCCGCGCGGAACTCGACATCCAGGGGGTCCGCGTCGAATGACGACCGTCCTCAAGCTCGGCGGGAGCGTCGTCACGGAGAAAGACGCGCCCGAGACGGTCGACGGGGACGCGCTCGCGACCGCCGCGGCGGCGGTCGCCGAGGCCGACGACGACCTCGTCGCCGTCCACGGCGGCGGGAGCTTCGGCCACCACGCGGCCGCCGAGCGCGGGGTGAGCTCTAGCGAGGGAACGCGGTCGGCCACGGACGCGGTCGCGATCCACGGCGCGATGGGGCGACTGAACCGGGCCGTTCTCGATGCGTTCCACGAGGCGGGCGTCGAGGCGCTCCCGGTCCGCCCGCTGTCGGTCGCCAGCCGCGACGGCGACGGGACCCTCTCCCTCCCGACCGGGAGCACGGAGCGGATGCTGGAGGGGGGGTTCACGCCCGTACTCCACGGCGACGGCGTCGTCCAGTCCGGTTCGGGCGTGACGATAACGAGCGGCGACGACCTGGTCGTCGCGCTCGCGCGTGGACTGGACGTCGACCGCGTCGGTCTCTGCTCGACGGTGCCCGGCGTCCTCGACACCGAGGGCGACGTAGTCGACCGGATCGAGCGGACCGGCGGGATGGCCGCGAAGGTGGAGACGCTCCTGACCCTGTCGGCGCCCGCTCACGTCTTCGGACCCGACGACATCCCGGAGTTTCTCTCGGGTGGATCCCCCGGAACCGTCGTCGACGGCCGGGGATGATCGTCGCTATCGCTCACTGGGAGTGACCGTCGCCGCCGCTTCGCGGTCGAATCGGCGTAACCTATTAGGTCGGGCTATGCAATGAGGGTGATATGACATCCCTCCCTCGCGGCGCCGCGTTTCGCTACGGCTTCTCCCTCTTCTCGTACTGGCTCGTCCTGGTCGCGCTTTGTGGCGCGCTCGTGGCCGGCGGCGGCTGGCTCGTCTCCGAACAGGTCCAAAACGGCGGTATCGGGACGAACGAGGCCGGCGCACTCGCGGCCGTCGGCGGGTTCGCCGCCGCGCTCGGCGTGTTCCTCTACGGCGCCGGGCAGGTCGGCCTCGCGTACAAACTCGTCGCCGACGGGACGAGCGTCGGGGTCGCACGCGCGACGACCGACAGCTTGACGTCGGACGCCGAGACCGACGAGGAACCGTCGTCCACGGACGCGACCGACGAAGCCGAGTCGGAGACTGCTCCGGCCGTCGACGACGGGGGCGAGCAGGCACAGTCGGTCGGCACCGATGAGTCAGCGATAGACCGGCCGGAACCGCGACCGAGAGCGCCGCGCGAGTCCGTCGCGCGAACGCGTCCCCCGACCGACGCGTCGCCGACCGATTCGGGGGCGACGAAGGATTCCCCGCTGGATGCCGGCGAGGTGATGACGGAGACGGAGCCGACGAACACCGACTCGACCGCCGACGTCAACGCCGACCGCCGTCGGATGCCGAGTCCGGAATCGGACGGAGTGAGCGGGCCCTCAGTCGACGAGCAGCAGGACGAGACGGGCGACGGCTGGGAATCGCCCGTTGGTGGGGCGGATACGGCGGAGACCGACCACGACGCGGTCGACGGCGCGGCGGAACCGGACGACCGTGCAGCGACGACGGACGACAGCACCGAGCCGGCCGTCGAGTCGCCGGAGAACCCGGACCCTGACGAAGGCGAGATGTCCGGCTCCGCTGGAGCGGACGCGTCCGATCCCGCCGAGGCGGACCCGTCCGATTCCCCCGAAGACCTGGTGAGCGAGAGCGAGATCGCGGGGGAACTCGGGTTCGGGCAGAGCGACGGCCCGCCGTCGCGCGACGAACTGGCGGGTGACGGCGACGAACCCAAAGACGGCGAGCCGGCGGGGACGGACGAGGACCCGATGGACTACCCCGCTGCCGAATCGGAACCGGCCGAGAGTGCCGACAGCGGCGCTGAATCTACTGGTACCGACGACACTGGACCGGCAGCCGAACCCGACGACGCCGGCGAACCGGACGATACCGACGAGTCGGACGACGCGCCCGGACTCGGGCTGTTCGCGGACGAGACCACCGGCGAAGGGGGACAGGGCGGGGACACTGCCGGGGCCGGCACAGAGCGAGCGGACGCGGAGACTGGCGCGGCCAGCGGGGACACGGACGACCCGCTCGCGCCGGACGCGGGCGGTTCCAGCGACTCGGCCTCCGAGGAGACGGCCGACTCATTTACGTACGGAGCGTCGGACGATACCGTCGAGCGAAGCGACGACTCGGGAGCCGCGGACGGGACGGACGGCGGAGAGTTCGGCTCGGGAGACCAGTCTGAACGCGGCAGCGGCGACCCGCTCTCGCCCGGGAGCGACGACACCGTACAGGACTCACCCGACGGCGACGAGCCGGCGGACGAGGGTTCAGACGACGATGACGACGACGAGTAGCCGACTGGTCCCGACGTGGTCGGGGCCGAAGAGCGACAGGTTTCGGGGACGAGTCGCACGCTTTTTAAAACCTCGCCGTATAGGGAGAGGTAACCGAGTATACGGCCGCCCGGGTCGCAGTAGGGGCGGCCGGCTGACGCATCGGACGCCGATGCGGACTGGCTCCGACCGTCGGCGGTGACGGGCGGGCCGGGGGCGACCCGGCCTGCGCGTCGGCAGACCGCGGCGGTCCGGAGCGCACCAGTCACGCGAGCGTCCACTGTTCGCCGGCCGTCACCGCGTCTGCGGGCGAGCCCTTCTCGGAGTGCAAACCATGGAAATCGAAATCGCAACTATCGGCGGCTACGAGGAAGTCGGCCGCCAGATGACGGCAGTTCGGGCAGGCGACGACGTCGTGGTCTTCGACATGGGCCTGAACCTCTCGAAGGTACTGATCCACGACAACGTCGAGACCGAACGGATGCACAGCCTCGACCTGATCGATATGGGCGCGATCCCCGACGACCGCGTCATGTCCGACCTGGAAGGTGACGTGAAGGCCATCGTGCCGACCCACGGCCACCTCGACCACATCGCGGCTATCCCGAAACTCGCACACCGCTACGACGCGCCCATCGTCGCCTCGCCGTTCACGCTCGCGCTCGTCGAACAGCAGATCAAGAGCGAGGAGAAGTTCGGCGTCCAGAACGACCTCGTCGAGATGGAGGCGGGCGAGACGATGAGCATCGGCGACCGCACCGAACTGGAGTTCGTCAACGTCACCCACTCGATCATCGACGCCATCAACCCAGTCCTGCACACTCCCGAAGGAGCCATCGTCTACGGCCTCGACAAGCGGATGGACCACACGCCGGTCATCGGCGACCCCATCAACATGGAGCGGTTCCGCGAGATCGGCCGCGAAGGCGAGGGCGTCCTCTGTTACATCGAGGACTGTACAAACGCCGGCAAGAAGGGCCGCACGCCCTCCGAATCGGTCGCCCGTCGCCACCTCAAAGACGTGATGTACAGTATGGAGGACTACGACGGCGGCATCGTCGCGACGACCTTCAGTTCCCACATCGCACGCGTCACCTCGCTCGTCGAGTTCGCCGAGGACATCGGCCGCCAGCCGGTCCTGCTCGGCCGCTCGATGGAGAAGTACTCCGGGACCGCGGAGCGACTCGACTTCGTCGACTTCCCGGACGACCTGGGGATGTACGGCCACCGCAAGTCCGTCGACCGCACGTTCAAGCGGATCATGAACGAGGGCAAGGAGAACTTCCTGCCCATCGTGACCGGTCACCAGGGCGAACCGCGCGCGATGCTCACTCGCATGGGTCGCGGCGAGACCCCCTACGAGCTGGATGACGGTGACAAAGTGATCTTCTCGGCCCGGGTCATCCCGGAGCCGACGAACGAGGGCCAGCGCTACCAGTCCGAGAACCTGCTCGGGATGCAGGGCGCGCGCATCTACGACGATATCCACGTCTCGGGCCACCTGAACAAGGAGGGGCACTACGAGATGCTCGACGCGCTCCAGCCCCAGAACGTCATCCCGGCCCACCAGGACATGTCCGGCTTCTCGGACTACGTCAACCTCTGCGAGAGCGAGGGGTACAAGATGGGCCGTGACCTGCACGTCACGCGCAACGGGAACATCATCCAGCTGGTCGAGTGACATGAGTGGGCAGTCCCAGGCGGCCGTCGAGCGGGCAATCGTCGCGCGCCGAGAACGCGTCAACGAGGCCATCGCCGAAGAACTCCCGGTCGAGCACCCCGAACGCCTCTACGAGGCGACGCGGTACCTGCTCGACGCCGGCGGGAAGCGGCTCCGTCCGACCGTTCTGCTGTTGGTCGCGGAGTCGCTGGCGGACGTAGACGGCGACGCGGTCGATTACCGGACGTTCCCGGTCGCCGACAACACGGTCGACATGCTGCGGGCCGCGGTGAGCGTCGAGGCCATCCAGACGTTCACGCTCATCCACGACGACATCATGGACGACGACGACCTGCGGCGCGGCGTCCCGTCCGTCCACCGGGAGTACGACCTCTCGACGGCGATCCTCGCCGGGGACACGCTCTACTCGAAGGCCTTCCAGCAGCTCCTCGAGACCGATGCCGACCCCGCGGACTCGAACGCGGCGGCGCTGGAGCTCGCGAGCACCTGCACGAAGATCTGCGAAGGCCAGTCGCTGGACATCGACTTCGAGTCCCGCGACGCCGTCTCCACGGACGAGTACTTGGAGATGGTCGAACTCAAGACGGCCGTGCTCTACGCCACGAGCGCCGCGATCGCGGCGATGCTGTTCGGGGCCGACGACGACACCGTCGACTCGCTGTACGGCTACGGCCTCGACGTGGGTCGTGCCTTCCAGATCCAGGACGACTTGCTGGACCTGACGACGCCGAGCGAGAAACTCGGCAAACAGCGCGGGAGCGACCTCATCGAGGGCAAGCAGACGCTCATCACGCTCCACGCACGCGAGCAGGGCGTCGACGTCGACGACCTGGTCGAGACCGACTCCGTCGAGGCGGTCGACGAAGCCGAGGTCGAGGCCGCCGTCGAGCGGTTGCGCGAAGCCGGCTCCGTCGAGTACGCCCGCGAGACCGCTCAGGACCTCATCGCCAGCGGCAAGAACAACCTGCAGGTGCTCCCGGACAACGACGCTCGCGACCGACTCGAGGACATCGCCGACTACCTCATCGAACGCGAGTACTGATACTGCCGGCTGTACGTCTGTCACGAATTTCGCCGCCCCGGGGCGGCGAATATCTTCACGAAGTTACAGCCGGCAGTATGAGTCCGGGTCCGCCGGATTTTCGCGGCAGCGCTCGAGGAGTCCCAGCGACGAGACCGGGCCGTTCGGGTCGGAGCGGCGGTTCCATCGGAGCGGCCCCCATTCGTTGCAGGAACTTTACCGCTCGTCCCCGTATCGCCGGTATGGTGCGTCTGGCAGACGTTCTCGACGCCGTCCTCACGGCGGCGCGGGTCGCGGACGAGCACGACATCAAGTACCCCGCGGCCGCGTTCGCCTACTACGCGTTCGTCTCGTTTCTCCCGGTCATGGTGCTGGCGCTGGCGGTCCTCGACGCGGGGTCTGCCGCCGAGGTCCGGGCCGCGACGCCGCGGCTGCTGACGCCGGAGGCTCGGCGGCTCGTCACGGAATCGATCGGGACGGCCTCCGGGCGGACCGGGGCCACGCTGCTCGCCGTCGTCGTGTTCGCCTGGAGCGGCGCGAACATGGGCGTGGACTTCCAGTCGGTCGTCGAGCGCGTCGAGGGGGCCGAGGAGCAACCCCTGGTCGAACAGCTCCGCGACGCCGTCCGCGTCCTCGGGTCCCTCTCGCTCGCGGCACTGGCGGTCGTCTTCACCGGCGGGGTCTTCTCGCGACTGTCGGCCGGTCCGCTCATTGTGGGCCTCTGGCCGTTCGTACTCTTCGGCGTGCTCGTTCTCGCGTTCCTTCCGCTGTACTACTTGCCCTCGAAGGTCACGACGTCGCCGTCGGACGCGTTACCGGGTGCGCTCACCGCGGGGAGCGGGTGGACGCTCCTGATAACCGGCATCCAGTTCTACGCCGCGAACGCCGGCCAGTACGCGCTCTACGGTATCCTCAGCGGCGTGATCCTCATCCTGACGAGCCTCTATCTCGCCGCGCTCGTACTCATGCTCGGGGTGGTCATCAACGCGACGCGGAACGGCGCGACTCGCCCGAACTGAACCCGGTGGGACTCTCCGCTCACGACGGGAGCATCGGGACTCACCACGGGAGCGACGGCCCGCGCTCTCGACATCGAACCCGACGCGGTTATAGTGCGAGAGGGAGAACCGAACAGCAATGGAGGACGACCGACGCGAGCAGACCGCGGGGGCCGCCGAGGTCGACGCGCTGTCCGACGCCCTCAAACTCGACGGCGGCGCGGCGGACCGACCGATGGACATCGCCGACTGCCGCATCGAACTCGAGCACTGATGGCACCACGTCGCCGTGCCGTCCTCGGTGCGGCCGCGTCGGGGCTGTCGCTGCTCGCCGGCTGTCCGACCGGCGAGCGAGGGCGCTCGTCGGACGGCGGACCGGAGGACGGCGGAGAGGACCTGACCACCGCGACCGGCGGACACACTGTTTCGCCCCGCGTCGACGACGGCCTCGTCGGGTACACGCACGTCAGGGCATCGGGAAATCGCGTTCTAGGCGGGAACGGCGGCCTCTCGGGCGACGAACCGGTGACGGTCGAGACGGACGGACGTCCGACGTGGCTGGTCGCGGTCCCGACCGACCCCGGGAGCGACTGGCTAGTCGCGACCGCCGACGGCGTGGTCGAGCGGTTCGCCGTCTCCGACGGGACCGTCACTGAACGGTGCAGAGTCGGGGAACTCCCGGGCGGGACGCCGCCGGTCGGCCGACGCGAGGCGGCGCGTATCGACCTCCTGGATCCCCTCGAGGACGCGTCTACGTACTCACATCCGGTCCCCGTCGACGATGCCGGGCAGTTGTTCGTCGATGCGGACGGTGGTCTCGTCCTCGTCGACGGCGACGACAGGCAGCGAGCGGCGGTGGACGCGCTCCCCGATGCCCGTCCCGTCGCGGTCGGTCCCGGACGGTACGCGCTGCTCGGCGGTCGGACGGAGCGCTACCCCCACGGCGCGCTCGGAGACGCGGTCGAGGCCGAGCGAGTCGTCCTTGCGGACGTTCGCGAGGGTCTCTCGACACGGACAGTGGTCGACCTCGACGGCCCGGTCGTCGAAGGGATCGCGCCGGTCGCGGCCGACGTGACTGGCGACGGCATCCGGAACCTCCTCGTGACCCTTGCCGACTCTCAGTCGGGCGCTCGTCTCGCGGCGTTCACGACGGAGGGCGACCGCGTCGCGACCGGGCCCGGGTTCTCGTCGGGTAACCGCTGGCGCCACCAGCTCTGTGTCGCGCCCTTCGGACCCGACGGCGAACTGGAGGTGGCCGCCGTCGAGACGCCGCACATCGGCGGCACCGCGCGATTCTATCGCCGGGACGGAGACGAGTTACGGTCCGTGACTTCGCGGTCGGGCGTCTCCTCGCACGCGTACCGGTCCCGGAACCTCGACGGGGGCCTCGCGGCCGATGTCGACGGTGACGGACGACCGGAACTGGTCGTGCCGACCGACCGCCGGGGGGGACTGCTGGCGCTCGCCAGGACCGAGGACGGCGTCGAAGTCCGACGACGGTTCGCGCTGGGCGGGGAACTCGCGTCGAACGTGACCGGCGTCCGTAACGTCGACGACTCGCTCGCGCTCGGTGCCGCGGGGTCGGACGGCGTCGTCCGGGTCTGGGGCGAGTGAATGGGGTCACGGCGTCGCCGCCCGGCGGAACCGGACCGAACCCAACGCGGTTTTTACACGGGGGCGAGAACGACGTGGCAATGGACGACGACGTACGCGAACGGGCCGAAGAGGCCGCCGAGGTGAACGCGCTGTTCAACGCGCTCAAACACGACAGCGACGCCCAGGTTGGCGCCATCATGGGGCCGCTCATGGGCGAGAATCCCGAGTTCCGGGAGTACGGCGACCGGATCGCGGGCGTCATCGCCCCGGTCGTCGAGCGGGTCAACGGGATGGACGCGGCGGAGAAGCGCGAGCGCCTCGCCAAACTCGCCCCGGAGAAAGTCGAGGAGCTCGACGCCGAGGACGAGGACGACGACCAGGTACTCCCCGACCTGCCGAGCGCCGTGAAGCCGGGCTCCACGAACCCTGACTCGCAGGCTCGTCAGGACGCCGAGAAGTACGACGAGGTGCGGATGCGGATGGCGCCCAACCCCAACGGGCCGTGGCACCTCGGGAGCGCGCGGATGCCGTCGGTCATCGGGACGTACAAGGAGCTGTACGACGGCTGGATGCTCTGTCGGTTCGACGACACCGACCCCGAGACGAAACGACCTGACCTCGACGCGTACGACGAGATCCTCGACGCCGTCGACTACCTCGGCTTCGAGCCCGACGAGGTGGTCACGGCGAGCGACCGAGTGGCCGTCTACTACGACCACGCGCGGGAACTGATCGACCTCGGCGGCGCGTACACCTGCTCCTGTTCCGGCGAGGCGTTCTCCGAGATGAAGAACTCCGGCGAGGCCTGTCCGCACCGGGACAAGAACGTCGAGACCGTCCGCGAGGAGTTCGAGTCGATGGTGGCCGGTGAGTACGACAGCGGCGAGATGGTCCTGCGCGTGAAAACCGACATCACGCACAAGAACCCGGCGCTGCGGGACTTCGTGGCGTTCCGGATGGTCGATACGCCCCATCCGCGCGAGGCGGCCGCCGAGTACCGCTGCTGGCCGATGCTGGACTTCCAGAGCGGGATCGACGACCACCTGACGGGCATCACGCACATCATCCGCGGGGTCGACCTGCAGGACTCGGCGAAACGACAGGCGTTCGTCTACGACTACTTGGGCTGGGAGTACCCCGAGGTCGTCCACTGGGGGCACGTCCAGACCGACGCCTACGACGTGCCGATGAGCACGTCGACGATCAAGGCGCTCATCGAGGCGGGCGGCCTCGATGGCTGGGACGACCCGCGTGCGCCGAC
>PXSD01000051.1 GCA_003023165.1 Halobacteriales archaeon QS_9_67_15 | reverse complement strand
GCCACGCTGGCGGCCAGCGTGAACTGGCTGCTCGGGACGATCCGTCCGCCCATCGTCTCAATGACGTTCGTGCCGGCGGTGGCGCCGCCGAAGACGGCGAACACCGTCATCAGTGCCGCGGCACCGGTCTTCGAGATCGAACCGCTACCGACGGCCGGACCGAACGCGACCCCCGTCGAGGAGCCCCCGATGTTGAACCCGACGAACGCCGCGACTGCGATGCCGGCGACGAGCAACAGTGAGACCATACGGATCGGTGGACCGACCGCGAGTAAAGACTGCCGGAGTGGCCGGGGCCAGGGTTCCGGGCGTCCGTGAGTCGTCGACCGAGCGGTGAGACCGACACGCTTTCCGCCCCCGCTCGCCCATCGCCGGGTATGTTCCCGGAGTTCGAAGTCGTGCCAGCCGTCGACGTGCAGGACGGACAGGTCGTACAGCTCGTCGGCGGCGAGCGCGGAACGGGGAAGGCGTACGGCGACCCCGTCGAGGCCGCCGAACAGTGGGTCGAACAGGGCGCGCGCACGCTCCACCTCGTCGACCTCGACGGCGCGTTCGAGGGCGAGCGCGCCAACGCCGAGGCGGTCCGGGCCGTCGTGGAGGCGGTCGACGTCGATACGCAACTCGGCGGCGGCATCCGCACCGTCGATGACGCGACCGCGCTCCTCGACGCCGGCGTCGACCGCATCATCCTCGGCACCGCCGCCGTCGAGACCCCCGACATCGTCGCCGATATCAGTGACGGGTGCCCTGGCACGGTCCTCGTGAGCCTCGATGCGAAAGACGGCGAGGTCGTCGTCTCCGGATGGACTGAGGGGACGGGACTGAACCCCGCCGAGGCCGCCGAGCGCTACGAGGAACTCGGCGCGGGCGGCATCCTCTTCACCGACGTCGACGTCGAGGGCCAGCTAGAGGGAGTCCGGACCGAGCCGATCGAGCGCATCGTCGACGCCGTCGACATCCCGGTGGTCGCCAGCGGCGGCGTGGCGACGCTCGACGACGTTCGCGCCCTGAAGGGCGCGGGTGCCAGCGCCGTCGTCGTCGGAAGCGCGCTCTACGAGGGGGAGTTCACGCTCGAAGCCGCGATGAACGCGGTCTGACCCCTAACCGGTGTCGAGTTGCTTCCGTGTACCGATCACGTTCGAGCGGGGTACTGATCGGATACGGGGAGGTAACTTACTTGTACCGGCCGCCTACCCACGAAAGGTGAACCATTATGCCCGGACAGTGGAGTGAACGCGCATGGACCTGAAGCCGTCATGGCCACTGGACACCGACGCCGCAGAGCAACTCGCGGGCGTTGCGGGACTGGGCTGGACCACCTCGACGCTCGGATTTCTCGGAACCGCACTCGGATACGGAAACAGCGTCGTGAGTCGCCTCGTGACCGACCCGAGTTCGCTGCTGTACGTCGGGGTCGTCTGCTTCCTCGCGACGCTCGGACTGGACCGGGTCGCCGAACGGGCGACTGACGAGCGCCACGGGACGAGCGAAGACGAGGAGCGGAGCGGGAGCAACGGATAGAGCCAGGGAGAGTAGGGCGCGGGCGCTTGAGACCCGCTACGGCTCTCGGAGCGTGAGACTGCGAGCGGCGAACTCCTCGAAGTAAGGGCGAACCCCGGCGAGTCGCCGCCGACGCTGGCGGGGCCGCTCCCGGTCTCGACGACCGGCGCGTTCTCGCCAGGACATCGCTCGTAACCGGTGGGACCAGCGACTGCTTCGCCTCGCGGACCGGGACGCCTTCGAGGACGAGTTTGTCGTCGGTGCCGGTGTCGGCGACGGTCACGTCCGCTGCGTCGGCCACCTCCCCGTCGTCGCCGCACCCCGGCGGACGACCGCCAGGTAGGTCTCGATCTCCGTCGTCGAGAGCCCGAACGCCCCCAGACGTTCTCCGATCCGCGACTCGCTCACTGCAGAACGTTCTTTGAGTGTCCTCAAAAACGTTTTCCGACAGGATACGGTACGGAACGGTGTGCAACCGACGAGCGACCGGCACGGCCACCGTCAGCGTGCGGACGCGAGCGGACTCCGGTCTCGACGACACCGACGAGCCACCGGGCAGGGGGGACGGCGGTGAGCAAGGACGCGGCAACCACGGACGCCCGGAACCGTCGGCTGTGGACGGTCACGCTCTTCTTCTCGATGGCACTCACCGGCGCGATGATGCAGGCCCGCGGTGCGGTCCTCCCCACGCTCGAGGGGTTCTTCGTGGTCCCGGAGTGGCAACTGGGACTCGTCGCACCGGCGGGGACCGTCGGGTATCTGCTCGTCGTTGTCGTCTTCGGGACGGGGGCCGGGCACTTCGACGCGCGGCGGCTGCTCGCGGTCGGCGCGTTCGGGGCCGGGGTCGCGCTACTGGCGATGGGACTGGCACCGTCGTTTCTCTTCTTCCTCGGAGCCATCGTCGTCCGCGGGGCGATGACCGGCTTCCTCCGCGGACTCGACAGACCGCTCCTGAGTCACCTCTACCCGAGCAACCGGGGGCGACTGTTCAACCTCTACGACGGGACGTGGGCGGTCGGCGCGGCGTCCGGACCGCTGGCCGTCGTCGTCGCCCTGCGCCTCGGGTCCTGGCGGCTCGTCTACGCGGCGCTCGCCGTCGCCCTCTTCGTGCTGGCCGTGCTGTTCTGGCGGCTGGAGTCGCCGACCGTCGAATCGAAGGAGCAACCGCTGACCCGCGCGCGACTCGGCGAGTTGCTCCGACAGCCCGAGGTCATCGCCCTGCTCGCCGCGCTGTTTCTCGTCACCGGCGTCGAGGGCGGGCTGTTCACGTGGCTCCCCTACTACGCGAACGGCGAGCTCCCCGGCGGCTGGGCGGAGGTGACGCTGACGGCGATGCTGGTCGCGTACGTCCCCGGCCGGTTCGCCTACAGCGCGCTGACCGAGCGCGTCGGCCCGCTGAACCTCCTGATCGGCGTACTCGGACTGCTCCTCCCCGCGTTCGCGTTCACCTTCTTCGTCGCCGACGGGCTCTGGGTGCTCGCGGGCGTCGTCGCCGTCGGCCTGCTGATCTCGGGCGTGTTCCCGACGATGATGGCCTACGCGACGGACGCGGTCCCGGAGTACAGCGGCCCGGTCAACGCGCTCGCGACGGGGACAGCCTCGGTCGCGGTCGGGTCCGTGCCGGCGGTCATGGGCGTCGTCGTCGGTGGCTCCGACGCCGCGACCGCGATGCGTCTCCTCCTCGCGCCGCTCGCCGCGGCGCTCGGGGTGGTCGTCCTCGCACGGATCGGGGAAGGCCGTCGGGCCGCGGCCGAGGCCGGCGGTTCGCCGACGGTCGACGACTGATAGTGATTATTGTAGCGATTTACCGGTACACGCCGCCACCGGAGTCGGCGCGATCCGGAAATAATCTACAATAATCACTATGACACCACGCTCGAACCCGGACCCAGACGCCCGAGTGCTGTCGCAGGGACGACCGCGACGCCTCGGCGGGGACCGGGCCGACGGCTGGACCCGACGGGCTCCGAGCCGACGGGCGCGTGGGCGCTGGCGGACGCCGCGCGAGCGAGCGGAGCGAACACAACCGCCAAATAGGCGGGCGCGCTTGGTCGAACCATGACCGAGCGGACGGCGGCGGTGACGCGCGAGACCGCCGAGACTGAGATCGAGGTGACCCTCGACGTCGACGGCGACGGCGACGCCACCGTCGAGACGGGGATCGGCTTTTTCGACCACATGCTCGGCTCGTTCGCCACCCACGGGCTGTTCGACCTGACCGTCCACTGCGACGGCGACCTCGAGGTCGACGACCACCACACCGTCGAGGACGTGGCCATCACCCTCGGCGATGCCTTCACCGAGGCGCTGGGCGAGAAGCGCGGCATCGTCCGCTTCGCCGACCGCAAGGTGCCGCTGGACGAGGCCGTCGCGAGCGTCGTCGTCGACGTGAGCGGCCGCCCGCACTTCGAGTTCGACGGCGAGTTCTCCCAGGACGAGGTCGGCGAGATGGCGAGCCACATGGGCCAGCACTTCCTGCGCTCGCTGGCGATGAACGCCGGGCTCACGCTCCACGCCGGCGTCTCCGGCGAGAACGCCCACCACGAAATCGAGGCGCTGTTCAAGGGACTCGCTCGCGCGCTCGACGACGCGACCCAGGTCGACGAGCGCCGCAGCGACGTGGCGAGCACGAAAGGCGAGCTATAGATGAGCGACGACGGCGCCTCGGACACGGGATCCGACGACGGCGGTGTCGACGCGAGTACCGACGGCGGCGCCGACGCGACCGGCGACGCCGAGACGGCCACGTTCGAGGCGATCATGGAGAAGTTCGCCGACTCGCCGAGCCAGCAGGCCGTCATCCGTCTCGTCCTCGAACGCGGGTTCTCCGTCAATGACGACGGCCGAGTCGTCTCGGGCGGCATCGAGATCCCGAACACGGGTATCGCCCGCGAGGTGGGCGTCGACCGCCGCGTCGTCGACGCGACTACCGGCGCTATCCTCGCCGACGACCAGCTCCGGCGGATCTTCCAGAACATCTCCGCGATCCCGAGCCTGATGGACCTCGCGCCGGTGCTCGACCTGACCGCGCTGGCCATCACCGTCCGCGACGCCGAGGAGTCCGGCATCGTTGCGACCGTCACCGGCGCCATCGCCGACCGCGGCATCTCCATCCGCCAGACCATCAGCGAGGACCCCGAGTTCACCGACGAACCCAAGCTCTACGTCATCACCGACGGCGAGATCCCCGGCGACCTCCTCACCGAGATCCGCGCCATGGAGTTCGTCCACAGGATCGAGTTGCGGTGAGCGGATGACGGGACCGGGCTCACAGCCGTCCGACGACGCGACGCTCACGGTCGAGACGCCGGACGGGGAGACGCGCCACCTGACCGCCAGCGAGGGCGCAGTGCTCCGCGACGTGTTGCTGGACGCGGGCCTGTCGCCGCACGGCCGCTACGCGTGTCGCGTCAACTGCGGCGGCCGCGGGCTGTGTGCGACCTGCGGTGTCCGTCTCGAAGCCCCGCCTGACCCCGAGCACTGGCACGACGACCTCGCGGACCGCTACGGCTATCCGCGCCTCTCCTGTCAACTCGAAGTCCGCGACGGGATGGCCGTCACGCTGCTCGACAAGCGCGTCTGGGGCGACCGCGACCCCGACCGCTGACGACTACTGTGGGGTCGGCCCGTCGGGTTTTCCCGCTGGGACTCCTACGCGTCCCATGGGCTACTTTCGGCGAGCGGCGACGCTCTCTCGCGCCGTCGCACGCGAGGCGCGCTCGGAGCGGTTGACGTTCATGGCGGGGAGCATCGCCTACCACGCCTTCGTCTCGCTGTTGCCCTTTCTGCTGGTCGTCCTGTTGCTGATCTCCCGGATCGAGGACCAGGCGGCGGCGGTCGACGCGCTTCGGGCGATAGGGACGTACCTCTCGCCGAACGCCGGCAGTCTGGTGACCGAGACCGTCACCGAGGCGACCGAGCACAGCAGTCTCTCGGTGCTGGGAGTCGGCGTGCTCCTCTGTGGAGCCATCAAGATATTCCGCAGTCTGGACGCCGCCTTCTCCAGTATCTACGACCTCGACGACCCGAAGGGGGTCGTCGACTCGATACGGGACGCCGTCGTCGCACTCGCCGCCGTCGGGGTCGGGCTCCTCGTAGCGGGCGTGGTCGGCTCGGTGCTCTCGTTCGGCGACGGGCCGGTCGGCAGGTTCCTGAACCGGGTCGTCTCGACGGCCAGCCTCGTGGTCGTCTTCCTCCCGCTGTTCTACCGCTTCCCCGACGAGGACGTCACCGTCCGGGAGGTCGTCCCGGGGACGGTGCTGGAGTTCCTCTTTCGCTACTACGTCGCGGTGGTCGGAGTGGGCGAGCGCTACGGCATCCTCGGGACGGTCGTCGTGCTCGTGACGTGGCTCTACTTCAGCGGGTTCGTCGTCCTGCTCGGCGCGGCGCTCAACGCCGTCCTCGCGGGGCGGTCGGCCGACTGTTCCGAAGCGGGGTGGGGAGAGGACCGCGAGGCCAAGGAGCGGTCGCCCTTCGGCGAGGAGCTCGAGACGATCGAGGACGGCCTCGACGCCGGTCGCTCCCTCACCGTCCGCGTCGGCGACGACGAGGTGACGCTCCCGCCGCCCGAGGAGTACGAGACGGACGTCTCGGCGCCGGACCGCCCCGAAGAACTCGGCGGCGAAGAGGTCGAAGGGCATCTGACCATGACGTGGGCTCGCGGGCGGGAGGTCGACGGGACCGAGACCGCCGGGACGGAGGTCGGGGGAGAGACGTGACCGCCGACGGTGAGAGCTAAGAGTCGGCGGGCCGAACGGCGGGACGTGACAGACGAGCCCGGCACGACCGAGGAGCCCTATCGGACCGTCGCCGACCGCGGGACGGCCAGCTTCGAGGTTCGGGGGTCGGAGTTCGTCGGCCACGTCGCCCCCGCGCGGACGGTCGAGGCCGCCGAGTCCGTCGTCGCGGAGGTCCGGGCGGAGTACGACGACGCCGCCCACAACGTCCCCGCGTACCGCGTCCGCGCCGACCCGTTCCGGGAGTGGGCCAGCGACGACGGCGAGCCCTCCGGGTCCGCCGGTGACCCCGCGCTGAACGTCCTCCAGCAGGAGGCGGTCGAGAACGTCGTCGTCGTCGTCACCCGCTACTACGGCGGGACGAACCTCGGCGTCGGCGGATTGGCGCGGGCGTATTCGAGAGCCGTCACGGACGGGCTCGACGCCGCCGGCACGAGCACCGAACGCCCGCACGAGCGCTTCGCGATCACCGTCGACTACGACGACTCCGGGACCGTCCGGGGGGTCCTCGAAAGCGAAGGGGTCGACTTCGACGCCGACTACGCCGAGCGCGTCGCCTTCGACGTGCGCGTCCCCGTCGCCGACGGCGCGTTCCTCCGAGACCGCGTCCGGAGCGCGACCAGCGGCCGCGCCGATATCGACCAGTGAGCGGCGGGGCGGTGTCGAGGTGAGTCGGGCGCGGCGGGCGCGGCCCTGGACAGAGGACGACTGACCTGCAACCGGACCCGACGAGCGGCGGTCGGTCCCGCCGCTTTCGGGCGTATCTGCAGCGGAAACGGAGGCGTTCGAGACCCCGTCGCACGACGAGCGTCAGAGAGCGGTCACTCGGGCTGTACTTCGCTGGTGTCGGGTTCGACGCCGTCCTCGGCCCCGTCGCCGGGGTCGTACGTCTCGGTTCGGGTGACGCGGGCCTCCCTGATACGGGTGTTCTCGACGCTCTGGACCGAGATCTCGATCCCGTCGTAGTCGATCACTTCGCCTTCCTCGACGAGCCGGCCGGCGAGATTGAAGATGAATCCGGCGATAGTCTCGAACTCCTCGCCCTCGGGGATGTCGATGTCGAGGGTCTCGTTGACCTCCTCGATGTTGACCTCGCCCTTGACGTCGACGGTGTCGTCGTCGACGTACTCGATCGGCTCTTCCTCGCCGCCTTCGAGGATCTCGCCGACGATCTCCTCCGTGAGGTCTTCCATGGTGACGAGCCCCTCGGTCGTCCCGAACTCGTCGATGACGATGACCATGTGCAGGCGCTCGTGGCGCATCTCCGTCAACAGGTCGTCGACGTTCTTGGACTCGGGCACGTGGAGCGTCGGCTCGATGAGGTCCTCGAGTTCGAGCGAGCCACCCTCGCTCTCGCCGTAGTTGAGGTCGCGGACCAGGTCACGGATGTGGACGACCCCGATGACGTTGTCCAGGCTCCCCTCGTAGACCGGCAGGCGCGCGTGTCCGCTGTGAATACACTGCTCGATAGCCTCGGAGATGGAGGCCTCCGTCGAGATGGCGTCCATGTCCAGCCGCGGCGTCATGACCTCCTTCGCGATGGTGTTGTTGAACCGCAGCGTGCGCTGGAGCATTTCGCGCTCTTCCTCGTCGAGGACGCCCTCGCGCTCGCCCGTCTCGATCATGTCTTGGATCTCCTCGCGAGTGACGTAGGAGGTCTCGATCGCCGAGCGGCCGCCGGTGACCTTGTTGACGATCCGGGTGAGGTAGTCGAAGAAGACGATCAGCGGCAGGAGCACTGCCTCCGAGAGCTTGAGCGGCCGCGAGATACGGAGCGCCCACGATTCGGTGTTCTCGACGGCGTAGGACTTCGGGGCGCTCTCGCCGAACAGCAAGACGATCGCGGTGATCCCGAACGTCGCGGCCACGACCGCCTGTCCCTGCTGGAGATAGAGGCCGAACAGCCCCGTCGCGATGGACGACATCGCGATATTGACGAGGTTGTTCCCGACGAGGATCGTCACGAGCAGGCGGTGTGGGTCCGCCTTGAGCTCATTGAGCGTCTTCGCGCCGCGGCGTCCCTCCTCGACGAGCGCCTCGACGCGGTGTGCCGGCAGCGAGAACATCGCGATCTCCGACGAGGAGAAAAACGCCGACAGCC
>PXSD01000050.1:8727-20368 GCA_003023165.1 Halobacteriales archaeon QS_9_67_15 | reverse complement strand
AACGGGGGTGTACCCCGAGCGAGGAGTGCGAGGAACATCGATACGAAAAGCCCTGGCAGGGAAACGTCTCGTTCCACAATGCGGTTCCTGACGTACTGGCACCGGTTCTTGACCTCCTCCTCCGCGTGAACGCGGAGGAATCCCACCACGGGATTTCAGGCCGAATGTAGCGGCCTGTTGGTTTCAAGACGCATACGTTCCAAGCGTCGTCTGCTGGTTTTCAGCATCGGCTTGACTGTCTTGTGGCCCGGTCAAAGAGGCCCCATCCGTAGCCGAGTCATCGTCACCGGCCTTCTGCCGGGAAGCCCGGTCGCTTCGGCGGTGACTCTCTCCACTACGGTAGCGGTCTGCAATGTTTACACGGCCCGGTCCCGAGACAGACTGCCTCGCCCACGCGGAACTGACGGTCGGCTTCACAGTGATTCCCGACTCATCGACCCGGTGTGGAGTGGATCGACTCCACCGCGGCCATGACGGTTCGCATCGGTGACCCGTAGTAGAATTTGAAAGACATCGCTCGGACGACCGCATGACCACGTGCGGTCGACCGTGCAAACGCTTTCAAATTCTACTATAGCCCGTTCGGGGACTGTCACAGTGCTCGCCGAGCGTATCGTGGTAGCGCCGCGCTGGCCACGGTGGCCATGCGCACGCCCCCGCGGGTCCAGTCGTTCTGGACCCCGCCGAGACTCGACGGGAGCATGGTCAGTCGGCTCGGCGACCGGGAAGCAAAGCGACGACCGAGACGAGCCCGCGGGGATTCGAACCACGGGAAGACGTTCCGGGCGAGCGGCCTCGCTGCGCTCGCCGCTCACCCCGGACAACTCGGTCCGAACCCAGCCACTCTGTCCACTGAGTTACGGGCCTTCGTGCTATGGTAGCGTACTGCGCTGTTACTCGTTGTGAGACACGGGGACCGCCGAACAATTGAACGTCAGCGTTCAGGGCTGTTCGCCGGTTTCGAGCGTGAAGTCGTCGACCGGGTACGCGACGCAGGTCAGGCAGTACCCGTCGTCCATGTCGTCGTCGAACAGCGCCTCGTTGTGTTCGTGCTGGATGTAGTCGAGCGCGGGGCCGTCCTGGATCTGCCCGGCACAGGAGACACACTGGCCCTGTCGGCAGGCATAGGGGAGGTCCCACCCTTCCTCCTCGCCGATGTCGAGGATGTTCTCGTTGTTGGCGATCTCGATGGTCTCGCCCTCTTTGGCGAACTCGACTTCGTAGTACTCGACCTCGTCGTCCGCGATGGCGTCGGGGTCGAAGCCCTCCGCTTCCTCGCTCTCTTCGCCCTCTTCGAGCTCGGAACCGCCTTCACCGGCGGGGATAGCGCCCGCGGCACCGCCGCCGATGGAGCGATTCATCGGTTCGGGGAAGTCGGTCTCGGGCACCGCCGCCGCGCGCTGTTCGAGGACGTCCTGAGAGATGTCCGCCGCGGGCTCCCAGCCGGTCCCTCGCGCGTAGTGGACGGCGACGACGACGAGCGTCAACCCGGCCCCGAGTGCGACACTCAGTAGGTCGGCCATACCTCTGGCTTCGGAGCGCCCGTATAATTAGGTGACGCTTCATTCCGGGACGTGACCACGAAACGACGCCGAACGTGTTCAAACAGCGACCGGAGTGACCCGCCGCTCGCGGGTCGCGTGCGCTCCCCGCTCGCGATTCCGAGGCTTCCCTCCGGTCAGCCTCGCTACTCGCGGGTCACGTGCGCTCCCCGCTCGCAATTCCGAGGTCCTCACTCCGTTCGGACCTCGCTACTCTCGCCGCGGCACCTCGTGTCGCCCGAACCCGTAGCGGAGCCGGTTCGCGAGTCGTCGCGAGAATCGACCGGGCCCCTCGCCGCCGGACGAACGCGAGTCGAAGCGCTCCGCGAGCGCCTGGTAGATGAGCGGCACCGGCACTTCCTGCTCCAGAGCCTCCTGGACGGTCCAGGTCCCGGTCGAACCGCCCTCGACGCGGTCGGCGACGGTCCCGAGGTCGCTCCCCTCTTCGCGGAAGGCCTTCTCGCAGAGTTCGAGCAGCCACGACCGGATGACCGCACCGTTGTTCCACGTCCGTGCGACGGATTCGAGGTCGAGGTCGTAGCGGCCGTTCGCTAGCAGTTCGAAGCCTTCGCCGTAGGTCTGCATCAGCGCGTATTCGACGCCGTTGTGGACCATCTTCGTGTAGTGGCCCGACCCCGATGGGCCCATGCGGTCGTGGCCGTCCGGGCCCGTCGCGACGGCGTCAAACACCGGCGTCAACTCCTCGTAAGCCCACTCCGGGCCGCCGACCATCAGCGAGAAGCCCAGTTCCGCGCCTGCGGGCCCGCCGGAGGTCCCGCAGTCGAGGTAGGCGGCGTCGGTCGACTCCGCGCGGCGGACGGAGTCCTCGAAGTATGAGTTGCCACCGTCGACCACGACGTCGTCGCCGTCGAGGTGGGGTTCGAGGTCGTCGAGCGCCGCGTCGACCGCCTCCCCGGCCGGGACCATCAGCCAGATGCGCTTCTCGTCGCCGAGGCGGTCGGCGAGGTCGACGACGGAGTCTGCCGGGGTGGCACCCGCGTCGGCCGCCCTCGCGACCGCGTCTTCGTCGAGGTCGAACGCCACGACCTCGTGGTCCGCGTCGAGCGCGCGGTCGACGACGATCTGTCCCATCCGGCCGAGTCCGATGACGCCCGGTCGCATACCTGCTCGCTCGCCGGGCGCGCAAGTAGGGGTTGTGATTCGTGGCCGAGGTCGTTCCTCCCAGTTCACCACCGGAGAGCGACGAACGAGCGATTCTCGATAGGTTCGGACAGTTGTCCGAGACCGCCACTCACCGGATTCGATATATCGGCATGCGCTTGACAGCGTCAGACACAGTCGAAACTGTCCGGACGAGAGAGCGCGAGAAACAGCCGTACAGAGACCCGAGAGCGGAGCGTCGGGAGTCAGAGGTGGACGTCGGCGCCGGTGTCGTCGTGCAGCGGGCGGAGCGGCGTGATCCGCGGGCCGAGGTCGGACTGGGTGACGGTCGCTTCGATCCCGAACACGTCGGCGAGCGTCTCCTCGGTGATCACGTCCTCGGGGGGCCCGCGGCTGTGGACGCTCCCGTCTTTGAGCGCGAGCATGTGGTCGGCGAGCCGGGCGGCTTGCTGGAGGTCGTGGAGGATGACGACGACCGTCTTGTCACTCTCCGACCGCAGCGTCTCGACGACCTCCATCACTTCCAACTGGTGGTGCATGTCGAGGAACGTCGTCGGTTCGTCGAGCAGGAGCACGTCCGTCTCCTGGGCGAGGACCATCGCGATCCAGACGAGCTGTTTCTGGCCGCCGCTGAGACTGCCCACCTCGCGGTCGCGGATGTGGTCGACGCCCGCCAGGTCGATGGCGCGGTCGATGGCAGCGAGGTCGTCGTCGGTCAGCCCGCCGAAGAAACCGCGGTACGGGTAGCGGCCGTGTTCGACGAGCTTCTCGACCGTGATGCTCTCCGGAGCGACGTTCTCCTGGGAGAGCAGCCCGAGCCGCCGGGCGAGTCCCTTCGAGTCGAACGACTCGACCGGGCGACCGTCGAGGCGAACCGACCCGCTGTCCGGGGAGAGTTCGTCCGCCATCCCCTTGAGGAGCGTACTCTTGCCGCTACCGTTGGGGCCGACGAGCGCGGTCACCTGCCCGGGTGCGGCGACGAGCGACTCCTCGTCGACGACCGGGTCCTCGGCGGTCGGATAACCGATGACGAGGTCCTCGCCGGAGAAGGCGGCCCCGTCGGCGTCACCGGTAGTAGCGACAGCAGGCCCGGTCGGGGCGTCGTCCGCCGTCTGGTCGTCGTCACGGTGCTGCTCGGTCGAGGGCGTCTCTGTCTTGCTCATATTTCACCGAGTTGGTCCTGTTTGCGCATCAGATAGAGGAAGTAGGGGCCGCCGACGAGCCCCGTGACGATCCCTACGGGGAGCTGGCCGCTCCCGCCCACCAAGACGGGGATCGCGAGGCGAGCGCCCACGTCGGCGGCGACCAGCAGCGCCGGGCCGGCGAACAGACAGCCGACCACGAGGCGCTTGTAGCCGCTCCCGACGACGTTGCGGACGACGTGGGGAACGATGAGACCGACGAACCCGACGATGCCGGCGACGGCGATGCTCGCGGCCGCGGCCAGCACGCCCACCGCCGAGAGGGCGAACCGCATCCGCTCGACGTTCATGCCGAGCGACGACGCGGTGCGCTCGCCCAGCAGGAGGACGTTCAACTGCCGCGAGCCGACGAGCGCCAGCCCCATCGCGACGACGGTCCACGGGAGCGCCGTCCGGACCTGCTCCCAGTTCGTCCCGGTCAGCGACCCGGTCGTCCACGCGATGGCCGACTGGACGACGCCGATGTCGTCGGCGAAGAAGAACAGCCCGGTCTGGAGGCTCTGGAACACCGTGCCCACGATGACCCCCGCGAGGACGAGCCGCACGGGAGACGTGCCCCCCTTCCAGGCGATGAGGTAGACGAGGGCGAACGCGCCCATCCCGCCGGCGGCGGCGATGACGGGCAGGGCGCTGGCGAGCATCGGGAAGACGACGAGCGTGAGGAGGATGAGCAGTCCCGCGCCCGAGGAGACGCCGAGGATGAACGGACTCGCCAGTTCGTTCCGGGTCACCGCCTGGAATATCGCGCCCGAGACGGCGAGGTTCATCCCGACGATCATCGCGACGAACACTCGCGGCAGGCGGATGTTCCAGACGATGAGCGTCGTCGTCGGGAGGTCGGGGAGTTCGCCCTGGAACCCGAGGACGCTCCGCATCAACTGCTCGCCGAGCAGGAAGTTGAGCAGCCACCGCGGGTCGAGCAGGACCGTCGTATCGACGACGGCCCGCCAGGCCTCCGCGACGGACATCGAGTACGACCCGAAACTCACCTGCACGAGCCCCGCGACCACGGCGATGGCCAGGCTCCCGAGACAGAGCGTCAGCAGCGACCGGTCGATCCAGGCGAGCCGGGCGCTCTCGCCCGCTTCTCGACCGGTATCCGACGAGACGGTCTCTCCCATCCGATCGTTTTAGGTTTACCTAAACGAATCCTTAGTTATTCCGGTTCGATACGGAAACGGGGGCGGTCGGTCCCGGGGACGGGCCGACCCGGACGGTGTCCGGCGGGCTTACGCGTCGTCCACATTCGCGCGTTCGGACTCGATCTCGGCGGCGCGTTCGAGGATAGCGTCGTCGTCGACGTGATTGAGGAGGCGGCGATGCGCTCGTCGCTCGTCTCGTGGTCGTCGGGGACGCGCTCGTCGAACCGCCTACGCCAGCGCTCGCGGTCGCTCCACTCGCCCTCGAACTCCGTGTCCGGCCGGAGCCAGTCGTAGTGGCGGGCGAGTTCTCGCGGGTAGCCGCGTTCGACTCGCCGGTCTTCGAGGAGCGAGCGCGCGACGTGTGCGCCGTGCCCGGCCGCGACGACGGCCTGTACGTCGCGCTGACCCGCCGGCGAGGCGACGTAGAGCCCCTCGACGGGCGTCCGGCCGTCCGCGTCCGGATACTCCGGGTCGAAGTACTCGTGTTCCTCCCCGCCGTGTTCGTGCGTCTCGAACATCGCGTCGCGGCCGAGCGGCCGGAGGTACTCGCCGTCGTAGCGGGTCGCGGCGACGACCCGGTCGGCGAGGACGTGGCGGCCATCCTGCGTCTCGACCGCGAAGCGGGCCGACATGTCCACGTCCTCGTCTCCGTCGGTGGCCACGGCGTCCGCGACCGAAAAGTCTCGACATCGATGCCGGCGGGGAAGCCGGGGTAGTTGCCGAGGAACGCACAGCGGTCGAGCGACCCGGTCCCGCGGTCGAAGACGACGGTGTCGAGCCCGTACCTGGCGAGGAAGACACTCGCGGCCGCGCCCGCCGGGCCACAGCCGACGACGACGGCGTCGGGGTGGTCGGCGTCGGACCAGTCGGCTGCGCCCTCGTGGTCGGCCGCGTCGTCCATCTACAGGTTCCCGCTCACGACCTGGCCGACGCGCTCGCGGTCGAACAGTTCTGCGTCGGTGTCGTAGAGCTCGTGAGCCAGCCGTTCGGTGACCACGAGGTTCGTGATGGGGCCCTGGTAGAGCCCGCCGGCGCGGTAGACGTCGCCGTTCTGGACCGCGGTGAGCGCGCTCGCGGTGTCGTGGTCCTCGAAGAACGACACGACCGTGTCCCGGAACTCGGAGCGGGATTTGGCCTCCTGTCCGCGGAGCAACAACACGGGCGGGTCGACCTCGAGGAGCGTCTCGAAGTCGATCGCCGCGCGACTCGAGTGGAAGTCCTTGACGTCGCTGTCGGCCAGTGCGTCCCTGACCTTCAGGTCACGGAGGTGTTTGAAGCTCGTTCCCGAGCCGATCGTGTACGGATAGAACTGCTTGGGGGCGTCGCCGCCGCCCCAGAGGACCGCCGCCGACGGCCGCTGGCTCCGTGTCGGCACCACAGGTGCGAGGTTGGTCTGGAACTCCTCGTGGACGGCCTCGAAGGCCTCGTAGCGCTCCTGTTGCCGGAACACCTGCGCGAGCTTCTCAAAGGCCTCCATCATGGAGTAGTAGCGGTAGTCGCTGTGCCACGGGTAACCGGTCGAGAAGACCGTGTTGCCGAAGAACGGACCGGTCTCCTCGCGGACGTCGGTGACGTCGCTCTCCTCCCAGCCCTTGAACCGGTTCATGAGGAAGTTGGGGTCGATCACGTTGACGTCCCCGTCGAGTTCGTAGAGCAGTTCCTTGCTCACGCTCCCGCCCTGGGAGAGCGAGACCATGTCGCTCTTGTCGACGCTCACACCCGGAATCTCGTCGTAGTAGCGGGTGTGATACCGGCCGGTGAGCCAGACCCCTTCAGGCGGGTCCTGCCCGAGTGCGATCCCCATGTCCGCCCAGGAGCCGTTGTTGGCGACCCACGTCTCGGGTGCCGACTCGAACTCGACGCTTCCCATCGGTTCGATGGCGACCGAGTACGGCGTCCCCGTCGCGGTCTCGTCGGGCGCCTCCGTCGGCGTCGCCGTCGGTTCGTCGGTCGGCGTCGCCGTCGGCGTGTCGGTGACACCGTCGCCACCGCCGTCCGACGAGTCGCTGGCGCACCCGGCCAGCAGGCCGGCCGCCAACCCGGCACCCAATTGCACGAACTGTCGCCGTGACCGTTTGTCCTTTCCCATAGGATTTAGGCGAACCTAATTCTATAAAGTCGTTACGAACTTTAGGCAACCCTAAACGTCGGGAGTGCATGCGTCTCTCCGGAACAATCGGGAAGAATCGGCCGTTCGGTTCCGGGAAGCTGACGGGTCGCGCCACCGTTTTGCCGGTGGCGGCCGACCCCCGAGCATGGACGACCGTATTCGGGACCACGCAGAGACGCTGGTCGACTGGAGCGCGCGGATCGAGTCCGGTGACAACGTGGTGGTGTCCGTCGACGAGGGCGCACACGACCTCGCGGTCGCCGTCGCCGAGGTGCTGGGCGACCGCGGGGCGAGCATGACCACCGTCTACGGCTCCGAGGAGGTCCAGCGCGCCTATCTCCGGACACACGACGGTGAGTTCGACGAAGACCCGATACACGAGTTATCGCTATACGAAAACGCGGACAGCGTGCTCTCGCTGGGCGGCGGACGCAACACGGCGGCGTCGGCCGACGTCCCCGGTGAGCGCACACAGGAGTACGGTCGCGCACGTGAGGGGATCAGGGAAGCACGCCTCGCCACGGACTGGGTGTCGACGGTCCACCCGACACGCGCCCTCGCCCAGCAGGCCGGGATGTCCTTCGAGGCCTACACCGACTTCGTCTACGACGCGACCCTGCGCGACTGGGAGTCGCTCGCCGCGGAGATGAACAAGCTAAAGCAGATCCTGGACGACGGCGAGGAGGTCCGCATTGTCAACGAGGGGACCGACCTGACGCTGTTCGTCGACGGACGGTCGGCGGTCAACTCCGCCGCGAGCGTCGCCTACGACTCGCACAACCTGCCCTCCGGCGAGGTGTTCACCGCCCCCTACGACACCGCCGGCGTCGTCACCTTCGACGTGCCGATGACCATCCGCGGCCGGGACGTGCGCGACGTGAAACTGACGTTCAAGGACGGCGTCGTCGTCGACTGGGAGGCCCCACAGGGCGAAGACGTGATCGACGAGATCATCCAGACCGACGGCGGCTCTCGGGAGCTCGGCGAACTGGGGATCGGGATGAACCGCGGCATCGACCGGCCGACGGGGCGGATCCTCTTCGACGAGAAGATGGCCGGGACGATCCACCTCGCGCTCGGGCGCGCCTACGACGCCTGCCTGCCAGAGGGCGAGTCCGGCAACGACTCGGCAGTCCACGTCGACCTCATCACCGACATGACCGGCGACTCCCGGCTAGAGGTCGACGGCGAGGTGGTCCAACGCGACGGCGTCTTCAGGTGGGAGGAAAGCGAGGACTGAGCGGAGCGAGGGCCTCCGAGACTGAGCGGGGTCCCGTCGAGCGCGAGTGAGACAGGGCTCGAAAGGCGAGCGGAGCGAGTCTTCCGGCGAACGCAGTGACCCAGCGCTGTCCCCACTCTTTTGACGCGACCGGTCGTCACACTCGACATGGCAGCGCTGACGGCCTTCGTCGAGGACATCGTCCACGAACCGACCCAGACCGAGGGGCGCGGCGTCGACCTCACGGTCACGGAGGTGTACGAGGTAGCGTCGCCGGGTCGCGTCGACTTCGGTGGCGGCGAACTCGAGGCCGCGGACCTGGAACCCCACGACCGCCAGTACCGCGACGAGGACGACGACTACCAGTGGTGGCACCTGGACGGGGGACAGTACCTGCTCGAGTACAACGAGTCGCTGGCGCTTCCCGCCGACACCGTTGCGACAGTGCAGACGCGCGACGCCCTGCGAGCGCGGGGGGCGTTTCACTCGACGCTCCACGTGTCCGAACTCGGCAACGTGCCCCTCTCTGTCGGCGGTGCGGGCATCCGTCTGAAGGAGAACGCTCGCGTCTCGACTGTCATCGGCGTCGACCGGGCCTGATCGACGGACAGCGGCCGAGAGCGTCGCGCTCAGTTCTGTTCTCGTTCGTCGGCGATGCGGTGAGCGCCGTCGGTGACCGCCTCGACCGCGACGAGGAGCCGCCAGAGGAAGTACACGGCCACGACTACCAGCCCCACGATGACCCCGAGCAGTATTGCCCCGCGTATCAGAACCAGGTACGCCAGCACGACCGCGTACGCAAACGCGACACCAACGACGACGGGACCAGAGGGCGACTGCGGAGACCAACCCGACATAGCACCCCGTTCGACCGGACCTGGTAAGGGTTTTGGGCCCGTCACGGGCCCCGAACCGTCCGGTCTCTTGGCCGGTCGGTGTGCAGGCCGAGTCGAGACTCGATGGCCGCGGCGAGACCCGTCCGTGCGGACGAACTGGACGACCGACTCGACCTGTATCGGACGCTCACTCCCGGCGACGCGGAACTCGCTCCCGAAGACGTGACGGTCCTCTGGGAGGAGATGGTCGCGGGCGACGACCTCGACGTGGTCGCCTGCCGTGACAGGCAGCCGGTCACGACTCGTGTGCTCTCGGTCCGGCGACCCCGGCGCAGAGCGAGCGGTCCGAGCGAACCGTCCGCGTCCCGGTGTGTGCTCGGCTGGCGCGTCCGAGGCGGCGTTCCGACGGGCTTTTGAATCCGCGCTGACTTCGGACCTACATGGCAGATTTCACGGTCGCCGTCTCCGACCCGGAGGACGGCCACACCTATCAGGTCGAGGTCGACGGACAGGACGCGAACCGATTCATCGGGCGCGAGATCGGTGAGGAGGTCGACGGGGGAAGCGTCGGCCTGTCGGGCTACACGGTGGAGATCACCGGCGGCTCCGACGAGACCGGTCGACCGATGCGCGAGGACGTGCGCGGCACCCAGCTCAAGCAGATCCTCCTGACCGGTGGGACCGGCTACGAGCCGAACCGCGACGGCGAGCGCAAGCGCGTGACCGTCCGAGCGCGGCGACGAGGACCCCGCCGACCTGCTCGGCGACGACGAGTAACGCTTCCTGACGACCTCCGGTCGACTCGGGGCGGTCGTTCGGTTTCTCACCCGAGCAGTGACGACGCTGTCTTTCTGTCAGAGCCGACCCGAGACGCCGAAGAGCGGTCGGTCGCGGGGTCCGTCGGTCGCCGCTCACAGGACGGCGTCGAGCGCCGTGAACACGCCGTAGCTAACGCCGAGCGCGAGTGCGAGCGACCCGACCCAGGCGAGGACGGTCTTGAGCATCTTCTCGCGGCTGACTGCGCTGTTGCCGGCGGCGTAGCCACTTCCGACGATGGCGGAGACGATGATCTCGTTGAACGAGACGGGGATACCGAAGAAGACGGCGGTCTGGGCGATCGCGAACGAGGGGATGAGTGCGGCGATCGACCGACGGGGGCCGAGCGACGAGTAGTCCTGGGAAATCGCCTTGATCATCCGCGGCGCACCGGTCCAGGAGCCGGCCAGGAGACCGAGCCCACCGCCGGTCAGGACTGCGACGATCGGGAGGTCGAAGGGGTCGAGCAGCGGGACCAGCGGGCCGATCGCGAGGCCGACCTGACTCCCGCCGGCGGAGAAGGCGACGAGGCCGCCGAGGACGAGCAGGAAGTGGCGTTGCCCGCGGTCACCGTTCTCGCGCACGTCCCACCAGAGGGCGAACCCGGCGAGGGTCGCGAGCAGCAGTGAGACGACGACCGGGACGACCAGCGGCGGCCCGCCGAGTGCGGTGGCGGCCGACGTGACGACCGACGCCTGCTCGCCGGACGAGCCGAGGAAGACGAACTCGACGTTGGCGAGGATCGCACCGACGAGGCCACCAAGGGCGGGAACCGCGAGACGCTCGGGCACGCTCTCGCTCCTGAGCAGTCGGGCGGTGGCGTAGGCGATGCCGCCGCCGACGAACGGGACCGCGACCCACAGCGCCGCGATCTGGCGGTACTTCGCCCACGCCGGGTCGCCGCCCAGCGCGAGGCCGACACCGACCACTGCACCGGTGACGGTGAACGCGGTCGCGATCGGGTAGCCGGCGAAGACGCCGATCGCGACGAGGATCGCGGCGGTCAGCAGTCCGACGACGGCGGAACCCGGCGAGAGCGTGACGCCGCGGATGAGTTCCTGTCCGACCGCTTCGGTGACGTTGGCACCCTGGAACACCGCGCCGGCGAGCCCGAGAATCCCGACGATGAAGCCGGCGCGCATGACCGATATCGCGTTCGCTCCGACGGCGGGGGCGAACGGCGTGGACCCGGACGACCCCGCACCGATCGCCCACGCCATGAACAGACTCGCCCCGGCCGCGACCAGCAGTATCGCCAACGATGCCATCTTGGGACGGCTACCGCCGGTCGGTATAATAGCTTGCCGCTACGACGACACGGCGGGGAGCGGCTTCGGGGCCGACTCGTCGGCGTCTCGCCCGTCAGGTCGTCTCGGCGTCGGCCTCGGCCGCTCGGTCGGGGGCGTCGACGCCTTCGGCAGCCTCAGCGGCTTCGGTCGCCTTCTCGGTGTCGACGTGCCAGCGGTCGACGGCCGACTCGTAGTCGGCGAGCTTGTTCGAGACCTTGATCTTCAGGTCGTCGTCGTTGACATTGATCTCGAAGACGTACTCCGGGCGGTCGTCGGCGTTGACCCGCTGGAGGTTCGCGCTGATGAGTTCGTTGTCGAAGTAGTAGGGCGCGATCTGGGTCATTACGTTCCGGTAGACGGCGTC
>PXSD01000050.1:0-8546 GCA_003023165.1 Halobacteriales archaeon QS_9_67_15 | reverse complement strand
GATGCGCTCGCCGTGTTCGACGGTGTCGACCCAGCCGCCGCGGGTCTTGAATCCCGAGACGCTCTCTTCCACGTGTCTATCGGCCGTAAGTGAGCCTCGTCGCGAGCTCGTTCAGCTTGTGCTTGACGCGTCCCGCCGCGACCAGCGGGGCCGCGGCTTTCCGCATCTCGTCTTCGGGTACTTCGATTCGTTCGTCGCTGAACGGGTCGCGTTCGCCGTCTGTCCCCGCGTCTATGGCCGTGGTCATACTGCATCGACCACACGCCTCTGATTCTTTCGGAGCCATCGATCCGTTGGCTCGTTCGCTCTCTGTCGGGTTAAACCTTGCCTGCTGTGTACAGTCGTGACACGACCACCGTAGCGGCCCCTCCGGCCAACGAGTCCGTCGCGCTCGAGCGGTTGCGCGCCCGAACGCCGAGCGGCCGTCGCCCGGTCCGCGGGTCACGACAGCGTAACCGCGACGGCTGCGAGGGACCTCGGTGGGGCGACCGTTTTTGGTGTCCGAGCGTGTTCGGGGTGATATGGGATATCATCACGTCGACGTGGCGGGGATCGACCCCGCCTCCGAGCGACCGAGTAGCAAGCGCTCGAGCGCGGGCGCGGCGGGACTGGAGAACGTCGCGGTGAACCGCTACGAGGCCGAACCGGGCGAGGAGATACCGCTGGCCTACCACTACCACGACGACCAGGAGGAGGTCTTCTACGTGCTCTCGGGGACGCTCGCGGTCGAAACGCCCGAGGGGACGCACGAGGTGGCCGCCGACGAGGCGTTCGTGGTCGAACCCGACAGTACGCAGCGAGCGCACGTCCCAGAGAGCGCGGACGAACGGGCGGTTGCACTGGGTATCGGCGCGCCGGCCATCGACGACGTGCATCCGTGCGAACCCGACGAGAGCGGCGAGTGACCACTGGAGAACGATGAGCACCGACAATCCGTACGATTCGCTCGAACCGGCCGAAGAAGACCCGGACGTGCCCGACTGGGACGACGAGTACGTCGACCGGGTGAGCGACCGTCTGATGTTCAACTACGACCTCGAAAAGGACCGGACGGTCGCGGGTCGGACGTTCACGCTGTACGGGAAGATGGAGATGCACCACCAGAAGCACTTCCTCCACCCCGCGCTCTCCTTTGCCCACCACGACAGCTACGACCACGTCTTCACCACGCGTATCGACCGCGTGACCGTCTCCGACCTCGAATCGCTGGTCTCGCTGGGTCACGAGACCGCCGACGACTGGATCGAGGCCGACGAGGAACACTACGCCACGGAGTTCACCTTCGCGGTCGTCGCCGACAGCATCCCCGAGGATGTTCGGGAGTTCGTCGACGGGTTCCGCGAGCGGACGATGCTCAAGAAGGGGTACTACGGCCACTACGAGATCAACCTCGTCGTCGTCGCGCCCGAGCAAGAGGACATCGTCGCGAGCGAGATCACGGACCTCGACACGGCGTTTCGACTGTGGGAGCGTATCGAAGAGGACGAGAGCGGCTTTCTCGCCCGCTTACGGCAGCGACTGCAGGGGTGACCTGCAGGTCAGTCGTCGCTCGGTTCGGCCGGCGGTGCCTCCGACCCGGTGTCGAAGAACCGCCCGCGTTCTTCCTTGACGCTCTTGTACCCCATCCGGAGGATAGAGAGCGCCAGATACACCAACACGAGTGCTAACACGATCTGCAAACCGGCCGACGCCTGCGCGGCCAGCCCGGGGTCCTCGACGGCCCAGTTCCCCTGAACGAACTTCTGGTAGAGGTTCTGGTACAGCGCGAGGTACAGCAGCGCGGAGGTCGTGACGGTGAACATGATCGCCATCGGGACGCCGGTCGACAGCAGCTGCTTCGTGCTGTCCCAGTTGGCGAGCCACACCGTCGCGACCAGCAGGGCCAGCCCGGCGAGCGTCTGGTTCGCGCCGCCGAACAGCGGCCACAGGTCGGCCCAGCGACCGGACGCGACCAGCACGTACGCCGGGAACGCCTGGATTCCGGCGTTGACGTAGCGGTTGGCCGCGACCTCTTCGAGCGAGGTCTCGGGCGTGCCGACGATCTCCTCTAACATGTAGCGGCCGAGGCGCATCGCCGTGTCGGTGCTCGTCAGCAGGAAGCTCACGAGCACGAGGCCCATGAACGTCGCGCCGGTGATCTGGGCGAGCCCGAAGCTCGTCAGGATGATCCCGCCACCGGTCGCGAAGTTCGGGAGCGCGAGCCCGATACCGCTGCCCGCGGGGGCCTGCGCGTAGACGGCGACGGTGACCAGCGCGACCGACGCCAGCAGCCCCTCACCGAGCATCCCGCCGTAGCCGATGAGGCGGGCGTCGGTCTCGTTGTCCAACTGCTTCGCCGTCGTGCCCGAGGACACCAGCGAGTGGAACCCGCTGATCGTCCCGCAGGCGATGGTTACGAACAGCAGTGGGAACAGCGGTGCGAACGCGAACTGTGGGTTCCCGAAGAAGCCGTGGAAGGCTTCGAGGTTGACCACCAGCGGCTCGGACGCCGTGCCGAGGATCGTGCCGACGATGACGGCGAGCAACACGCCGCCGACGCCGGTGTAGAGGATGCTCGAGGTGAGGAAGTCACGCGGCTGGAGCAACACCCACACCGGCAGCACGCTCGCGATGAAGGCGTAGATGATCACCACCGGGATCCACGCCGCGATGTTCGCGCTCCCGAGCACCGCCGGGAACGGCAGTCCACCGCCGAAGATGACCGTCGCGCCGCGCGCGTACTCGCCCGGCACGAGCGCGACCGGGTACTGGATACCGACCCAGACGCCGGCGAAGATCATCGCGATGAACGCGACTGCGCCCGGCAGAAACGGCCCGTCGAGCCGGTAGAGATACATCCCGAACACCACCGCCAGCGCGATGAAGATCCCGCTGGCGGTCGCGGACTCGGGATACGCGTTGAACACGAGCGCGACCACCAGCGCGAACACCGCGATCACGAGGATGATCGTCAGGAACGCGAACCACAGGATCATGTCCTTGCCGCGCTCCCCGACGTACTCACCGATTATGTACCCGATCGATTTGCCGTCGTGGCGGATCGACGACGACAGCGACATGAAGTCGTGGACGCTCCCGAACAGCGGGTTGCCGATCGCGATCCACAGGAACGCGGGCACCCATCCCCACCACATCGCCGCCGTGATGGGACCGACAACGGGTGCCCCGCCCGCGATACTCGAATAGTGATGCCCTAGTAGTACCGGCTTCTTCGACGGTACGTACTCCTGTCCATCATCGTACTTGTGAGCTGGCGTCTCCGTGTCCTCGTCGAGCTCGACGAACCGTGCCAGGTACTTCGAGTACCCGATGTAGCCCGCCGAGAACGTTCCGAGGACGAACACTACCAGCCAGATCGCCTGAACCATGATATCGTACCCCATTAGGTGATAACCCAAAGGATACTTAAAGATTACAGCTAATCCGCACGAATTTTCATATGAAATATAGTACTGTGTGACCACACGGTGGCCCACTGGTGGAGTTGGATCTCAGCGGGTTGAAGCGATCGTGTATCGGTCGGACACAACCGTCCGCGTCGTTTGGAGGCCCCTAGTCTTGCTCTCTGCTCCGGGAACGGAGCCGGCGGTCAGTGCTGGACGCCTCCGAAGAGTGGTCGGACGGCGCTCCAGTCGTCGGCGTCCGCGGGGACGACGGCGACGGCCCGAACGACATCGCCGTCGTGGTCGACGGTCGCGACGTAGACGGTCACGTCTGTCGACTCGTCATCGTCGGTCGCGGACCCCGCGTACTGCTGGACTGTCCGCTCGCTGTCGAGGACAGTCGCAGTCCGGTTCTGGACGCGCTCGAGGCCGCTCGTGTCGCTATAGGTGTCCTGTGCGCCGCCGACGATCGACCCGAGCGACCGGTCGCCGAGCGGGTCGATGGTCGCAGCAACGTTGTCGGGTTTCGCCTGTGGCACCGTGTAGAGCCCGAACGCGCTCCGTCCGTCAGACGACTCGTAGACCGCGCGCCACCCCGTGGCGTTCGCTCGATAGCCGAGGTTCATCTGCACGTCCCCGGAGATCTGGAGAGTCCCCGAGCGGTTGACCGCGACTCGCTCGACGCTCGACTCGGTGAACCCCGTCTCGGACAGCGCCGTCTCGGCTACTGTCCCCTGATACGGATTATTGTATCGATTTACCGGTACGCGCCGACCCCGGGGTCGGCGCTATCCCGAAATAATCTACAATAATCCGTATGAGACGCCTCGGCCTCGATCGACTGGGGCGTCCGGTCGCCGGGACCGCCGTTGCACCCCGCTACGACGACCAACACGGTGACGACCGCGACTAGAGACACACGTGGCATAGCCGAGCGTTCCGCGGGGGCGACAAAAATAGCTCCGCCGGTTGTGCGGCTCGACACCACGCCCGCGTGCCCGTCGTCCGGTACTCCGTCCGCGTCATTCGGAAACCACAGGTTTCCGAAGCGGGCCCAGCCGGGAAGTCAACCAGTACTTACCATCGATCCGTGCAATAGTTTCACACGGACACGAGCACGGCGGACACCACCGAGGAGGAGTTCACGATCCGACAGCGGCTGCCCGTGTTCGCGGCGATGCTCGTGTTGGTGACGCTGCCGGTCCGCGCGCTCTTTCTAGTCTGAGACGAGGGTGCTGTCGAAGCCCGGGCGAGTACGCGGACGGCGAACCGACCGCTGCAGGGAGCCGGTTCGCCGCCGTGAGAGCGGTCTGGCGGCGTCGGTCGCTCAGGCGGCCGCCTCCGGGCGAACGTCGATGTCGAGTTCGTCGGCGACGTCCGAGAGGAGGTCGCCTTTGACCTCTTCGACGCGGCTCTCGATGCGCGCGACGAGCGGACGACCGAGCCCTCGAACGGTCTCGATGCGTTCGCGTTCGGTGGCGACCCGGTCGCGCAGGTAGGTCGCGCCGCGTCCCGTCTCCTCGTCGTCGGGCGCGGGCGTCACCTTGTTCAAGACGAGGCCGTTGACCGCCAGTCCGTACTCCGTGAGCTGGTCGATCGACCGTTCGGTCTCGCGGATCGACAGCTCGTCGGGGTTCAACACGAGGTAGAAGGCGGCGTTCTCGCGGAGCGTCTTCGCCGCGAACTCGAACTTCTCCTTGCGCTGCTGGAGGTGTGCGATGATGGGGTCGGACTTCAGTTTCTTCCGGGCTTCCTGCTTCCCGACGGCCGCCTTCTCGAAGAGGTCGAGGCTCTTCGAACGCTTGTCGATCAGTCGGTCGATCCACTGGTCGAGGAACTCCGGCAGCGACAGGAGCCGGAGCGTGCCGCCGGTCGGCGAGGTGTCGAACACGACGCGGTCGAACGCCTCGTGGTCGTCCTCGTCCTCGTCTTCCGCGGCCACGCCCGGCGACGCGCGGCGCATCACCTCGATGAACCGGTCGAACAGCGCCGACTCGTACGCCCCGGGCGTCTGGTGGGCCAGCTCGATCTGGCGGTCGATCTCGTTGACCAGGGCCGGGCTCACCTGGTCGCCCATCCGCCGTTTGATCTCCATCATGTGTTCCTGGACCTCCTCCTCGGGGTCGATCTCCATCGCCCAGAGGTTCTCGCGGCCCTCGACCCGTGCGGGGTCGTCGCTGAACTGCTGGTCGAACAAGTCGGAGGTGCTGTGGGCCGGGTCCGTCGAGACGACCAGCGTCTTCAGGTCGGCGTTCGCACACTTCAGTCCGTAGGCGGAGGAGACGGTGGTCTTGCCGACCCCGCCCTTGCCGCCGAAGAAGACGAATCGTGGCATCAATGGAAGTGGTACTGCTGTCCCTTGCGCTCGAGCAGCGACTCGCGGTCCCACATCCGTCGCTCCCACTGCTCGAACTCGTCGGTCAGGTAGGGCAGGAGCTCGACCGTGTAGTACGACACCGGGCTCGGGATGCCGAACGCGTCGGCGAAACAGGCGAAGAAGAACTCGTCCTCTACGTCTTCGGCCTCCTTCTCGATCTTCTCGAACGACGGATGTTCGATCATCCCGTGGTAGAGCCCGTGGAACCACTCGTGCGCCCACTCGCGGAACGACTCGATCCGTCTGTGTAGCGGCCGGTCGTCGGTCATGGTTATTTCATACACTCCCGGTTGACTTAAAGCTGTCAGCGTAGTGCGGTCGGTAGCGGCGCGACTGTGGGCGTCTGCAGCCCGATTTCGGCACGCGACTCCGGGTGCCGTTCGGCGAAACCGCCTCCGCAGTGCCGGTCAGCACGCGCAGCCGGTCGACCCCGCCGAGCGCTCGAACTCCATCTCGTCGCCGCAGGACGAACACTGGGGCGGAGCGTCCCCCTCGATGTCGACGTCGAGGACGCGCTCGCCGCAGTCGTGACACCAGTAAGCGCCCTCCGACTCCGACCGCACGTCGTCGCCCCGATTGGGGTTCTGGGTCGAAGCCTCGAACATCTCCTTGACCGTGTTCAGCATACTCATGCGTGAGTACACGTGCGTCGGGAACACGTAAAAATAGCGTCCCGGTCGTGCGAGCGGTGCGCACGGTCGGCGTCGGTTCCCGACGTGGAGTGTCGTCATTCGAGGTCCGCCGCGAGTCGGTCGAGCGCGCGGTCGAGTTCGCCGCGGCGTTTCCACGCGGCGACGCGGTCCGTGACCGACCGGAGGGGGAGCCCGAGACTGACGCCCGAGCGCGCCGTGACGCGCGTCCCCTCGTTCTCGTTGGCCCAGGAGAGTTCGGTCCACATCTCGTCGAAGGGGCCGGCGTCGCCGACCTGTTCGTAGCGCAGTCCGTTCTCGCGGGACTCGAACCGGAGCGAGACGCCGACGCCGCGGGCGCCTGCGGTCACGAACGTCGCGCCGTCGCCGGCCTCGACCTCGAGCACCTCGAAACTCCCCTCGTACTCGACGACGACGGCCGGTTCGAGCGCGCGCTCGACCTCGGGCGGCATCGCCCCGACGAACCGGTCGACCGTGACTTCGCGCATCGACCGGTCCGTCTCGGCCCCGCGATATAAACGCTGGCCCGCCGCTGACGGTAGTGAACAGGTGAGCGAGGCGTTAGACAGTGAACTACCCCGCCCTACTCCGCTCATTCGAGGACTCTCCACAGCGGTCCCAGTCTCCGCAGGCGTTGGATTCGGCCCGTCCCGTGCCTATCGGTTCGACGGGCCAGTTGCGACGAGACGGAGACTGCACACGCTTGTTTTCGCGTTTGAATGCAGGCCGTGGTGTCGCGCCCGTCATGCGCTCCGATATGAGCGGTTGTGGCATCAAGCTTACAGCGCGTATCCCCTCCCTGCTCGCTCCCTTCGCTCGCTCGCTGAGGAAGGGGCCTTGCGCCTGCTCAAAAGTAAAGCGTCCTTCAAGTAGCTGGCGTGCGTAGCTCCGCCCGATGGTCGAGTCGATCCCGCGCGACAAGCCGATCCTCCTGTTCGACGGCGTCTGCAACCTCTGTAACGGGTCGATCCAGTTCGTGATCGACCACGACCCGGCGGGTCGGTTCCGCTTCGCACCGCTCCAGTCCGAGGCGGCGGAGCGATTGCTGGAGGACGTGGGGTTCCACGGCTACGACTTCGACACGTTCGTCCTCGTGGACGGCGACGACTACTACACGAAGTCGGAGGCCGCCCTGCGCGTCGCGAGCGCGCTCGAGTTCCCGTGGTCGCTCGCGGGCGTGTTCCGCGTGCTCCCGCGTCCGCTCCGGGACGCCGTCTACGACACGGTCGCGAGCCATCGGTACGCGGTCTTCGGGAAGAAAGCCCAGTGTATGGTCCCGACGCCGGAGATCCGCGACCGGTTCGTCGAGATGGACGCGATGGGGACAGAGTCGGACGATTGAGTCGCTCACGGGGCAGGCACCGCTGGCCCCCGAACGCCCGCGACTCGCCCGATAGGAGTTTTCTCCGCTGGCACAGCCAGCAACCGACGAGAGCCCTCGACCCGCCCGCGGCCGCTGAGCCGGATATTCTCGTTCCCTGCGGTCACTCGAATAGTGCCGACTCGGACGGCTCCGTTCGCTCCGCTCACCGCGACCGGGTCTCGCCCTTTCAGTCCACCAGGAACCGACTATACAGCACCACACCACACGCCTCCCCAGCCGACTCACTCAGTCGCTCCGCTCCTTCATTCGTCCCTCGCACGGGTTCCGTCGCGAGATGAACCTCGCGACAGCGCGCGCCGATTTCGTGTTTCGACCGTCTACTCCTCGTCCAGGTCCCACAGGTCGACGCGCTCGGGCACGGCGGCGAGCGCACTCGCCGGCCAGCCGTCGTGGGCGAGCGTGAACGCGGTGTCGGGGTGGGCCTCGACGAGCCGCCGGACGCCCGCGGCGGCCGCCTCGTAGGCGGGCGAGTCGAGCCGTTCGGGGACCTGTGCGGTGAGCGGATAGCCGTCGGCGAGTTCCGTCGGGAACGGGCCAAAGGGCGGCTGGACGTTCCAGCACTCGTCGAACCGGTCGGCGTCGTTGCCCTCGGTCAGGAGGACCGAGTCGCCGCGCGGGTCGAGGCGGTCGAGGCGCTTGCGGTGGCGGAGGACTTCCGGTCGCTGGGCGCTCTCGCCGGAGAGGTGGAAGAAGGTGTCCTTGGAGACGGGGTCGGTGCGTTCCAGTCGGTCGGCGTGGTCCAGCAGGGCGCG
>PXSD01000049.1 GCA_003023165.1 Halobacteriales archaeon QS_9_67_15 | reverse complement strand
GGTCGTCGCCCGCGAATCGAGACTGGACGAGGAGAATGAACTGGCGGCCCTGGACCTGTCGACCGACGCCGCGATTGTGGCGACGTCACGCGACCGGACGAACCTCTTTGTCG
Organism: Halobacteriales archaeon QS_9_67_15; assembly: GCA_003023165.1. Classification (GTDB taxonomy): domain Archaea; phylum Halobacteriota; class Halobacteria; order Halobacteriales; family Haloarculaceae; genus Halosimplex. The sequence continues at coordinate 11,322 of PXSD01000049.1, read as the reverse complement.
TCCAGCACCTCCGGTCGCGCTACGACGTCCCGCTGCTCGTGGTTCGCGTGAACGACCCCGCCCGCGAGGGCGTGTTCAGCGGACCTGACGTCGAAACCATCTGCTCGGCCGACGTACTGGCGCCGGCGATCAGGACAGCGCTGGGGGAGGCAACCTGACGTGCCCAAGGAACTCGAACGAGACCTCGGCCTCCCGTCGGTGCTGGCGATCAGTATCGGCGCGATGGTCGGGAGCGGCATCTTCATCCTCCCGGCGCTCGCGCTGAAGATGGCCGGTCCGGCCGTCGTCCTCGCGTACCTCCTGGCGGGCGTGTTGGTCCTCCCGGCGGCGCTGAGCAAGGCCGAGATGGCGACGGCGATGCCCGAGGCCGGCGGTACCTACATCTATATCGAGCGGGGAATGGGTCCGATGCTCGGGACGGTCGCCGGTATCGGCACCTGGTTCGCGCTCTCGTTCAAAGGCGCGCTCGCCCTGGTGGGCGGCGTCCCGTACCTAGTCGTCCTGTTCGACCTCCCGGTGAAGCCAGTGGCCCTCGGCCTCGCGGCACTGCTCATCGTCGTGAACCTCTTGGGCGCGAAACAGACCGGTCGCCTCCAGGTCGCCATCGTCGCCGCGATGCTCGCGGCGATGGTCTGGTTCGTCGGCGGGAGCGTCGGCTCCGTCGAACGAGCGGCGTTCGACGGGTTCCTCGGCTCCGGTGGCGGCGGGATCCTCGCCGCGACCGGATTCGTGTTCGTCTCCTACGCCGGCGTCACGAAGATCGCCAGCGTCGCGGAGGAGGTCGAGGACCCCGACCGCACCATTCCGAAGGGAATGATCTACTCGCTCGGGTTCACGACGCTGCTGTACGTGCTGATCGTCGCCGTCATCGTCGGCGTGACGCCCGACGGGATCGTCGGCTCGAACACGCCGGTCGCCGACGTCGCGGCCGCGACCATGCCGACCGCGGGCGTCGTCGTGGTCGTCGCCGCGGCGGTCCTCGCGCTCGTCAGCACCGCCAATGCCGGGCTGCTCTCCTCGTCGCGGTACCCCTTCGCGATGAGCCGTGACCAGTTAGCCCCGCCGTCGCTGTCGACCGTCAGCGAGCGGTTCAACACACCGACGATGGCGATCACCCTGACCGGGAGCGTCATGCTCGCGCTCATCGCGTTCGTTCCGATCATGGACATCGCCAAACTGGCGAGCGCGTTCCAGATCCTCGTGTTCGTCCTCGTCAACGTCGCCGTCGTCGCGTTCCGAACGAGCGACGCCGAGTACGACCCGAGCTACGAGTCGCCGCTGTACCCGTGGATGCAGGCGGTCGGCGTCGTCGGCGGAGTGGTCCTCCTCACGCAGATGGGGCGGCTCCCGCTCGTCGGTGCAGTCGTCATCATCCTCGGGGGTGGTGTCTGGTACTTCGTGTACGGCCGCCCCCGCGTCCAGCGGGAGGGCGTCGCGGCTGACACCGTCCGGCGACGGATCGACCGGAAAGCCGTCGCAGAGACCGACTCGACGTTCCGTGACGCAGACGACACGGACGTACTCATCGCAGTCACCGAGGACACGGACGAGTCCCGCGAGCGCACGCTCTTGCACGTTGCGACGAGTATCGCCCGACGCGACGACGGGAGCGTCACGGTCGCCCAGTTCGACCAGGTGCCCGACCAGACGCCGCTGGATTACGCAGAGACCGTGGTCTCCGACGCCGACCGGCGGTTCGAGGCCCAGACCGACCGGTTGTCTGCCGATGTCGACGTGCCGGTCGAGTACGGCGAAGTCGTCAGTCACGACCCTAAGCGGGCGATGACGAACTTCGCCCGCGAGCACGAGTTCGACATCGTCGTCGCCGACCCCGTCGTGAGCGACCGCGGTCCGGGGCTCCTCGACGGGCGAATCGGCGACCGGCCGGCCGACGACCTGTTTACCGTCTCGACCGAGGCCGTCGACGACCTCGATACGGTGACATTGGTCACCGATAGAGGCCCCTTCCATCCGGTGAAAGTCAGGGTCGCCGACGCGCTCGCCGCCGACAACGACGCGAAGCTCGAACTCGTCCACGTCTTTGATGAAACGGAGTCACCCGCGCGAAAGACATCCGTCGACGACTACAACGACTCGCTCGAAGACCTGTGTACGGTTCCGGTCGACTCCCGAGCCGTCACCCGCGGCGACAGTGTAGACGCGAATGTCTATGTCGACCTCGACCTCACCGCGAACCGCGGCGACCTCGTGGTGCAGTCGGACGACGAGCATCGCTCGCCGACGCGCTCGGACACCATAACCGTCTACTCGCCGACAGACCGCCGATTCGGTCTCTTCGGCCGACTGCTCGAGCGCACCGTCTTCTGAGGCGGTGTGAGTTCGCGCCGAAAAAATCGCGGTGGCTTACGACTCGTCGCCGCCGTCCGTGAGGACTTCCACGTCGCCGCTTGACTCCTCGTTCAGGTACTCCGGCATCCCGTCCTCACTCTCGCCGTCTTCGTCCTCGCGCTCTCGGTCCCAGACGCGGGCGGTGTATTCGTGGCACATGGTATCACACCATTTGACAGGCAGTACTGGACGCAAATCAACCTTGCGACGGCGGGGACCGAACGTTCAAGTGTGAGTCCGGGACCAGCCCGGTCCATGCGCTGAGTATCGCCGCGCGGCGGACTGCGGTCGTGCGACGCGACCGCCGCGCGAGGCAGTCGACGCGTCGCCTGTTCGCCCCGTGACCGGTACGAACACGCCGGACCTGTTCGCTTGCCCGTTCGAATCACCGGTTTCGGCCGCTTTGTCTCCCTGTAGTCGATCACTCCGAGCACGCGCGCAGCAGTGTATCACGGTCCGGAGGACGTCCGCGTCGAGGACGTCCCGCGGCCGGAAACCGAGAACCCTGGGGACGCGCTCGTTCGGGTGATACACACGGCGGTCTGCGGGTCGGACCTGTGGCCGTACCGCGGGCACAGCGACCGCGATACCCCCTCTCGGAATACCCCCTCTCGGATCGGCCACGAGCCGATGGGAATCATCGAGGAGGTCGGCGAGGACGTGTGGAGCGTCCAGCCCGGCGACCGCGTCTTCGTCCCCTTCGTCGTCAGTTGCGGGGAGTGCGAGTTCTGTCGGCGCGGACTCCACACGTCCTGTGTGAACGGCGACAGCTGGAGCGGTGACAACGGCGGCGCACAGGGCAAGTACGTCCGCTCGCCCCACGCCGACGGGACGCTGGTCCGGATCCCCGACCGCTACGACGACGACGAGGAGACGCTCCGAGCGGCGCTGCCCCTGACCGACGTGCTGGGGACCGGCCACTACGCCGACCGGCTCGACGTCGCCGAGGCGTTCGGTGCGACTGACACGGTGCTCGGCGGCGAGGGCGGCGTCGACGACGAGGCCGAGCGAGTCCGCGACCTCACCCACGGCGGTGCGGAGCACGTCTTGGAGTGTGTCAGTGCGACGAGTGCGATGGAGACGGCCGTCGGCGCCTGTCGACCGAGCGAGACGGTCGGCTACGTCGGCGTTCCGCACGGGACGGGCGACGGCCTCGACCTGTTCGACTTCTTCGGGGACAATATCACGCTCGCCGGGGGCGTCGCACCGGTACATGCGTACGCCGACGACCCGCTCGCGGACGTGCTCGGCGGGACGCTCGACCCCTCGCCCGTCTTCACGAAGACGGTCTCGCTGGAAGACGTCGACGAAGGCTATCGCGCGATGGACGAACGCGAGGCAGTCAAGGTTCTCGTGGAGCCCTGACCCTGCGGCGATACCGCTGTCGCGGTGGCGGGCCGCAGGAACGACAAGGCTGGGCCGCCACCGTCCGGTATGCCGACCGTCAGCGACACCTACCTCGAGAACCGATGGCGCGTCCAGCCCAACCACGCGAACAACTACGGCACCGTCCACGGCGGCAACGTCATGAAGTGGATGGACGAGCTCGGCGCGATGTCGGCCATGCGCTTCGCGGGCGAACCGTGCGTCACCGCCTCTATCGACCAGATGGATTTCCACCGGCCGGTGCCGACGGGCGACACCGCCGTCATCGAGGCCTTCGCCTTCGACGCCGGGCGGACGAGCGTCAAAGTCCACCTGCGGGCCGCCGGAGAGAACCCCCGAACGGGCGACCAGCGGACGACGACGGAGTCCCAGTTCGTCTTCGTCGCCATCGACGAGGACGGATCGCCCGTCACGGTCCCGGCCCTCACCACGGAGACCGACCGCTGTCGGGAGTTACGCGACCGAGCGCTCGAATGGCGCGGTAGCGACCAGTGAGAAACGGCGGTCTGACCGCGGTCGGACGGAGATTATGCTGACGCCTCGACCAGTTCGCCCGCTCTGGCCCGCGACCGCTCGACGACGGCCGGTCGAGCCTCGAACTCGACGACGACCTGGTCGCCGTAGTCGACGGACTGAACCAGGGCGTGGTCGTGGATCCACGACACCAGCGACATCGTGTCGTCGGTCATCGGGAGGACGAGCCGCTCGTGCTCGTAGTCCGGCAACTCCTCGTGGATCCGTGCGCGCAGTTCGTCGACCCGTTCACCCGTCTTCGCGCTGACCGAGACGGGGTTCGGTGCGAGCGCCGACAGCGCCTCGCGCTTGCGCTCGACCTCCTCGTCGTCGACTTTGTCGACCTTGTTCAGCACGGTCACGATCGGAGCTTGGTTGCGCTCGTAGAGCGTGTCGTGGCACGTCACCAGCTTCTCGCGGATCTCCTCGACCGGTTCGCTCACGTCGACGACGAGCAAGACCAGGTCCGCCCGGTACACCGAGTCGAGCGTCGACTTGAACGACTCGACGAGCCAGTGAGGGAGGTCCGAGATGAACCCGACGGTGTCGGTCACGAGCACGTCCCGTTGGTCCATGTCGGCCCGTCTGGTCGTCGTCCCGAGCGTCGTGAACAGCCGGTCCTCCGACTCGGCGGTCGTGTTGAGGTCGGGGTGCAGGTCCTCGTTCTCGTCGACGTCGATATCCTCCGCGAGGCGTCTGAGCAGCGTTGACTTCCCGGCGTCCGTGTACCCCGCGAGCGCCACGAGGTCGAACCCGGATTCCCGGCGCTGTTCGCGACGGTGTTCCTCCGTTTCCGCGATCTGCTCGAGTTCCTCGCGGGTCCGGGAGATCTGGGATTTGATGTCGCGCTCCCGGCTCTCGTCGTACTCGCCGAGGCCCATGAACCCCGGTCGCTCGTCGCGGCGCGCGAGGCTCGCCTTGGCCTCGGCCCTCGGCAGCTCGTAGCGAAGTTCAGCGAGTTCGACCTGGAGCTGAGCCTTGCGTGTCTGCGCACGCTGGCCGAATATCTCGAGGATGAGTCGGAACCGGTCGACGAGACGCACGCCCTCGGGGAGTTCGTTCCCGACGTTGTACGTCTGGTACGGTCCCAGTTGGTTGTCGAAGATGACGGCCGTCGCGTCGGCCTCGACGACTGTCCGAGCGAGCGTCGCGACCTTCCCCTCGCCGAGATGCGTCGCGGGGTCTTCCGTCCGGGTCTGGGTCACTTCGCCGACCACGTCGTACCCGGCGGCTCGCGCGAGGTCGCGGATCTCCGTCGTATCCGGCGTTCCGCTGTCGACACGCTTGGCGACGACGGCCCGCCGTTCGGATTGTGGCTCCGTCACTTGAGCGTGACTACGGCACCCGCGTATTTAAACTCTGGTCGATTCCGCCGCCACGCCCTCCGGAGCGCCGGGTAGCTGCGGTGCGTTGCCGTCCGGCGACTCTCGCCCGACAGATAGTACGGTCGACGCAGTGGCGAGTTCCGGCGGACACAAGAGCCTTATTTCACGACTGTCTCCGGCACGCATATGGTAGACATCGGGCTACAACAGGTCGGACTCGAGCTGGGGTCCGGCGCGGTCATCGGGGGATTGATCGGCTTCACGGCGAAGAAAGTCGCCAAGATCATCGCCTTCCTGGTCGGTCTCCAGCTGGCGCTATTCAAATTCCTGGAGTCGCAGGGCATCCTCGTCGTCGACTGGGAACGACTGTCGGCTGGACTGGTCAACGCCAGCACCACCGCGAGCGACGCTGCGACGGCGAACCAGCCACCGAGCGTCGTCATGAGCTTCCTCTCGGTACTCCCGGTCAGTGCCGGGTTCACCGGTGGCTTCCTCGTCGGGTTCAGAAAAGCGTAGCGCGTCGTCGACCGCAGAGACGCACTGTTTTGCGGACGATCGGAGTCGAGGTCGGCTGACTTGTAGCGACCGTCAGGGCGTCGCGGTCGGGGTCGTCGTGGGGCCGTTGCTCGACTGTCCGTCGCCGCCGTCGCCGCCGTCGCTGCCGAAGCCTCCGTCGCCCGAACTGCTGCCTTCCGGGACGTCCTCGTCTTTGTCGCCGGAGACGAGGAACTCGAGGAGGTTGTTGACGAACTGTTCATTATCCATGTCGTAGAGCTCGGAGGACTTGAGGAACGACGTGTCCGCGACGAGCACGAAGTTGCCGTTCTGTGCCACGACCGGGTACTCACCGCTCTGGCGTCGTTCGAGGGTCTGCGTGCCCGAGGTCGCACGCATGCGGACCTCGGCGTCGTCGCCCGTCTGAACGACGAACCCGGCCGAGTCGAACGTCACGCTGTCGACGCCCTCTGTCAGGTCAGTGTCGCCGTCCGGATTGGCGACGATACTCTCGTAGTTGTTGTCGTTCTGTTCGTCCTCGATGTTGTAGAGACCGTCCGAGCCCATCCGGAGGCCGAACTCGTTCGTGAGGTCCTGTGCACCGAAGCGGACTTCGGAGACCTGGGCGGTGAAGCCGCCGCTGACCGTCAGCTGCGGGGGCTCACCGAGGACGACGACGCGGCCGCCGCCCTCCGCGTAGGCTTCGAGCCCAGCGATCTCCGCGTCGGTGAACGAGGAGGTCGGCTGGACGATCAACACGGCGTCGTACTGACGCAGCGTCTCGTTGTAGTTGCTCTCGCCGAAGCCGCCGTTACTGCCCGTGTCGGGCGTGTAATCCACTTCGTGGCCGGCCTGAACGAGCGCTTCTTCGACCGGGGTCAGTTCCAACTGCGAGTACCGGTTACCGTGGCCGCTGTCGACGAGGATGCGTTTCTCCTCGCCGTCCCCATCGACGGAGAGCTCTCCGTCCTCGGGCGCGCTCGTGGCGATGGCGTTCTCGGGCTGGAACTGCTCGGGCGACTGCCCCTGGATGTCTTCGCCGTCTGCCTGTGCTCCGGAACCGGAGCCGCTGAGCGTCGCTACGACCGCTGTTCCCGCGAGGATCACCGCGATCACGACGACGAAGACGCCGAGCGGCTTGAGAACATTACCCGGTTTCATTGGTGCTCACCTCCTGCGCGTTGTCGGTGACCGGAACGCCCCAGACGGCGTAGTAGGTCACCGGTTGCTTGAACTCGGTCGATCCGGCGTCCGACTTGTCGACGTAGACGATGTTCCCGTCGACTTTCTTCTCGGTGCTCTCTTCCAGCAGGAAGAGTCCGCCCGACGGAGTGATCGGTTCCTTGTAGCTGACGCCGTACTGGTCACCCTCGATACCGTCGGCCTGCTGGGCCGCGTACTCGATCGCCGAGTAGAGGTCACCCGTCTCGTCGGCGAAGCCGTTCTGGACCGCGGTCGGTCCGAGGTAGGCGTCGCCGTGTGCGACTTCAGACCGCGAGAGTTCCAGCTCGTCTCCCCGGTGTTTCATGATCGTGCCGAGGAAGGCGTTGTGGAGCGTCTCCATCTCCTCGCGGAACTGGTCCTTGTCGAGCGTCGCCTTGTCGGGCCCGGTGCGGAGGTAAGTCTTGCTCTGGGCCTCCGCCCGTTCGAGCGCCGAGAGCGGCGCGCTGACGATCACACCGATCGAGCCCACGGTCGAACTGGGTTTGACGTAGATGCGGTCGGCCGGTGCGATACCGAAGTACCCTCCCGAAGCGGCCGTCCCCTCGACGTAGGCGACGACCGGCATCTGGTTCGCGGTCCGGTTGACCGCGAGGTACAGTTCTTCGCTCGATGCGACCGGGCCACCGGGGCTGTCCATCCGCATAACGACGGCCTCGACGGAGTCGTTCGTTCTCGCTTCCCGAAGGTCTTCCTTGACGTCGTTCACCGGACCGGCGTCCGTGCCGGCCCGCAAGGTGATGACCGATACGGTCGGGTTGTCCGAACCGTCCGAAGACGACTGTGTCGAACTCCAGACGACTGGCGCGAGTACAGTGCCAATCAGGACGGCGACGACTACGACGATCACGTACAGCACCGTGGTCGTCCTAGCTGCGTCGTTTCTGTCCACCATACATCCCGGACAATGGACGACCCCCTCATGAAAGTTGTTCAATCTAAAACTCTCTTTGATATATTCGGTTGTCTCACACGCGCCACTCTGTTGTCCCCCGACTCGCCGGTACCCGTCGACTGTTCGTACGGACACTCGAGAACGCGAGCGGGAAGCGACGCGTCTACTGCCTGCTGTCGAGCTATCGCACGTCAGGACCGCGACTGCTCGACGAGCTCCGTCGCCCGGTCGCGGTCCGACGGGGTGTTGACGTTGACGCGGTCTCCCTCGAAGGCGACGGTTTCGACGCGGCGGTTCGCGCGGAGAAACAGGTCGATAGCGTCGGTCAGTTCGCACTCGCCGCGGTCCGAGGGCTGGACGAGGTGACAGGCGTGGAAGACGTCCGGATCGAACGCGAACAGCCCGGTCAGCACGCTAGTCGACGGCGGGTCGTCGGGCTTCTCGACGACCGCGTCGAGCCGTCCGTCGTCGTCAGTAACGAACACGCCCGTTTCGGCGGCCACGTCCCGTGATACCTCGTCGACCAGTAGCGTGGCGTCGACCCCGTCCTCGCGCTGGCGTTCGACCACGTCCCCGAGGTTGCCCGCCATCACGTTGTCGGCGTTGAACACGAGGAAGTCGTCGGCGACCTCGCGCTCGGCGTGGAGGACGGCGTCGGCCAGTCCCTTCGGTTCCCGCTGGTGGACGTACGTGATCGGGACGCCAGCGAACTCGTCGCCGTAGTGGTCGATGATCGCTTCCTTCCGGTAGCCGACGACGATGACGAACTCGGAGACGCCCAGGTCGGCCAGTTGCGAGAGGCCGTGCGAGAGCAACGGCTGGCCGGCGACATCTACGAGCGGCTTCGGTCGGTTGTCGGTGAGCGGTCGGAGTCGCGTGCCGCGCCCCGCCGCTGGGATGACTGCCTTCATCGGTTCACGCGAACCGATGGCGGCCGCTCACTAAACGGTGGCGTGAACTCGCGAGCGTCACGTCGACCGGTCACCGGTCCTCAGAAGGTCTCTTTGAGTTCTTCGAGCCGCGCGACGAGGTCGTCGATGCCCTCGTTCATCTGCTCGATGTGGTCGTCGGTCCCGTCGTGCGCTCCTCCCGATCCGACCGGCCACACCGTGTGTCGCCCGGCGACTACTCGTCACCGACGGGGGTCCGCCGTAACTCGTCGATCTGGTTGCGGAGCCGTCCGAGTTCGCTCTCCAGTTCCTCCTGCCGGTCGATGAGCGCGCTGAGCTCTTCCGTGTTCACCGAGTACTCGCGGTCGAGCGCGCTGTCGAGCGAGTCCGTCGTCGCCTGCACGAGATACGACGCGAACTGCAGTACTTCCTCGGGTGACCCCTGCCCGTCGAACAACTCGACGGCTCCCGACTTGGGCGCGTAGCTCACGACCGGGACCTCTGCCTCGGAGTGGTAGGTCGTCGTCGCTTGGAGCTCAGTTACCGGGTTCCGTCGCTCGCGCGTCTGTTCGGTCCGGACGAGGCCGAACGGCTCCGCGAGCCCCGGGTACGTCTCGCCCAGATCGCGGAGCACGTCCGCTGCTTCGACCCCCAGTTGTGCTTCCACGTCGCCGTAGAACTGCTTCGAGCCGGACAGCGAGAGAGCGACCGCGTAGAAGACGTTCTGGTCCGTGTCCGCGAGCGTCCGGATGCGTTCCCGGACCGCCTCGTGCTCGCCCTCCAGTGTCGCCCGCTCTAGGTCGTCCAGGAGCGCGCGCGTCCCCTGCTCGCGCTCGAGGAACTCCTTGACGATGACGCGGGGCATCTGTTGGTTGTCGACCTCGTCCATACCGACCCCATTCGGACGCAGGCTTATCAGTAGTTGGTAATACGGTTTCTTTATTCGGAGATGACTGTGAAAAGCCGCCGTATCATTTTTAATCCGGTAATGTATGTAATACAGTGTGGCAACTGTCAGTCTCCGAGTTTCGGACGAGTTAAAGGAAAAGATGGACGAACACGGCGAAATTAACTGGAGTGCCGTAATCAGAGCCAATATCGAAGAAGAGATCGAGCGGTTAGAATCACGCAGCATTGGTCACGCGGTAGCGACGAGCGAGCGATTAAGCAATGAGCTCGATGAAGGGGAAGTAAAGGACGAAAATACGGCGGAGACTATCCGTGAGTGGCGAGATAAGCGATATAGGGCTAATTCCAATTAATGTCCGAGATCGTTGTTGATACGAGCGTTGTGGTTAAATGGTACATCCCTGAACAGCACCATGAACAAGCTCGTGCGCTACGTGATGCGTATCTCGATGGAGAGTTTGACCTGGTCGCTCCAGCACTCATGCCATTCGAGGCGGTTAATGCGCTCAAATATAGCGGTCACTACGAAGGAGAGCGTCTCGAAGAAGCCTCGAAATCGCTCCCCGAATACGGGATCGATCTCGTCTCGTTTAACAAAACTGGCTCTGTTACAGAGATCGCGAACAATCTCGATATTACCATCTACGATGCAGCATACATAGCACTCGCTCAGAACCATGATACAAAAGCATATACTGCTGATGGGAATCTACTCGACAATCTCAAAGGAGACTACAGCGAGTTGGCGGAACACATCAGAACGTATTCCTAAGAAGTAGTTCAGTTTCACGCCAAGGCCTGAATAAAGAAACCGTGCTACTATTGTTACACCGTTTGGCTGGACGACTGCGCCAGAGCTGTGCAGGAGTTCCAAGCGGCGCGCGCTGTCGAGCGTGCCGAACGAGAGTGCGGCCGCGAGTCGAGGGCTTTCGATGCCTGCTATCGGTCTCGACTACGAAACGGCCTCTCTCGCCGGGACCGAGCGAACGCGAAGCGTTCTCGAGAGTCGAGAGACGCTATCGGCGTCTCTCGGGATTTGAACAGAAGGCAGACGGTCGCTCGCTTCGCTCGCGCTGCGACTGCCAGAGTTCAAATCCAGTACTGCCGTTCTCTGATTTCGAGTGGGACGCGGAGATGAAACTCCGCGTCGTGGAACTCAGAGAAGCGCCCGAGGCGGGATTTGAACTACGCCCGAGAACCTGCGCCTGCGGCGCAGAACCTCGGTCTACTTCAAATCCCTTCTTGCGGCCGTTTCGTTGCTCACGAAGACGAGCACACGCTACGCGGTGCTCGCCGAGTTGTTCGCAACAGAAAGCGCCCGAGGCGGGATTTGAACCCG
>PXSD01000019.1 GCA_003023165.1 Halobacteriales archaeon QS_9_67_15 | reverse complement strand
CTCGTCGGCTTCGACGCCGCCACCGGGGAGCCCGAGGGAGTAGCGCCGGAGACGCGGGCGATACTGCTCGACGAGGACCAACTGACCGTCGTCCGTCAGCGCCACCACGACTGCGGCGTCACCGGGTTCGAGCCAGTAGTACGCCGCGCGCTCGCCGGTGGGACGCTCGACTACGTCCCGGCCGGCCTCGAAGAAGTCCGTCTCCCAGACGACATCCTCGTCGTGGACGGGCCAAGCCGGGTCCTCGCGCGTCCAGGGGTGGACGGCCGACTCGGCGGCCGACGCTCTATCTCTGTCCCCACTCACAGGAGACCGTCCTCCCGAGCGAGGAGAATGCCTTCGATGGTCGCGTCGTTTGCGGGCTGGCGGCGCGCCGCGTCCAGCGCGTCGTCGATCGGGACGGTCGTCACGGAGAGGAACTCGTTGCCGTCGAGGTCTCTGCCGACCGGTTCGAGTCCCTCGGCGAAGACGATACCGCGGCGGTGCCGGAGCACGCCGGTGGAACACCAGAACTCCTCGATCAGGGAGACGCCGGCGGGGTCGAACCCGGTCTCCTCGCGCAGTTCGCGAGCGCCGGCGGTCGTGAACGACTCGCCGTCCTCGACGATACCGGCTGGGAGTTCGAGGCACTGCTCGCGGATGACGGGGCGGTACTGGTCGACGAGGACGAGTTCGTCGCCGCTGCAGGCGACGACAACGACGGCGTCGGGCAGTTCGGCCCAGTAGTACGACTTCTCGGAGCCGTCGGGCTGTTCGACGCGGTCGTAGCCGCCGTCGTACCAGCCGGTCCCGTACTCGGTTTCGCGTGCGAGAGCGCGCCACTCGTGGGGCGATTCGCGCGTCGGTCCGTCGCCGTCGACGCTATCGCCGTTTTCGCTGGCGTCGTCGGGGTCGCTCATACCCGCTGTCGGACCGCGACCCGGTAAAGCGTGCCGTTGTGTGTCACCAGCACGCCGTCCTCGGTGACGGCGGTGGCGTTGCGCGCCGCGAGCGCGTCGCGCTCGTCGAACGGCGAGTGCGCGAACGTCTCCTTCAACCCCCACGGCCCCGCTCGATAGGGCCCGGAACTCCCGTTCCGGAGCGCCGTCGTCGTGTAGGGGAACTGCCGTTCGGAGAGCGCCGAGCCGTTGACCGCGGCGCTCGCGTTCGCTGCGTTCGCGCCGTCGGGCCTGTTCTCCTCGACCGGGTCGGCTGTCAGGTAGTAGGGGTCGCCGCTCCCGAGAAGCGAGGGGAGCGCGCCCAGCGCGAGCAACGCGACCGACACGGCCACGAGGAGGAGGACGAAGTTGCGGGTGACCCGACGCATACCCGCGCTACGGCAGTCTCCGTGAAAACGACACGGATACGCGCTCGGGGCCGGGTCGGGGCGTCCCTCACTGGTCGGGCTCGTTCCCGTCACACGCGCCCGAACGCCTGCCTGCGGAGCGTGCCGACGGCGGCCTCGCGCTCGTCCTGGTAGGTCGCGGCGACGACGGTGTCCGCCGCGGGCACGACGTGCCAGACGACGTTGTCGACGTGTTCGCTCCCGGTCTCCCGGACCTCGTACTCGTCGTGGTCGTCGACCCACTGGTCGAACTCCTCGCGCGTGCCCACGCGGACTTCGAGCGTGGAGGCGAACAGCGCGTCGCGGGCCGTCTCGACCACGTCGCCCGTGACCCGGTCGCGGTACTCCGCCCTGTCCATCTCCATCGCCTTCGCGACTTCCTTGACGACCACCTGCGCTGTCGACCCGAACGCCTCGTAGCGTTCGCGAGCATCCGCGGCGGTTGTCGGTGCGACAGTCCCCTCTGTGTCCATGTGTCACCGTTGGCCGGCAGGGGCTTAGGAACTCTCGGTTTCGTCGTCCCCGCTCGGCTCTGTCCCCGCCTCGCCACTTCCCTCGTCGTCGCCGGCCGCGCTCTCACGGCGCTGGCGCGTCAGTTCGCGCGCCTCGGCGAGGGCGTCGTCCGTCTCGCCCTCGAAGTCGTCGAGGTCGGCAACGCCGCCGGGGACGGCGTCATCGATGGCACCTGGCGAGCCGCCGCCGGAACGGCCGCCGCGACCGCCGGGACCGCCGTGGTCGTGTCCGCCGTCGTGCCCACCGGTCGTGTTCTCGAAGACCTGGGGGAACTCCTCCTCGTCGGCGTGCTCGGCGACGTGTTCGGCCAGTTCCTCCGGGGCGAGGTCCGCCCAGTCGTCGACGTGGTCGTCGAGCCACGCTTCGTGGCCGTCCCCGCGGAGCATCGCCGTGAACGCGCTGATGACCGCGATGTGCATATGCCTTTCAGGAGCGGCCGAGCGGTCCGCGGGCGTTCGACCGCGCCAGTCCGTGGAGAGCCGACACACGTAAGGACCGGACGCCCTTCCCCTCGGGTGATGTGGCCCTGGGGACACCTCGCGATGGCGTATCTCGTCTACACGCTCTACTCGCGGCTCCGGCGCGGCCATCGACCGACCGCGGCGACGGCACTCGTCGTCGCCGTCGCGTCACAGGCACCCGACCTCGTGGACAAACCGCTCGCGTGGACGCTCTCGGTCCTGCCGACCGGGCGGTCGCTGGCCCACTCGTTACTCGTCGTCGTCCCCGCCGTCGCGCTGCTGCACTCGCTCGCTCGCGCTCGCGACGAGGGCGAGGAGCCGCTGGTGGTCGCGTTCGGGATCGGCGCGCTCTCGCACCTGTTCGGCGACGCGCTGTTCTCCCTCGTCGCGCTGGAGTTTCGCGAGGCTGGCTTCCTGCTGTGGCCGGCGATTCCGCCGGTCGAGTACGAGGTCGAACAGAGCTTCGCGGCCCACTTCGCGCTGGTCGACCTCTCGCCCGAACTCTACTTCGAGTTCCTGCTCGTCGCGCTGGCGCTGGTCGCCTGGCGCAGTGACGGCTATCCGGGACTCACGACCGTGCTGTCGTGGCCCGCGCGCCTCTGGCGGGGCGTCACCGAAACCGACTGAACACACATACTATCGTCCTCAGCTCCTGACTGAACACGCATGGCATCCTTTCCCGACCCGGCGGAGACGAACGTCCTCGCCGAAGACTGCACTCGCTGTCCCGCACTCACGGAACACCGCCAGTGTATCTCGTGGGGAACCGGTCCGCTCGACGCCTCGCTCGTGGTGGTCGGCGAAGCTCCGGCGGCGGGGAACCCCGACGCGGACCGCTGGAAGGGCGGGAACCTCACCGGGATGGCCTACACCTCGCGACGGTCGGGGCGAAAGATCCGGGAGGTCGTCGCCGACGTTGGCTACGCCGGCGACGCCTACTACACGAACGCGGTGAAGTGCTTCCCGCCGGACCCGTCGGACCCGAGCGACAACCGCGAACCCACGCCCGAGGAGCGCGCCAACTGCCGTCCGTATCTCGTCGCGGAGATCCGGCAGGTCGACCCCGTCGCCGTCCTCGCGACCGGGAAACACGCCACGACGTCCGTGCTGGCGGTCGAGGACCGAGAACTGGACGGGTTCCTCGACTCGGTGCTGGAGCCGGTGGCCTGCGAATCGCTCGAAACGACGCTCGTCCCGCTGGTCCACCCGTCGTATCAGGAGGTCTGGATCGGTCGACTCGGCTACGACCGGTCGGAGTACGTCGCGGCGATCCGGGAGACGCTGACGGTGCTGGCGGGGTGAGCAGTGACTTACGGGGCAGGTATCCCGCCTGCAATTCAATCGTAAGGACAGGTTGTCTCTTCCGGGACGATATCTTCTGTCAATTTCGGCGACCGGAGAAGCAGTTCGTATACTCTGTCAGCCTTGTTTGGCGCTGGCGAAGACGACATCGTTGGGGGTGCTTCCGGCGTGAATGTTTTCTGTAACGTCCCTGT
>PXSD01000018.1:10754-20142 GCA_003023165.1 Halobacteriales archaeon QS_9_67_15 | reverse complement strand
GGGGCGCGGCCGGTCCGTCAGCACTCGTCGCGCGATAACCGTCGCGCCGTTCCGGAAGTTCGGGGCCGGCGGCGGCGCGGCGACGGCGTCGAGTACGTCGATCGGGTCGGGCGCGACGGTGAACCCGGTCACCTCGAACCGCTCCAGCCAGTCCGCGACAGCATCTTGCTCGTCGGTCGCAGGGTGGACCACGCAGGGCGTCCCGGCGACGGCCGCGTCCATGATCGTCGAGTAGCCCGAACAGACGACGACGTCGGCCGCCCGGATGTACGGTAACAGTGACGGGACCGCCTCCCAGTCGTCGTCGGCCACGTCGAGCACGTCGTACCCCTGTCGGTCAAGGTGCTCTGCGATGCGTGACAGCGAAGAGTAGTGACTTGGGACCACGACGACATCGGGGCCGTCCTCGACCGGCGCCTGGCCGTCGAGTGCGACCGGCGGCACGCGCGTCGCGCGGTCGGGGTCGGCCGACGACTCCGGCCAGACCACCGGGTAGAAGAACTCGCTGGCGCTCGAGAGTTGAAAGCGGGTGTGGAAGCGGGCGCCCGTCCGCTCGGCGAGGTCGTCGTACAACCCCGGCATGTCGTGTTTGAGGACGTACAGCGGGACGTCACACCGGGAGGCGGCTATCGCCGCGAACATGTCGTCGGTGACCAGCGCGTCCGGGTCGGTCGCCGAGAGCCACGCCCGGTAGTCGAGTGCGACGAACTCGGTGCCGGCGCCGCCGCCGGCCATCCGCACTGTCCCGCCGTTAGCCTCGATGGCCTTGGCGATTGCTGCCATCCGGGTCGCGTGTCCCGCACCCTCGGGGTAGTGCGTGACGGCTACGGTCGGTGGCATCTGTGCTGTCGGGACGGTTCGAGTCTCCCGGTATTAGTCTTGTGGGGTCGAACGGGCCGCTGGTGCGCCCGTGGCGGCGGTCGAGGTTCTCGCGGACGCCCTCGAATCCGCCGTGTTCGTCGCTCATGCTACGGAGTACGACTGGGGAGTGAAATATCCCTGGCTTGCGGATGAGCGCGCTGGATCCGCCGGCGTAGACCCCTCGACAGCCTCAAACGTAGATGTGGCCTTCCTCGCGAGGGCCGTGCCGTGGCGGGTCGGCGTCGACGCGGCCGGCCGACACCGCGGCGGCGAGGCTGTCGAGCGCGTCGTGGTTCGTCTCATAGGGCTCCTGAAACTCGCCCACGTCGACGCTACAGGCCTCGATCCCGGCCAGGTTCGTCTCGCGACGCTCGCGATGGTCGCTCTTGTATCCCTCGCGGTAGAGCCCGAGCCAGCCGAACGTCGCCGCGGGATACACCTCGACGACGCGAGTCGGCCCGCCGGACTGCATCGGTGCGACGGCCACGTCCGGGTCCTCGGCCAGTCCGGCGAGGACGTTCCGGACCCCGTAGAAGGTCTGGTACTGGACGCGAGTGCCGTATGGACACAGCGCCGCTCGTCGGAGGTCGGTCTCCCGGCGGAGCGCGGCAGTCCCGTCGCGGGTGTAGCCCCGCGCCGTCGACCGACAGGTCGAGGCGAACGTGTCGGGATCGTCGGGGCCGTCGCCGGTCAGCCACGAGACGAGGCCGCGCCAGGTCCCACCGCAGTGCTCGTCGAGGAGCGCCTGCGGCAGGCTGAACGGGAAGTCCATCCCGACGACTGCGAAGTCGTCGCTCGCGCGTTCACGGAGGCCGTCGTGTGCCCGCTCCCGGTCGACGCCCCACTCGTCGGCCGCGCGGTAGCAGTCCTCGACGACGAGTCCGTCCGCCGTGTGTCGCGCCTCCGTCAACCAGATCGACTGCCCGGCGTCACTCGCCCCGCTGAAATCCACGCCCAGAACACGCGAACTCATACCACGGTCCTCTCGTTCGTCCGATATGAAAGTTCGCCTTTCCGGTGTGTCTCTCCGGGGGCCGCTCCGCGCGTCGCACGGTGGCGAAAACAGTATCCGTCGGCCGCCCGAATCCGCGGGTATGCCACCGACGAAGGAAGTCACGTGCACGAGCGAGGACTGCTTCCTCGACATGTTCGAGAACCACTACACCTACGACGTGCCCGACGACCACTCCGTCGACAACCTCCAGTGTCCGGTCTGTGGCGGAACCGACTGTCTCGAAGTGATCGAACTCTAGGTCGACCACTCGGTCGCCGCCCGCTCGACTGCGCGCGTTCTGTCCTGCGGCCGCGGGCACAATCCTGAAGGCGATACCGTCCGAAGCGACGGGTATGAGCATGATTCGCGACATCGGCGAGTCGCTAGGGAACGCCGTGTTGGAGAACGTGGGCCGCGCGATGGGGCGGGCCCAGGAGCAGACGCCCCTGCCGGTCGATCTGTTGGAGAGCGAAGACGCGTACCTCGCGGTCTTCGACGCGCCGGGCGTCCGGAGTTCGGACGTGCAGGTGCAGTACGACGACGGCGCGGTCGAAGTGCGAATCGACCGCTTCCGCGGCTTCCACGAGGGCTTCGAGATGCGCTATCCCGGTCGCGGGCTCGCGCTCGACGGCCGCGTCGAACTTCCCGAAGACGCGCGCGTCGACGCCGCCGCCGCGACGGCGACCCTCCGCGACAACGGGACGCTCGAAGTCCGCGTCCCCGAGGCCGAGGACCCGGTCGCCGACGACGTGGACGAGGCGCTCGAGACCGAGGGCGTCGACGAAACCGACGCCGAGGCGCTCGACGCCGAGACGACCGCCACCGCCGGCGACGAGGCAGACGACACCGAGACGAACGCGGCCGACGCCGAAGAATAGCGCGTCGCGTCGGCGAACCGGTCCGCGCTGCTACTCCTCGACGGCCATCCCCTCGACGACCTCGAACGACTCGTCGCCCTCGAACCGGGTCGGATCGAACGGGCCGATCCCATCGCCGCCGAGGATCTGGTCGGCGACGCGCTCGCCCAGTGCCGGCGCGCGCATGAACCCGTGGCCGTGCCAGCCCGTGCCGACGTACAGGCTCGGCCGTACTCGACCGAGCAGCGGATCGCGGTCGGGCGTGGCGGTACAGAGTCCCGCCCAGGAGCGACGACAGTCGAGTCCGTTCTCGGCCGTCTCGCCGCCGAGCGTCTCGTCCAGCCAGTCGAGCGACGCCCGCTCGAAGGCCGGGTCGGCGTCGGTGTCGTAGTCATCGGGGTCGAACTCCCGCTCCTGCGTGCCGTCGCCGACGAGCAGGCCGCCGTCGCGCGGTCGGGCGTAGCGGCTCTCCGTCGCGTCGTAGTACGTCGGCACCGCGTCGGCCCCGCCGACCGGGTCGGTCACGAGCGCCTGCACGCGGTAGGGTTTCATCGGGACCGGGACGTCGACGCCCGCGAGCAGCCGCTTCGTGTGCGCGCCCGCCGCGACCAGCACGGCGTCGAACGACTCGCGCCCCGTGGGCGTCTCCACCGCCGTCCCGTCGCCGGTGAGCGAGACACTCGTCTCCGTCTCGACGGTCGTTCCCGCGGCGTCGGCTCGCTCGGCCATCGCGTGGACGTGCGTCGCGGGGTCGAGGTACCCGGCGTCGTGTGCGACCGCGCCGACCGCCACCTCGACCGACGCGAGTGCGGGGAACCGGTCGCCGAGTGCGTCACCGTCGAGGAGTTCGACGTTCCGACCGCTGGCGCGCATCCGTTCGACGCTCTCGCGGACTGCGTCGGCACAGCGGTCGTCGCCCGCTCGCGCGAGCCAGACGTACGGGTGCTCGGTGAAGTCGATGGCTCCCCCGGCGTCGAGCGTGCGAAAGCGTTCGAGCGCGCGCTCGGCGACGGTGGCGTCCACGTCTCCGGCGAAGGCGTCGTAGGCGATGCCGGCCGCGCGGCTGGACGCGCCGCTGGCCACCTCATCGCGTTCGTAGAGGGTCACGTCGGCGTCGCGGCTCGCGAGGTCGTGTGCGGCCGTGACGCCGAGCGCACCGGCGCCGACGACGGCGACGCGCGGCGTCATCTACAGGATCGGGTCGAGTCCGCGGGCCGGGTAGCCGATGATCCGGTCCGCCCCGGCAGATTTCAGTTCGTCGACGCGCTCGGACACGTCGTCGACCCCGCCGACGAGTCCGTAGTCGCGGACGGCCTGCGAGAGGACTTCGCGAGCGCGCCCCTCGGCGGCGGCGTCGGTCGGTGCGCCGTCCGGGAGCGCCGAGGCGACGGGTCCGCGCCGGGCCGCGTAGGCTCCGAGTGCATCGAGCACGCCGTCTTCGTCGTCGGTCAGGACGGTCGGCGCGTAGACGGCGACCTCGCCGTCGTAGCCGGCCTGCCTGAGCGCGCGGAGGCGGCGGTCGGTGCCGGGACCGAGCAGCTCGAACTGCGTCCCGCCGACGGCGAGGGCGATCCGCTCGATCCCTTCGGTGCCGACCCAGGGGTCGCGACACTGGTCGGCGGCCTCGCTCAGGCGCGGCGCGACTGCCCGTTCCCGCTCGGTGTCGGTGAGGTACGCGGGGTGACCGGCGACGAGGACGCGCCGGACGCGCTCGGGGAGCGCGCTCGCCAGGCCGTCGTCGCCCAGCGGGTCGAAGCCGTCGGCGCGGACGGGCGTCGTGACGCGCACGTCGGCCTCGGCGGCCAGGTCCGCCAGCGTCTCGGCGGCTGGCAGGTGCTCGTGGCCCTCGTAGTCGACGGCGAGCGTGTCTACGTCGAGGTCGACGGCGCGTTCGACGTCGACCTCGGCGGGCTTGAGAGCGACCGCGTCGATTCCCACACGTTCGAGCGTCGCGCCCTGGAGCATCTGTGTTGGCACTCGATATCGGACGCGGCCGAATAGCTCTGTCGCTTCCGGCGACACGTCCTCACCCGTCCATTTATCTACGGGTCCCCCGAACCTGTGAGACGAGCGATGCTCACAGACGGAGACGCCGCGCCCGACTTCATTCTCCCGGGGACCGACGGTGACGAGGTCCGCGAGTTCATGCTCGCCGACCACACGCGGAGCGGCCCCGTCGTCCTCGCGTTCTACCTGTTCGACTTCCACCCGGCCTGTACCGAGGAACTGCGCACGATCCGGAACCTCGGCTGGTTCGACGTCGCGGGCGACACGACGGTGTTCGCGGTCTCGCGCGACAGCGCGTTCAGCCACCAGGCGTTCGCCCGGGAGTACGACATCCCCTTTCCGCTTCTCTCCGACAGCGACGGCGCGGTCAGCGAGCGCTACGGCGTCCGCTACGACGAACTCGCGGGCCACCGCGACGTGTCGAAGCGCGCGGTGTTCGTGATCGATACGAACACTACTGTCCGGCACTCGTGGGTCGCCGACGACCCGTTCGGGCGACCGGACTGGGACGCAGTCCGGGCGGTGCTGGACGACCTGTAGTACCCGATCGCCGTCCCAGACCGGCTGTTCATCCGCCTACTTCGAGTTGCGGCCGGTGTCTCTGAACGTGTCGACGATCTCCGCGAAGTCGTCGTAGGACTTCTGCAGTTCGCGTCCCAGTCGCTCGGCCTCGCGCTTGTGCCGCTCGTACTCGCCGCCCTCGGCGAGTTCTGCGGGCGTGAGCTCCGACTCGATGACGGCGAGCTTCGAGACGACGGCGAAGAAGCCCTCTATAGTAGAATTTGAAAGACATCGCTCGGACGATCGCACGACCTCGTGCGATCGACCGTGCAAACGCTTTCAAATTCTACTATAGCTTCGGGTCGCTCGACCGTTTCGTGTCGAGCTGTCGGTCGGGCGTCGACGGGAGCGTCTCCGTCTCGTCGTCTACGACGAGTACCGTCGGCCGACCGTCGATACTCCCTGTCACGTCCCTTCTCCCCTCTTAGGACTTGTCGGGTTTTGGCTGTTGCCGTGGGGCGACTCTGACCCGCCCGGAGTATTCGGGCGATAGTGTTATACGTAAACAAGGCACATTGTACGCTGGGTAGACCGATGTCACAGCACCCGGACTGGTTCCGCGGCGCGGACGCAGCGATCCTGAGTCACCTCTCCGACGAGCGACCGACGTACGTTCCGATCATCGCCAACCGTCTGGGAATGCCGACAGAGTACACCGAGCGACGGGTCGAGAGACTGGTCGAGGACGACCTCATCGAACCGGTCAGTGCGGAGGTCGTCTACCGGATCACGGAGCGCGGCGAACGATTCCTCCAGGACTACACGGAACGCGAGGGAGCGCCCGAAGCCGGCCTCGTCGCCGGGAACTGAGTGCGGCGCCGTCTCTCCCGCCACACTCTCTTCGCAGTCGTCTCACGCCGGGTCGCGACACTCGTAGAGGACGAGCCCGACCATCGAGAGGACTGTCTCACCGTCGACTTCGGTCGTGATCTCGATTGAGACGAGACCGTTCTCGTCGTCCCAGTCCTCCTTGTCGACGATCTCGGTCCGGACGGTCAGCTCGTCGCCGGGTCTGACTGGCCGGCGCCACCGGAGGTCGTCCACACCGAGCGCGCCGCGCGCCGCTCCCTCGGAGAGGTGATCGTCGACGAGCAGCCGCATCGTCACCGACGCGGTGTGCCAGCCGCTGGCGACGAGGCCCCCGAACGGGGTCTCGGCGGCGGCCTCCGGGTCCGTGTGGAAGGGCTGTGGGTCGTACTGCTCGGCGAAGCTCGTCATCTCGTCGGCGGTCACCTCGTAGGTGCCGAACTCGGCGGTCTCGCCGACGGTGAGGTCCTCGAAGTAGTCCATTGCGCGCTCGTACGAACGGCTCGTTCAAAAGCCCACTAACCGGCTCGGGGCCGGAGAGGCGCGGCTCTCCGAGCCGGATTCACGGGCGCCTCGCTCCCGGAGCAGTCGGACAGTAAAGAAAGACGGTCTGTGTGTCGTCAGGGCGAGATGGCGCTCGTCCCGTTGCCGGTCGACTCGTTCGCACTCATGTCGGCCGACTCACTGTTCTCGTTCATCCAGGTCCGGAACTCGTCCTGGCTGCGTACTTCGACGGTGCCGAGCATCTGGGAGTGCCCGGCGCCGCAGTACTCGGCGCAGTACAGCTGGTGTTCGCCCGTGTCGGTCGCCTTGGTGAGGATGTAGTTCGACTGGCCGGGGAACGCGTCGGACTTCAGTCCCATCGAGGGGACGTGGAACGCGTGGAGCCAGTCCTTGGACGTGATGTTCAACCGCACCGGCTGTTCCTCCGGTATCACCAGCGTGTTCGCGCTCGTGACGTCCTGTTCGGGGTAGTAGAACTGCCAGTTGTACTTCTGGGCGGTCACCTGTACCTCCATGACCTCCTCGTCCTCGGCGACGGTGTCGACGCCCGAGTCGGCGGATGTCGCCGTCACGTACGGCTCCGCGAGCACCTGGTAGGAGGCGACGCCGACGAACAGCAGGATGACGGCCGTCGCGACGGTCCAGGTGATCTCGAGGCGCCGGTTCTCCTTCGTCGGGAGCGGCGACTCGTTGTTCCGGTACTTCCAGACGGTGTAGAAGAGGATCGCCTCGACGAGCACCGTGATCGGGACGGCGATGTACAACAGTTGGTTGTTCAGGTCCCAGATGAGCCGTTCCGTCGTGGTGTCGGCCGACTGGGCGGCGGCGGGCTCTATCGCCATCGCTGCCAGGGCGGCCGCGAACAGCGCCAGGAGTGCGACGCGTTTACCCTTCATTCGTAAGTCGGGCTTGGGATTGTCCGCATATTAACGTGCTGAATCCCGCCTCCATGTCGGGAACGTGATGACACCGCGGAATGACCGTTTCCCCGAACGTGCGCGGGGCTCGCGAGCGCGGACGGCGACGAAGCGCGGACACTAAGTGCGAACGCCCCGAAGTCGGGGTAACAGCGGGGGCTTCAACGTGTCCAAACGCGCACTATCACCGGACTTCTCGAACCTCCTCGCAGCCACAGCGATGGGCGTCTACCTGCTCGTCGCCGCCGGGGCGACGGCGTCGATCGCAGACGCCGCCCGCGCGTGTTCAGCGTGGCCGGTCTGTCAGGGGCCGGTCACGCTCTCGGAGCCCGCGCTCCTCGTCGCCTGGGGTCACCGGACCGTCGCGCTGCTCGTCGGCGGCCTCGCGCTCGCGACCGCGGTCGCCGCCGTCCACGAACGCGGACGCATCCGGCGCCGCGTCCTCGCCGCAGTCGGGCTCGGCGTCGTGCTCTTCCCCGTCCAGGTCGGGCTGGGCGCGTTCGTCGCGACGGGCGGTCAGACCGCTCTCTCGACGGGTGCCCATCTGGTCGTCGGGATGGTCCTGTTCTCGGCGCTCGTCGTCGCGCTCGCGTGGGAGCTCGAGCCCGAGACCGCCGACGCGCCCGACGACGGGTGGGCGGTCGAGCCGGGCGTCGACATCGCGGACGCCTCCGAGACAGACCCGAACGCGACCGCCGACTCTCCGGCCGCGTCGCCGGCCGACCTCTCGTTCGGGAAGCGCGTCGCTGGGACCGCGTCGGCGTACTTCCGCCTGACGAAACCGCGCCTGATGTGGCTGCTCTGTCTCGTCGCCGCCGCGGGGATGGCGCTGGCGGCTGCCGGCGGCGCGGACCTGACCGTCCGGACGGTCGTGCTTACCCTCGGTGGTGGCGTCCTCGCCATCGGCGCGTCGGGGACGTTCAACCACGTCCTCGAACGCGAGACGGACAAGAAGATGGACCGCACGTCGGACCGACCGATCGCGACTCACCAGATCCCGGTCCGCCGAGCGGTCGCGTTCGGCGTCGCCCTCGCCGGACTCTCGCTCGCGGTGTTCGCGGGCGTGAACCTGCTCGCGGCCGCGCTCGGCCTGTCGGCCATCCTCTTCTACAGCGTCATCTACACGCTGGTGCTCAAACCCAACACCGTCCAGAACACGGTCATCGGCGGGTTCGCGGGCGCGCTCCCCGCGCTCATCGGCTGGGCGGCGGTCACCGGCGGCTTCGGCATGCCGGGGCTGGCCCTCGCCGGCGTCATCTTCCTGTGGACGCCGGCGCACTTCTACAACCTCGCGCTCGCCTACAAGGAGGACTACGCCAAGGGCGGGTTCCCGATGATGCCGGTCGTCCGCGGCGAGGCGGCGACTCGCAAGCACATCCTCTACTACCTCGCGGCGACGCTCGTCGCGGCCGTCGGGCTGGCGGCGCTGACGGACCTCGGCTGGGTGTACGCGGCGACGACCTGCCTGTTCGGCAGCGTCTTCCTCTGGGCCGTCCTCCGGCTGCACCGCGAGCGCACCGAGTCGGCGGCGTTCCGGGCGTTCCACGCCTCGAACGCCTACCTCGGGACGCTCCTGTTGGCCATCGTCGTCGACGCACTCGCCCTCTAATCATGTCAACGCTCGACACCAGCGCGCTCGGTGACAGGCTCCGCCCGCGCCGCGGGACACTACTGTGGGGCGCGCTGATACTCAACACCGAGGTCGTCCTCCTGCTCGCGTACGCCCTGTTCGGGTCGCAGACGCTCAACTCCGGTCTCGGCCTACGCATGTGGCTCTATCCATTTATCTGGATCAACGCCTCGCTGTACGCGCTCGTCCGCACGGACCCGGCGAGCGCATCGACGCGCAACCGGCGCATCGCCGCCGCGCTCGCGGTCGG